>CACMNV010000011.1 GCA_902615025.1 uncultured SAR116 cluster alpha proteobacterium | reverse complement strand
TTGTCTGATTAATTTATGTTGTGATATATTATCACCTTTTTTTAAATTAATTGTCATTTGTGAATAAGTTTCAACAGATCCAATTCCATATATACATGAAACCGATGCAACAATTATAACGTCATTTCTCTCTAATAAAGATCTTGTAGCTGAATGCCTCATTCTATCAATTTGTTCGTTAATGCTAGACTCCTTTTCGATAAATGTATCAGATCTTGGAACGTAAGCTTCAGGTTGATAATAATCATAATACGAAACAAAGTACTCTACTGCATTTTCAGGAAAAAACTCTTTCATCTCACCATATAATTGAGCTGCAAGAGTCTTATTTGGAGCCATTATCAATGTGGGTTTATTTAGGGTTTTTATCACGTGGGCCATTGTAAAGGTTTTCCCTGAACCTGTTACACCCATAAGTACTTGGTCTTTTTCTTTTTTATTTATGCCTTCAATTAAATCATTTATTGCTTTAGGTTGATCTCCTGCTGGATCAAAATCTGATTTTAGTTTAAATTCATGATTATTGGCAATAGACATAATATTGATTTATGATAGAAAGAAAAATATTCAATAGCATTAGTAATTGGAGTTTAAATGGATTTTATTTCACACAGTTTAAAAAAAATTAAGCCATCACCTACAATGGTTATTACAGCTAAAGCAAGAGAACTTAGAGCTGCTGGTGAAAAAATAATTAGCTTATCTGCTGGAGAACCAGATTTTGATACACCTGAACATATAAAAGATGCTGCAATTAAAGCGATAAATATGGGCTATACTAAATATACTAATGTAGAGGGTATACCTGAGTTAAAACAAGCAATAGTAAATAAATTTAAAAATGACAACGAGATAAATTATAATATAGATCAAGTTATAGTTGGAGTTGGTGGAAAACAGATATTATTTAATGCTTTGTTTGCTTCATTAAATTCAGGAGATGAAGTAATTATCCCTACGCCATATTGGGTTTCATATCCAGACATGACAATATTAGCTGGTGGTACCCCTAAGTTCTTGAATTGTAATGAAGAAAATGATTTTAAAATAAACCCTGCTCAATTAGATAAAATCATATCAAAAAAAACAAAATGGATAATTTTAAATAGTCCTTCTAATCCGTCAGGTTCTTGTTATACAAAACAAGAGTTAATTAATATTGCAGATGTTTTGAGACAACATAAAGATGTGAATGTTATCACAGATGATATATATGAATATATAGTGTATGATGATTTTAAATTTTATACATTAGCACAAATTGCTCCAGATTTGAAAGATAGAATACTTACGGTCAACGGTGTTTCAAAAAGCTATTGCATGACTGGTTGGAGAATTGGTTATGCAGCTGGGAGAAAAGATCTGATACAAGCTATGATGAAAATACAAGGTCAATCAACTTCTAATCCAACTTCAATATCACAATATGCAGCCTTAGCTGGATTAAATGGTGATAGAAAATTTTTAGAACCGTGTTTAAAAGCATTTAATGAAAGAAAAAATCTTGTGGTTGATGGTTTAAATTCCATTGATGGTATAAGTTGTTTAATGCCAAAAGGAGCTTTTTATGCTTACCCAAATGTTTCTGGATTAATCGGTAAAAAAACTAAAAATGGAAAATCTTTAAGCAATGATACAGAAGTTGTTGAGTGGATTTTAGAAGAAGCTAAAGTCGCAGCTGTTCCAGGTAGTGCATTTGGTCTAGAACCATATTTTAGAGTTTCGTATGCGACAAGCACCGAGGATCTTAAGATAGCAATACAGAATCTAAAAAACTCTGTTAGTGAATTGATCTAAATGTATCTTAAAAAGAAAAAGTCATGGGAAATTTCTGAGTCATCGGTAACTGATGAAAGTTATTTTAGAAATAGAAGGTCTTTCGTTAGTTCTCTAGGAAAATCAGCGTTGATGTTTTCGTTATATCCCTCATTTTCTTTAGCTTCATATCAAACTACAAACAAACTTAATGAAAAATATTTTCTTCCATTGCCTTATACAAGTGAAAAGTTAGCTACGACATACACAAATTTTTACGAATTTGGGTCAAGTAAAAATATTTGGAGAAGAGCTTCAAAACTAAAAGTTGATAATTGGTCAATCAAAATTGATGGGTTAGTTAAGAAAAAGAGAACATTTGATATTGATAAGCTCAAAAAATTGATTGGACTTGAAGAAAGAATTTATAGATTTCGCTGTGTTGAAGGTTGGGCGATGGTTGTTCCATGGTTAGGATTTCCAGTTAATAAAATTTTAGAAATTGTTGATCCAGATAAGGATGCTAATTACGTAAGGTTTGAAACTTTTTATGACCCAAAAATTGCACCAGGTCAAAAACAGTCTTGGTACCCTTGGCCATATGTTGAGGGTATATCTCTTCAGGAAGCAAAAAATGATTTAGCTTTTTTTGCAACTGGGATGTATGGAAAAGATATCCCTAATCAAAATGGTGCTCCTTTAAGATTGGTATTACCTTGGAAGTATGGTTTTAAATCAATTAAGTCTATTGTAAAAATTACGTTCACAAATGAAAAACCAATTGGTTTATGGGAAAAATTAGCACCTAAAGAATATGGTTTTTGGGCAAATGTTAATCCAAATGTTCCCCACCCTAGATGGTCTCAAAGTAAAGAGCAGTTATTAGGAACAAATGAATTTCAAAAAACACAAATTTATAATGGTTATGAAGAAAATGTATCTTATCTCTATTCAAACTTTTCTCAACAGGAAAAATTGAAATTATTTAGATAATTTGTTCAATATTAATTTGAAATCTTTATTTAATTTTTTTTGATTATCTAGTGGTATTTTTTTAAAATTGTAAAAAGAATTTTTAAATATTTTTATACTGTTATATTTTAAAAGTTTTTCATGAAAAGACTTAAGTTTACTTTTTTCTTTGTTTAAATAACCCAAAAATAAATTTTTAGTTGTAGAGGCTGTTTCACTAATCATATTTACACTATCGTTAGTCACAACTATATAATCACATATTTTAATTATTGATGGGTAGATATTTGGTTCATCCTTTTTTGAGATGTAAAAGTGACTTGTAAAATCAGAAAATATTTGTTCTGCTAGATATAAAATATTTTCTGGTGTTCTTCTAGATTGACAAATGATAACATTTGCTGAAATTTTTTTTGCTGCATATTTTATATCAAATAATAGCTTTGAAAAGTCTGTATTAGTTGGGGAAAATCTTTTACTTTTTCCACCTAACAGAACTAATACATTTGGAGATTTAAAATATTTAAATTTTTTTTCTATTAAAGTATTTTTTTTTTTAATTTCTATTTCATTGAATGGTACAAGTGAACCTATTATTTTAATAATATTATGCTTACGGTAAAACCCATCATGTTCTGGTGTCACAAGTATATCAAAATATTTAGAATAAAAATTTGGTTTTTGTAAATGAATATTAATTATTTTTTTACCATAGATTTTTTTTAGAGCTACAGACACTCCTGATAATTTCTTCCCAGTAGTGATTAAATACTTAAAATCATATTTTTTAATTAATTTAAGATTATTTCCTAAATTATTAAAAAGGTCTCCAAAAAACGGAAAAGTTCTTAAAAAAGGATTAATTTCAATTTTAATTTTTTTGAATTCAAAACCTAAATTCTTTGCGAGAGCAATTGATTGATTATCAATCCCTTTAATGCCTATTAATAATATCAAGCATTCTGTTTTCATTTGATTTATTTTAAAATGTCTATATTTAAAATTTCATAATTTTTTATACCACTTGGAGTTTTAATTTCTACCTGAGAGCCGCTCTCTTTACTCATTAAGCCTTTAGCTAAAGGGGATGAGACTGAAATTAATCCTTTTTCTAAATTAGCTTCATACGGACCAACTATAGAAAACTCTACATCCTTGTCTGCATCTTCATCATAAACAGTTACTTTTGTGCCAAAAGTAACCCTTTTTCCATCAAGTTTTGTTAAATCTATTACTTCAGCTCTGCTTAAAACACTTTCAAGCTCAGTTATTCTTCCTTCAATAAATGATTGTTTTTCTTTAGCAGCGTGATATTCAGCGTTTTCTGATAAATCCCCATGTTCACGGGCGATTGAAATAGCTTTTATAATCTCTGGTCTTTGAATTTTCTTTAAATTAGTAAATTCATTCTTTAAATTTTCTAACCCATTTATTGTAAAAGGTACTTTTTCCATTAAAATACTCCAATCAATTTAAATATGATTGTAATGAGTGTACATCAATTTCTTTGTTAATTACACTTTTAATAGCAGATGTTACAGCAATAGCACCTTGTATAGTAGTATAATAAGGAATATTGTTTAATAATGCAGTTTGTCTTAATGAAAAACTATCTTCAATTGATTTCAACCCTTCAACGGTATTTATAACTAGATCAATTTCATTTGAAATCATTAAGTCAACAACATTTGGTCTTCCTTCAAAAACTTTTTTAACAATTTCACAAGAAATTTTATTATTCTTCAGGAAGGTTGCTGTTCCCCTAGTTGCAATTAAGTCAAAACCAAAACTTACTAGAGATTTTGCAGGTTCAATAATTTTTCTTTTATCTTCATCTTTTATAGAAATAAATATTTTACCTTTTTTAGGAAGAGGTATGTTTGAACCCAATTGACTTTTATAAAAAGCTAGTTCAAAGTTTTTATCAATTCCCATGACTTCACCTGTTGATTTCATTTCAGGGCCTAATATAATGTCAGTGCCTTGAAATCTTGCAAAAGGAAAAACAGCTTCTTTTACACAAACATGTTTAATATTATTTTCTTTTAATTTAAGTTCTTGTATTGAATGACCAATCATAATTTGACAGGCATACTTTACAAGTGGATATCCTGTTGCTTTTGCAACAAATGGTATAGTTCGGCTTCCTCTTGGATTGACTTCTAAAATAAATAACTCATTTTCTTTTATAGCAAATTGAATGTTCATAAAGCCTTTTACCTTTAAACTTTTTGCAATAATTTGAGTTTGATTTTTTATTTTATTTAACATTTGATCAGATATGTTTTGAGGTGGTAAAACACACGCAGAATCTCCTGAGTGTATTCCAGCCTCTTCAATGTGTTCCATTATGCCAGCAATAAAAACATCTTTTCCATCAGATATTGCATCAACATCAACTTCCATTGCATTTTTTAAAAATTGATCTATTAATACAGGATTTTTCCCTGATACTCTAACAGCCACATTAATGTATTTATTTAATTGATCCATATTGTGTATTATTTCCATAGCTCTTCCTCCAAGAACATAACTTGGTCTAATCACAATTGGAAAGCCTATATTTTCACAAATTTTTTGAGCTTCAATTTTACTTTTAGCAACATCATTAACTGGTTGTTTTAGAGTTAAAGACCTTATAAATTTTTGAAATCGATCTCTATCTTCAGCTAAGTCAATTGCATCAACTGAAGTGCCTAAAATTTTAATTCCTGATTTGTCTAACTCATTTGCTATTTTAAGAGGAGTTTGACCACCTAGCTGAACAATTACACCAAGTAATTTTCCATTTTCTTGTTCTTTATTAATGATATCAAAAACATTTTCAAAAGTAAGAGGTTCGAAATAAAGTTTGTCAGACGTATCATAATCAGTAGAAACGGTCTCTGGATTACAATTAATCATAATAGTTTCAATGCCCATTTTTTTTAAACTGTAAGATGCATGAACACAACAATAATCAAACTCGATACCTTGGCCAATTCTATTTGGCCCACCGCCCAGAATTACAACTTTCTGCTTTTCAGATGGATTTGCTTCACATTCTGTTATATCTGATAGTTCATAAGAGCTATATAAATAGGCTGTTTCAGATGAAAACTCAGCTGAACATGTGTCTACTCTTTTAAAGGATGGATAAACATTACAACTTTTTCTAATCTCTATTATTTCATTAACATCTATGTTTACTAATTCAGAAATTTTTAAATCTGAAAAGCCCATAGATTTTAGATTTGTTAAAAACTCTTTATTTTTGTGTACTCCTTTTTTTCTTAAAAAATTTTCTACTTCAATTATTCCACTAATTTGTTCCAAAAACCAGAAATCCCATCCTGTTTTATTGTGAATATCTTTTAAAGAAAAACTTTTTCTAATAGCTTCAGCTATAATTAAAATTCTCTCTGGAACTGGTTCACTAAGTAATTTTTCTAATTCTTCTACGGTGTTGTAACTTATTTGATCTAATCCTGAATAATCATTTTCAAGAGATCTTAGTCCTTTTTGAAGAGATTCTTGGAAAGATCTTCCTATTGACATAGCTTCTCCAACAGATTTCATTGAAGTTGTTAAATATTTTTTTGAGCCTGGAAATTTTTCAAAGGTAAATTTTGGAATTTTTGTTACAACATAATCTATTGTGGGCTCAAAGCTAGCAGGCGTATTTTTGGTAATATCGTTAATTAATTCATCTAAATGGTAACCAATGGCAAGTTTTGCAGCTATTTTTGCTATTGGAAAACCTGTTGCTTTTGAAGCAAGTGCAGAAGATCTGCTCACTCGTGGGTTCATTTCAATAACAATTTGTCTACCATCTTTAGGATTGACTGCAAACTGAACATTTGATCCACCTGTATCAACCCCAATTTCTCTAAGGATATTAATACTCGCTAATCGCATTTTTTGATATTCTTTATCTGTAAGAGTTAAAGCAGGAGCAACTGTTATAGAATCTCCAGTATGAACTCCCATAGGATCAACATTTTCTATAGAACAAATTATTATACAATTATCAAATTTATCTCTTACTACTTCCATTTCAAATTCTTTCCAACCGATTAGTGATTCTTCAATTAAAACTTCACTGACAGGGCTTAATTTTAAACCTTGTTCTACAATTGAAATGAATTCTTCTTTATTATAAGCAACTCCACCACCTTCTCCACCAAGAGTAAAGGAGGGTCTAATAATGCATGGTAATCCAACAAAATCTAATGATTTTAAGGCATCATTCATATTTTTTACAATCTTTGCTTTTGCAGAAGATAAGCCAATTTTATCCATCGATTTTTTAAATAAACTTCTGTCTTCAGCTTTTTTTATTGATTCGGGTTTAGCTCCAATAATTTCAATATTTTCTTTTTCTAATATTCCATCTTTATGTAATTCTAATGTGACATTTAGTGCTGTTTGCCCCCCCATAGTTGGTAAGATTGCATCAGGTTTTTCTTTTTTTATGATCTTATGAATTACATCTTTTTGTATTGGCTCAATATATGTAGCATCTGCCATAATTGGATCTGTCATTATAGTTGCAGGATTAGAATTCACTAAAATAACTCTCATACCTTCTTCTTTAAGAGCCTTACATGCTTGAGCTCCCGAATAATCAAATTCACACGCTTGACCAATTATAATTGGACCTGCACCTATGATTAAAATCGAGTTTAAATCAGTTCTTTTTGGCATTATTGTACTCTAGACAAAGATTATAAAATTTATCAAACAAATATGATGTATCTGTAGGTCCTGGGGAAGCTTCTGGATGAAATTGAACTGAAAAAATGGGAAGTTCTTTATGTCTAAGGCCTTCAATTGATTGATCAAATAAAGAAATATGAGTAATATGAAGATCACTTGGAAGACTTTGTTTGTCAACAATAAATCCATGATTTTGACTTGTTATCTCTACACTATTTGTTTCTAAATTCTTGACTGGATGGTTTGCTCCTCTATGACCTTGTTTCATTTTAGAAGTTTTGGCACCCAATGTTAAAGCTATAAGTTGATGACCAATACAAATACCAAATATTGGAATTTTTAAACTAGTTAAATTTTTTAATAATTTAAAAACATTTGGATCCGATGCCTTGGGGTCACCTGGACCATTAGATAAAAATATACCATCTGGATTTTTTGAAATAATTTCTTCAATTGTTGTGGTATAAGGGAGAACGGATACTTCAAAATTTCTTTCATATAAGTTTCGTAAAATATTTGATTTTACTCCGTAATCAAAAGCAATTATTTTTAATGGCTTATTATTTTGTTTTTTTGATGATTTGATCAATTCATGCAAATTTTCTTTCCAAAGATATTCTTTTTTTGTTGAAATTTTACTGAACAATTCAAGACCATTCATAGATGGATGCTTTTGTAAAATTTCTTTTAATTCACTTAAGCTTTCAGTTTTGTCAATTTTAGCGATTATTGCATTGATTGATTTTCTGTTTCTAATAATTTTAGTTAAATTTCTTGTATCAATTCCTGCAATTCCAGGTATTGATAAATCTTTTAACCATTCAGTAAAATTTTTATCACTTCTCCAGCTTGATTCTTTGGATGGGAGTTGTCTTGTTACTACGCCAGAAACATTAGATTTTCCCTCATAATCATTAAAGTTTGTGCCTACATTCCCTATATGTGGAAAAGTAAAGCTTATAATTTGATTAGTATATGAAGGATCAGTGATAATTTCCTGATACCCAGTCATAGAAGTATTAAAGCATAACTCACCAATTCCTAATTTATCTGACCCGAAAGAATATCCAAAAAACTTTTCACCAGTTTCTAATATCAATATTGAATTTTTTGGTAAAATATTTTGGTTTAAAAAATTAAAGGGTATGTAAGAATTCAGGTTGGAAATTTTAAAATCGTGCATACATATACTCAAATAGATAATATCAAAGATATTTATATACTAATTAAAATGGTTTACATTTAAGGTCAATAAAATTAAACATAAGAACATTTAACATAGGTGTTTTATGAGAGAACAATTAAATTCTGAATTAAAAAAATCAATTATTAATAAAGATTTAGTAGCAACAAAAACAATTAGACTGATAATTGCAGCAATTAAGGATAGAGATATTGTTGTTAGAACAGAAGGAAATCAGAATGGAATAAGTGAGGCTGATATAATTTCTTTACTAAAAAAGATGCAAAAACAAAGGGAAGAATCAATTCAACTTTATACGAAAGGCAATAGAATGGATTTAGTACAGAGTGAGGAAGATGAGATAAAAATAATAAAACAATTTTTGCCAAAACAAATGAATGATGATGAAATTAAGAACCTTGTTAAAGAAGCCATAGAAATAAACGACGCAAAGTCTATTAGAGATATGGGAAAAGTTATGAGCTACCTAAAAGAAAAGTATTCTACAAATATGGATTTTAGTAAAGCTAGTAAATTTTTAAAGGAGAAATTAATTTAATTCATAATGAATAATGATGATTTAAAAGAAGAGATAAAAAACAGAATAAAATTATCTGAAATAATTTCAAAAAAAGTTACCTTAAAGAAAAAAAGTGAAAATAGTTATATAGGTCTATGTCCTTTTCATTCTGAAAAAACACCGTCATTCCATGTTCATGATGAAAAACAGTTTTATCACTGTTTTGGATGTGAAAAACATGGAGATATATTTTCTTTCATTATGGAAATTGATAATATAGATTTTTATAGTGCCTTAAAGTATTTAGCAAGTTTGATAGGTTTAACGGTAAATAATAATAGCAATCAAAATATTTCATTTCAAAACAAATATAAAACACTTGAATTATCTTCAAAATTTTTTATAGAGAATTTATATAATAAGAAGAACAAAAATGTTTTGGATTACTTAAATAATAGAGGTTTAAATAAAGAAATATGTCAAGAATTTTTAATAGGTTATGCGCCATCGAAAAATTTTGATTACCAATTAATTAATTTTTTAAAGTCAAAAAGCATTAATGAAGAAGAATTAATAGAAATTGGCTTGGCAAAAAAAAAATATAATGATTTATATGGTTATTTTTATGATAGGATAATGATTCCTATAATCACAACTAATGGAAAAATTATAGCTTTTGGCGGAAGATCAACTAATTCTTCGGAACCAAAATATTTAAATTCTCCTGAAAGTGATGTTTTTAGTAAAAGAAATATTTTATTCGGTGCTTATAATGTAAAGAAAAGAAAGCAAAATATCGATAATATTATTTTATGCGAGGGATATATGGATGTAATTGCTTTATTTAGGTTTGGATATCCCGCTGTAGCCACTTTGGGTACTGCTGTTTCTGAGAAGCAAATAGATTTATTAACAAAACTTTCAAAAAATATTTTCGTTGTATTTGATGGTGATCAAGCTGGGAAAAATGCTACAATTAGATTATTTGATAAATTACTCCCATTAATAAATACTGATAATGTATTTAGATTTGTATTTTTGCCAAATAATCTAGATCCTGAAGAATACCTAGTTAAAAATGGTAAAGATAATTTTAACGTCTTATTGGAAAAAAGCTATTATATATCAGATATCATATGGTTAATGGGCATAAAAAATAAAATGAATGAGACACCTGAAGAGATTGCTAAATTTTGGAAGTTTATAAGAAGTAAAATATATCAAATTAAAGAAAAAAATCTTCAATTAGCTATTAGAGATGACCTTGAAAATAGAATTAATAAATTAAGATCTAAAATAAGAGGATATAACTCTAAGCCAAATAATTTTGTTAATTTAAATTTGCCTAAGATAGAAAATGATTTTAGATTTAAAGTAATTATTGCAATAATATTAAACTTTCCAAAACTCTATGATGTTTTTGAAAAACAATTAATTAAAATAAAATTTACTAATAATAGTTTACATGATGTTAAAGAAGTTATATTTAGTATTATTAAAGAAAATTCTGATGTAAGTTACACTCAATTAGTTGAAAGTTTAAAAGAGAGAGATCTTATAAAATTTCTTGGAGATTTTAGATTAGAGGCTATGTTTTCCAAATTACGATCATCAGATGAAAAGGTTAAAATTGATGAAAGTAGAAGAGTTTTAGAAGAATTAATATATATGGTTAATAATAATTAAGAAGTAAATGATGAAGTCAAAAATGATTAAAAAGTCCAAAGAAAAAACAGATTTGGAAAACTCAGACAAACCTATAATTGATCTTAATAATTCTGAGATAAAATCTTTATTAAAAAAAGGTAAAACTTCAGGCTACATAACTCATGATCAATTAAATAAAGCCTTACCAGATGGTGAATTAACGTCCGAACAAATTGAAGATGTAATGGTAGCAATAAATGAATTAGGTATAAATATAATAGATCAAAATGAAGAGAATACTGTAGAAGAAAATGATGAAAAAGTTGTTGGGAATATTTCTGAAGATGAAGTAAGTCGTTCAGATGACCCTGTAAGAATGTATCTAAAAGAAATGGGAACTGTAGAGCTTTTATCTAGGGAAGGTGAAATAGCTATAGCTAAAAGAATTGAAGCTGGAAAGGAATTAATGATTGGAGGATTATATGAAAATCCAATTGCATTAAATCAGTTTTTACAATGGCGTGATAACGTAGATAATGGTTCCATGATGCTTAGAGATATTATAGATTTAGAAACAACTTATGCGAGACTTAATGATGATAGTCCTGACAGTAAAAACTTATCTAATAACAGTCTGTTAAATAAAAATGAAATCTTACAAAGCAATAAAATAAATATTAATAATATATTAGATAAACCTGGTTCGAATGAAAATCTTAAACCTAAAAATGAAATCTTTGCTGATAACGACAATGAAGATGATAATGATGAAAATGATGATGAAGATGATGAAAATGACACAAATTTATCACTTGTCGCAATGGAAACCGAAATTAAAGGACCTATATTAGATATAATCGATGGCGTGGTCGAAACATTTAAGCAAATTGAAAATTTAAATGACAGAAGACTAACAAGACTCCAAAAAGGTGACGAATTAATCGAAAGATCTGAAAAGAAAAGGTTTAATCTTCAAATTGATTTAATTAATAAATTAGACAAAATTTATCTAAATCAAAATAAACAAGAAATATTATTAGACCAAATTTATGGTCTTAATAAAAAAATTTCAAACATTGAAGGTAGTTTGCTTAGAATGGCAGAACAAGCTGGAATTAAGAGATTAGATTTTTTAAGTAAGTGGCAAGATGGAAATGCATATTTCTCTTGGAAAGATAAAGTTGGTACCAACAAAGTTTGGAATAATTTTTTCAATGAAAATAAATATGAAATTGATGAAATATTTAACTCAATTAATGAATTTATTTCTAAAGTAAATTTACCTATAAAAGAATTTAAAAATCTTGTTCAAATTATTCAAAAAGGTGAAAGAGAATCAGCGCGTGCAAAAAAAGAAATGGTAGAGGCTAATTTACGGTTGGTAATCTCAATAGCAAAAAAATATACCAATAGAGGTCTTCAATTTTTAGATCTCATTCAAGAAGGAAACATTGGTTTGATGAAAGCTGTTGACAAATTTGAATATAGAAGGGGTTATAAGTTTTCAACATATGCTACATGGTGGATTAGACAAGCAATTACTCGATCTATTGCAGATCAAGCTAGAACTATACGTATACCTGTGCATATGATAGAGACAATTAATAAAATTGTTAGAACTTCAAGACAAATGTTGCATGAAATAGGACGAGAGCCAACTCCTGAAGAATTATCCACAAAGTTATCAATGCCATTAGATAAAGTAAGAAAAGTATTAAAGATTGCTAAAGAACCAATTTCACTTGAAACTCCTGTTGGCGATGAAGATGATAGTCATCTTGGGGATTTTATTGAAGATAAAAATGCTGTCCAGCCATTAGAAGCTGCTATTCATGCTAATCTTCGTGAAACAACGACAAGAATTTTGTCAAGTCTAACACCAAGAGAAGAACGTGTACTTAGAATGAGATTTGGTATAGGAATGAATACAGATCATACATTAGAAGAGGTAGGTCAGCAGTTTAGTGTTACACGTGAAAGAATTAGGCAGATTGAAGCTAAAGCACTGAGAAAACTTAAACATCCATCGCGATCAAGAAAATTAAGGTCATTTTTAGAAACATAAAAGCTAACTTTACTTTATTCTTTTAAAATTGTATAAAATTATTCGTTATAATGGTCCTGTAGCTCAGTTGGTTAGAGCTCTCCACTCATAATGGATAGGTCGCAGGTTCGAGTCCTGCCGGGACCACCAAACACTAATTATTGTATTTAATGAGATTATAAGTTTATAATCTTATATCAATATGAAAAAAAATTATAAAAATCTTAGAAGTTATAGGTGGTTTGCTCCGAATGACATTAGATCCTTCGGGCATAGATCACGAGCTATGCAAATTGGTTACAGTAAAGATGACTGGTATTGTAAACCAATAGTTGGAATCATAAATACATGGTCAGATATACAACCTTGTCACATTCATTTTAAAAGTAGAGTAGAGGATGTAAAAAGAGGTATTTTTCAAATGGGTGGGTTCCCCATAGAATTGCCCTCAATTTCTTTAGCTGAAATGTATGTTAAACCAACAACAATGCTTTATAGAAATATGCTTTCTATGGAAGTTGAAGAATTAATTAGATCTCATCCAATAGACGGTGTTGTTTTAATGGGAGGATGTGATAAAACCACTCCAGCTTTATTAATGGGTGCAATAAGTAACGATTTGCCAACTATTTTCTTACCAGCTGGACCAATGTTGAGAGGAAATTTTAAAGGAAAATTTTTAGGTAGTGGTTCTGATGGGTGGAAATATTGGGCAGAATTAAGAGCAGGGAATATTTCAGATGATGATTGGCAAGAAGTAGAAACAGGTATCGCAAGATCTTATGGTCATTGTATGACTATGGGGACAGCTAGTACAATGACAGCTATAGCAGAAGCTATAGGTTTTTGCTTGCCTGGTGCAAGCTCAATTCCAGCTCCAGATTCAAATCATATTAGAATGTCTTCAAATGTAGGGAAAAGAATAGTAGAAATGGTTTGGCTAGATTTAAAGCCTTCAAAGTTTGTGACTAAAAAATCAATTGAAAATGCAATAATTGTTGCAATGGCTATGGGTTGTTCAACAAACGCCATTATACATTTAATTGCTATTGCTAGAAGATCTGGAATAAGACTTACTATGGATAAACTAGATGAAATAGGAAGAAAAGTTCCAGTAATTGCAAACATAAGGCCTTCAGGAAAAGAATACTTAATGGAAGATTTTTATTATGCTGGTGGAATTCTTTCATTAATGTATCAACTCTCTGATATTTTGAATATTAATGAAAAAACAGTTACTGGTAAAAAAATTAAAGAGATTATAAAAAAACAAAACCCAATTAATGAAGATGTAATAAGGCCTTTAAAAAATCCTATTTATAAAGAGGGATCATTGGCTGTTTTAAAAGGAAATTTAGCTCCAGATGGTTGTGTTATAAAACCAGCTGCTTGTGAAAAAAAGTTTTTGAAGCATAAGGGTCCTGTTATTGTTTTTGATAGTTACCCTGAAATGAATAAGATTATTGATGCTGATGACTTAGATGTTTCTGAAAACCATGTACTTGTGCTTAGAAATGTTGGACCGGTCGGTGGACCAGGAATGCCTGAGTGGGGGATGATACCAATTCCAAAGAAATTATTAAAAAAGGGTGTAAGGGATATGGTTAGAATTTCAGATGCTAGAATGAGTGGCACAAGTTATGGCGCATGTATACTTCATGTTGCTCCAGAGAGTTACATAGGTGGACCTCTTTCTCTATTAAAAACAGGTGATATGGTTGAAATTGATGTAAACAAACGAAGTATAAATATGTTAGTTGATGCCGAAACATTGCAAAAGAGAAAATCAAATTTGGTTCAAAAAAAACCTAAAGCTGGAAGAGGTTGGTTGTGGATGTATAGTAATCATGTTAAGCAAGCTAATGAAGGTTGTGATTTTGATTTTTTAGAAACTGATTTCGGAAATTCTGCAAAAGAGCCAGATATATTTTAAGATAATTTTTATGAATAATGAAATTAAAGATATATATAAAAATGCAAGTGTAGCAACTATTTGTACAGCCCTTTTTAAAAAGGGTTTAAAAAATCAATTCATTCAAGGTATTTCGCCTTTAAACAAAAAAATTTCTAAAATGTTAGGTTTAGCTTTTACAGTAAGATATATTCCTGCAAGAGAAGATTTGAACTCAATTGATGTTTTTAAAGATCCAAATCACCCTCAAAGGGTAGCTGTTGAAGAATGTCCAAAAGATTATGTTATGGTGTTTGACAGTAGAAAAGATCCTAGAGCTGCATCCGCGGGATCTATATTATTAACTCGAATGATGGTAAGAGGATGTGCTGGAGTTGTTACTGATGGTGGGTTTAGAGATTCTCATGAAATTAAAAACTTAAACATACCTACTTATCATAACAGACCCTCATCACCAACTAATTTAACTTTACATCAAGCTATTGACATTAATGTGCCAATTGGTTGCGGTGATGTTGCAGTTTGGCCTAATGATTTAATTATAGGGGATCAAGAAGGTGTTGTTGTGGTTCCAAATAATATTATTACAGATATTTCAAAAGAAGTTAAGTTTATGACAATATATGAAGACTACGTATTGAAAAAAGTAAAAAAAGGATCCTCTATAAGAGGACTCTACCCACTTACAAATGAAGATGAAAAAAATAATTTTGAAGCTTGGCTTTCCAGGCAAGGTTAAAAAGAGAGGTTTTTTTTATAATGAATAAACTTCAAAGTGATATTTTATTAAATGCATTATGCTTACATGATAATGATAATATTTTAATAACGTTAAAAAATTTGAATTCTGGAATGGTGCTAAATGAATATGGAATTACAATGGATGCTCCAGCATTGTCTGGTCAAAAAATAGCAAGATTTGACATTGAAAAAGATGATCCAATAATTAAATATGGAACTGTTATTGGGTTCGCAGATTCAAATATTAAGAAAGGACAAGTCTTAACTAATAAGAATGTTCTTTTTAAGGAATTTAATAGAGAACATAATTTTTGTTCAAAATATAAACCTACAAATTATATTGAAAATAATTTGCAAAAAAGTTTTATGGGATATAAACGTCAAGATGGAAGGGTTGGAACAAGAAATTATATTGCAATAGTTTCAACAGTAAATTGTTCTGCAACAGTTGTTCATGAAATAGCTTCTTATTTTACTTCTGAAAAACTTAAAGACTATAAAAATATAGATGGCGTAGCTGCATTTAGCCATTCAACAGGTTGTGGAATGGAACTTTCAGGTGAACCTATGAATCTCTTATACAGAACATTGGGAGGCTATATCAAACATCCAAATGTTGCAACAACTTTAGTCGTTGGTTTGGGATGTGAAAGATGTCAAGTGGGAGGCTTATTTCAAAATCAGAAGCTTGATCAAAATGATCCTTTTGTTGAAACTTTAATTATGCAAGAAAATGGAGGCACCTCTTCAACTATAAAAGCTGGAATTGAAATTGTAAAAAAAATGCTTGATAAAGTTAATAATCATAAAAGAGTTATTACACCTGTGTCTTCTTTAATGGTAGGTCTTCAATGTGGGGGGTCTGATGCATTTTCTTCTTTAACAGCAAATCCTGCATTGGGAAAAGCGGTTGACTTATTAGTTGAAAATGGTGGAACTGCAGTATTATCTGAAACTCCTGAGATTTATGGAGTAGAACATACCCTTACTGCTAGAGCTATTAATGTAAGTGTAGCTGAAAAGCTTATGGAAAGAGTAGATTGGTGGAAAAATGTATATTCAAAAGGTAGAGATGTACAAATAAATGGAGTTGTAAGTCCAGGCAATCAAATGGGAGGTCTTGCTAATATTTTAGAAAAATCTCTTGGATCTGCAATGAAAGGTGGGTCAACTGGCTTAATGGAAGTCTATAAATATGCTGAAAGAATAACTGAAAGAGGATTTGTTTTTATGGACACCCCAGGTTTTGATCCAGTTTCAGCAACTGGTCAGATTGCTGGAGGAGCAAATTTGATTGCTTTTACTACGGGTAGAGGTTCTTGTTTTGGTGCAAAGCCATCACCATCAATAAAATTAGCTACAAACACTACATTATTCAATAAAATGGAAGAAGACATGGATATTAATTGCGGGAAAATTGTTGACGGAATTTTGTCGTTAGAGGGAATGGGAGAAGAAATTTTTAACTATTTTATTGATGTTGCTTCTGGCAAAAAAACAAAAAGTGAAATTCTATCCTTAGGCAGACACGAATTTGCACCATGGCAAATTGGAATAACAGGCTAATTCAAAATCTCAAAAACTGAAAAAATTTCTAAATGACTTGTATAAAGAAATTGATCAATTGGTAAAATATATTTTATTTTATAACCATAGGATAATAAAATCTTTGAATCTCTTAAAAAAGTTTGAATATTGCAAGAAATGTAAATTATTTTTTTAACCTTTGATTTTCCAAGTGAAGTTACTTGTATAATTGCTCCTGCTCTTGGAGGATCAAGTATAATCATATCAAAATTTTGAAAAAAATGAGTTTCAATTTTCTCTTTTGTTAAATTAGATATATTATACTTAAAATTATTAAATAAATTTTGTTCCTTTGAACTTTTTATTAAAGATTCTATAGAACTCTTATTATTGTCAATTGCATACACGTTATAACCATTTTTTAAAAGTGGTAGTGTGAAAGTTCCTGAACCAGAATAAAGATCTAAAACATATTCATTTTTATTTTGAATTTCATTAAAAATACTTGTTATTAATTGATTTTCTGCAAGTTTGGTGGCTTGAAAAAAACCAGCTGGGGGAATAAGGCCATATACGTTATCTTCACCAAAACTGAGTTTATTTTTATTATAAAATAAAATTAATTCTGGATTTTGGTTATTTTGCTGATGATAAATACTTATTATTTTTGATTTAAAATTTTTAAAAATATTAATTAAATCATTTATTCTTAAGGACTTATTGGTTTGGATAAGGATGTCTAGACCGTAATCTAATTTATTAACATTAAAAATTAAAATTTCGTTAGTCAAAAAAATTTTATTAAAAGCGTTTTTAAGCTCAGACATAAATGCCATGATTTCTGGATCTAGTATAATACAATTGTTAATGTTAATTAAATTTTGTGATTTATATTTTTTAAAACCTAATTTACAGCTATTATTGTTTTGTTTTAAAAAAAATTTTGCTCTTCTTCTAGAAAAATTTTCAGTACTAATCATATCAAGAGTTTTAATGTCAGGAGTTAATTTAAGAAGTGGTTGTCTAATTAAGTTGAATTTCCATTGCTTATAATTTTCATATTGCCAATGTTGTAATAAACAACCACCACATTTAGAAAAATGTTCACAAGTATTATTAGATCTTTCAGAGGAGTTTTCTAGTATTTCTAAATTAGAACAATACATCTTTGATTTAAATTTATTTATAATGTTGACCTTAACTCTCTCGCCAGGAAGTGTATAAGGTACTAAACAAACATTTTCATTTTGCATTAATGAAATCCCCACACCAGACTTGTCTAACTTATCAATAAATAAGTTAATTGTAGTATCATTTCGTTTATGCATTTTGGTTATTTAATTTTTCTAAGCTTCCTAGGAAAATAACTTTAGAGTGAATCACTAAACTTTTACTATTTATTCTAAAGGGTCTAAAATTGGTGTCATATGGTCTAACAATTATTTTAGAAGATTGTAAATTTTCTGATTTATCTTCACTTAAATATACTAAAAAAATTTCACCTTTATCTTGTAGTAAGTAAAAATTATTATCTAAAAAACTAGATACATTTTTATCAAATATAATTTTTACTGAATAATAATTATTATTTTGTTTAATTTTAAGTTCAGTGAAATCTATAAAATTAATTTTTAAATTTGTATAATTATCAAACAAAGAGGATGAAATTTTTATTTCTTTGTTTTCTGATATATTTTTGAAAGATAATAAATCTTTATTATTATAAAAAGTAACGTTAAGCCAATCTGGAGTGAGTGAATTAATATCTAAATTAGTAATCTCAGATAAAATCTTCCTTTCCTCTTCTGGAAGAAAAGATGGACTACCTCTTGAAATATATTGCTGTAGATAAGCATCATTTTTTCCTAATTTCCTTGACAAATCTCGTAAGTTTAGCTGTTTGTTTTGCTTAATAAAAAAACTTAATTTTTTTCTAATAGAGTTTAAATGTTTTTGTCTTTCATTGTTTTTCATGTTTTAATTATTTCTAGTCAAGCTACTATTAGCTAGTTCTATAAGAGCTTTTTTGTAATCATTTTCTGAAAATTCATTTAATGCATTTATTGCTTTAATTACAAAATCATTGGCAGTTTTTTTACATTGGTTCAATATTGAGTATTTTTTTAAAATTTCACAACATTTTTCAAAATCATTTTTTTCCTGTTTTAATTCTTGTAATGATTTAAGAAAAAATTCACGTTCAAGTTTATTACTTTTCTCCCAAGCAAGAATGATAGGTAATGTTGTTTTGCCAAGCTTAAAATCATCACCTTGATTTTTTCCCATCTGAGTGTTTGAAGAAGAATAGTCCATAATATCATCTATTATTTGAAAAGCTAAACCCATATTATAGCCATATTCAAAAGCGGCTTTTACTTGTTGCAATGAACCATTAGCTACTATTGCTCCTGATTGTGCAGACGCGCCAAACAATTGAGCGGTTTTTCCTCCAATAACATTAAAATAGTCAGATATTTTTGTATTTGGTTTGTTAGAAATTTGCATTTGTAAAAACTCTCCTTGAGTAATTTTACAAGACGCTTGAGCCAGAACTGATAACGCTTTTAGTGATTTAGTTTCAACCATAAGGTCAAAAGATTGTGCAAATAGAAAATCACCAGCTAAAACAGATGCTTCATTTCCCCATATTATATTTGCACTTTTAATTCCACGTCTTAAGTTAGATTGGTCAACTACATCATCATGTAATAATGTTGCTGTATGAATAAACTCAACTGCAGTTGCAAGTAAAATTGGATTTCTACTAAAATCATCTAATTGTGCTGACATTGCTAAAGTTAATGAAGGTCTAATTCTTTTACCCTTAACTTTAATCAAATGGGATCCAATTTTAGATAATAAAGGTACTGTTGCATCTAATCGCATTAAAATCTCTTCATCAACTTTATGTAGAGATTTTTTAAGTAAATTATTTAAATTCATTTTTACCTCTTAAAATATAATAATTAGTTTAAAAAAAATATCTATCTAATATGTATGCAATGTATCTATTAAATTTGTATTTTAATTGTGTTAAAAACTAATTTAATATATTCATAAAGGTATATTACTGGAGAGATTTTAATATATGGAATTTTTTAAATTTAAAAAAACTAATGTAGTTTCTTTGATCAATTTTACAGGCATAATTGCGCCAAACATGGGCAGAAAAAAAGGATTGAATATTCAAGATTATAATAAATTAATTGAACAAGCATTTCAAAATAAACGAAATAAAGCAGTAGTTTTAGTTATCAATTCGCCTGGTGGTTCACCCGTGCAATCGGAGTTTTTAGCAGATAGAATAATTAATTTATCAAAGGAAAAAAATATTCCCGTTATCACCTTTGTAGAAGATGTTGCGGCGTCTGGAGGTTATTGGTTGGCTTGTGCAGCAGATGAAATTTTTGCAAGTAAAGCATCAATAATAGGTTCAATAGGTGTTATATCTGCAGGTTTTGGATTTGATAAAGCATTAAATAAGATTGGGGTAGACAGAAGAATTTATACTGCTGGAAAAAATAAATCTTTATTAGATCCATTTTCGCCTGAAAACAAGGATGATATAAAAAGGTTAAAAAACTTACAAACGAAATTACATGATCATTTTATTTCATTCATCAAATTAAGAAGAGGTAAAAAAATTGATTTAAAGAATAAAGATTTATTTACTGGAATGTTCTGGTCAGGGCAAGAGGCATTAGAACTTGGTCTAATAGATGGGATAGGACAGGTTAATTCTATTCTTAAAGATAGATTTGGAAATAATGTAAAAATTAAAGAGTTTCAAAATAAGAAAAGATTTTTTGATCTAGGAAACTTAATTAGTATTACATTTGAGGTTATTTCAAATAAAATTGAAGAAAAACTGATATTTAAAAAGTTTGGACTATAATGTTTTCGATAAGTAAAATCTTCACGTTAATTATTATATTATTAGCTATAACTTTCATATTTAAAATTCTTTCAAAAAAAAGGAAGCCTTCCAAGGTAAAAGACCCTAAAAATTTAGACGTTTCTAAATGTCCTTCTTGTGGTGTATGGACTTCAGAAAAAATTTGTACTAATAATAATTGTCCATTTGATAACTAAAACTAAATCATGCAAAAGCTATCATTTCAAGAAATTATATTAAAACTTTTAAATTTTTGGTCTAAACAAGGTTGCACAATTTTACAACCTTATGACATGGAAGTTGGTGCTGGGACTTTTCACCCAGCTACTACTCTTAATGTTTTAGGACCAAACCCGTTATGGAAAGTTGCTTATGTACAGCCTTGTAGACGTCCAACAGATGGACGATATGGGGAAAATCCAAATAGGCTTCAGCATTATTACCAATTTCAAGTTATTATTCAGCCATCTCCAGATAATATACAAGATTTGTATCTTAAAAGCTTGAAAGAAATTAATTTAGATCATCTTAAGCATGACATTAGGTTTGTTGAGGATGATTGGGAAAGTCCTACATTAGGAGCGGCTGGTTTAGGCTGGGAAGTTTGGTGCGATGGAATGGAAGTTACTCAATTTACTTATTTTCAGCAAGTTGGAGGTTTTGAGGTAAGGCCTGTTGCGGTTGAAATAACCTATGGACTTGAAAGATTAGCAATGTTCATTCAGGAGTTAGATGACGTATACTCAATTGATTTTAATGGTCTTCCTAAATCATCTGGTGGAAAGAGTTATGGTGACATTTTCAAAGATGCAGAAAAAGAATACTCAGAGTATAATTTTGAAAAAGCAAATGTAGATAAATTATTCAATGAATTTGATAATTGTGTCAAAGAATGCAATGATTTGATTAGTTCAGAAAAACCATTAGTTAAACCCGCATATGATCAATGTATAAAGGCAAGTCATATATTTAATTTATTGGATGCTAGAGGCGTTATTTCTGTTTCTGAAAGACAAGCTTATATCCTTAAAGTTAGAAATATGAGTAAAACGTGTTGCTCTGAATGGATAAAAAGACATGAAAATTAAAAAAGTAAATTGTTTAATTGATTTTTTTTCAGAAGAAATTCCTGCCTCTATGCAACTATTTTTAGAAAATGAATTAAACCTTTTATTTGAAAAAGTATTAAATAAAGTATTACTTAGTTATGAAAAAATTGAGATTTTAAGTTCACCTAGACATCATTGTGTATTAATTCATAACATTGATAGTGTACAAAAGGATCAAAGTTTAGATATTAAAGGTCCTAGGACTGATGCTCCAAAATTAGCAATCGAAGGTTTTTTAAAATCAAACAAAACTACATTAAAAAAATTAACTGTAAACAAAACAAATAAAGGTGAATTTTATTTTCATAAAAAATTTGTTAAAGGTAAAACTTTTTCGCAATTGGTTACTGATATTATTCAAGAAGTATGTAATTCAATAAGTTGGCCTAAAAGTCAAAGGTGGGGTTATTCAGATTTAAAATGGGGTAGGCCATTAAGAAATATAATGGTATTGATTGATAAATCATGTGTAAATGGCAAAATTAAAATAAATGATCATGATTTTATAAAATTTAAAAATTACACTTTTGGGCATAGATCTTTAGACAAAACAGTAAAAGTAAATTCAGTAAATGATTTTATTAACACTATGAAAAATTCATATGTATTTGTTAATAGGCTTCAAAGAAAAAAAGCCATTGAAATGCAAATATCTAAAATTTCAAAAAAATTAAATCTCAATTATTATAGAGATGATAGCCTTTTAAATGAAGTCACAGGTTTAGTTGAATTTCCAAATGTATTAGTTGGTAAAATTGACAAACAATACATGAAGTTACCATTTGAAATTTTATCAATAGTTATGAAGGTTCATCAAAAATATTTTTTACTTATCGATAATTCTAAAAAAATGGCACCTTATTTTCTTGTTGTCTCAAATTTAAAACCAAGCAATCAAACTGATAAAAATGTAGTTAAAGGTAATGAAAGAGTGCTAAGAGCTAGACTATCTGATGCGCTTTTTTTCTGGGAGTACGATTGTAAAAATGATTTTTCTTCTTATCTCGATAAGCTCAAAACAATGATTTTTTATGAGGGTCTTGGTGATCTATATGATAGAAGTTTAAGATTATCTAAAATTAATGAAAAAATTGGTTCTTTATTTAATATTAATGATAATGAAAAATTGAACAAACTTGGCTTATATTCAAAATTAGATTTAAGTTCAAATTTAGTTGGAGAATTTCCAGAACTTCAAGGAACTATGTTGAAATATTTAGCTAAATTAAAAGGTTTCAGTAAGGATATGCAATTTGCTTTTGAAGACCAGTATAAACCAGTTGGTTTAAACAAAAATATGCCAAGAAATAAATTGGGTTCTATTTTATCAGTTAGTAATAATATTGATACATTGAGCTGTTTTTTTTCTATTGGTTTAATACCAACAGGTTCTAGAGACCCATTTGCTTTAAGAAGGTCAGGAAATAGTTTGATTAATATTTTGTGGCATGAAACTAATACACTTAGTCTAAATCAACTAATTAATTCACTTGATAAACAACTTAGCAAGGACGTTAAACTCGTAAATGAAATAAAATTTTTTTTAATTGATAGGTTATATAATTTTCTTATCGAAGAAGGTTTTAGATCGGATAAGTTATCCGCAATAATTTCAAAAGATAATATTGGTCAAAAGACTTTTTTAGAAATTAAGAGTGAATTAAAAGCATTGGATAAAATTTTAAATACAAAAAGTGGAATTAATTTTATTTCAAACTTCAAAAGAATTTACAATATAACCAAAAAGTCTGAAAAACTGCCAAATTCTTTAAAAATAAAAAAGGAATTGTTTGAATTCAAAGAAGAAATGCAATTATATAATTTTTTAACTAAGTTATCAAAAAGTAATAAAATTAGTTCAGAATTAAGTAATAATAATATTCAATTAGATCATTTTAATGAATTCAATTCTTTAATTGAAAAGTTTTTTGATAATGTTTTAGTAAATGATAAAAAAAACCAAATTAAGAATAACCGAATAAAACTTTTAGAAAGTATCAAGCTTAATTTTGAAATGATTTGTAAATTTCAATTATTAAAAATTTAATTATTTTTTACTTAGACCAGAGAATCTTTTATTAAACCTAGCAACT
This sequence comes from uncultured SAR116 cluster alpha proteobacterium, assembly GCA_902615025.1. Classification (GTDB taxonomy): domain Bacteria; phylum Pseudomonadota; class Alphaproteobacteria; order Puniceispirillales; family Marisalimonadaceae; genus TMED54. The sequence continues at coordinate 14,101 of CACMNV010000011.1, read as the reverse complement.
TGCCCGCCAGAATCCATTATTCTATGTTGTCCTGTCCATGCAGGGTGAGATGCTGGATCAATGTCTAATTTAAGAGTATCCCCTTTTTTACCCCAGGTTGACTTTGTTATATATTTTGTACCATCTGTCATTTCTATATTAATTTCATGATAGTCTGGATGTATATTTTTTTTCATAATTACCTCGAATACTTTGTATATGAATGCAATTTAAAAAAAAATCAAGTTTTTACTTAAGCTTTTTAAAAAGTTTTTTCAACATACTTCTTTCAAATGAAAGAAAATAATTAAATTCACCAAATATGGTGGCAATTGAAATTAGAACTAATTGATATAATGGAAAAATAATAATTATTCGTAAAAATAATAGAATAAACGTATTTTCTACAATTTCATTTATTTTAATAAAATTAATAATAGGTTCTGATAAAATTAAAGTTAAAGACCCGCTAATTCCAAAAATTATGAATATTAGTATCAGATGATTTAAGGATTTAGCCTTAAAATATTTGATAAACTTAATTATCATTATTAATAATTAATTTCTGGGTAATTTTCATTTCAATTCTTCGATTCTTCATTCTTCCTATTTTTGTGTTTGTGTTGTCAATAGGTTGAAAGCTTCCATAGCCAGAAGCAAATAATTTTTTAGGATCAAAGCCTTGATTAATAAAATATCTTAATACTGATAAAGCTCTTTTAGTAGATAATTCCCAATTATCTTTATAAATTTGTCCTTTTCTAACAGGCAAATTATCTGTGTGCCCTTCAATTTGTAAAATCCAATTTGAATCTTTGGGTATATCTTTGTCTAAATTTAACAAAATTTCTGCAAATTTTTTCAATTCAATTTTACCTTTTTCTCCTATTTCAATTGAACCGGTTTCAAATAAAACTTCAGATTGAAAAACAAATCTATCCCCAACAATTTTAATTTCAGGAATATTTTTTATTTTTTCCTTAACAGTCCCAAAAAACATTGACTTAAATTTTTGTAACTCTTCAACTCTTCTAGCTAAAGCAGAATTTAAGGTCGATTTTAATTGCAAATTTTTAATTTTTTCTGCTTTATCCTTTTTTTCATAGACGTCTAACAGAGAATTAAGCTTATTAATTTTTTCTTTTAAGTTTGAGATTAGTATATTTAAATTACTAACTTCTTTTTTTTGATCATTTATAATTTTATTGTAGTTACTTTCGGCTTTATTTTTATCTAAAAGTTTTTTTTGTAAACTACTTAGTTTTTGATCTTTACTTTCTAATACATCAAATTGCTCAGAAAGTTTGAATTCATTTTTACTTATTTCGGCTTTTAAACTTGTTATTAGGCTCTTATTTCGAAGTAATTCTAAATCTTTGTTATCTAATTCACTTTGAATATTAAAAATATTGGCAGATAATCTTTTTGTCATTTCCTTTTCAATACTTAATTGATTTGTTATCTCTAAAATTTTTGCTTCTAATTGGATAAGGGCTTGATCTTTGCCACTTAATTTTTGGCTAATATAATATTGAGATATTACAAATATCATTAGTATAAAAATTATAACTATAAGTAGACTAGCTAAAGCATCAACGAAACTTGGCCAAATAAAATTATCATTTTTATTTCTTAACTTGAGATAATGCATTAAATTATTTGTTTAATTTTTCAATTACTTTACTTAAAGCTCTTAATTCAAGATTAATATTATTAATTAGTTCATTAGAATGTATTTTATCATTTTCAATTATATTTTTGACATTCATATTTAATTCATCAATTGAATGTTTAATATTTTTTTCGTCATCTAATTTTTCTGTCAAACGACTTAAGAGTAAGTTTAGTTCATTTAACCTTTCAGATGTTTTAACTTTTTCATTTTCTGTATTAATATAATTTTTTGATATTACAGCTAAATTTTCAAGAGCCACTTCTCCCAATTCAATATTTTTTGTTTCACTTGGCGCTGTAAAAATAGCTTTTTGAGAAAGCCAATCTTCTAATTCATTGAAAAATCTATTGTTTGCTTGGCTCACTTGTAAATCTAAAAATCCAAGTATAAGTGATGTGCCAAGTCCAAATAAAGAAGAAGAAAAAGCAGTTGACATGCCTTCCATGGGCGCATTCAGTCCTTTAATAATTTTGTCAAAAAAATTAGCATTATTTTCATTTACACTTATCTCCAGTGACTGAATAACAGAAGATACAGATGATATAGTTTGAAGCAATCCCCAAAATGTCCCTAATAGTCCTAAAAAAACTAATAATCCAATGATATATCTAATTATATCTCTATTTTCATCTAACCTTGAAGATACACCTCCAAGAATAGTTGATAAAGAATTTGCAGTTAATGATGTGTTTTCATTTTTTTTTTCTAAAAGAAGAGCTGCGATAGGTGCGAGGAGCTCAGGTTTAATTTTTGAAGTTTTATAATTGTCAGGTAAAAAGACATCGTTTTTTTTTACAAATTGTAACCAGTTCCTTTCTTTACTTAACCTAAATGTTTGTCTAAAGGATAACAAAACGCCTGCTAAAAAAGTAAATATTATAAGGCCATTAATTTCTCTGTTACCTTCAAAAGCGTCTCTTAGAGGTTCGTAAAGAAGATATGAGATAATCATCACTATTATTAGTAGTAAAACCATTCTAAATGCATATTTATTGGGGCTGCTCATTTTCAAAAACCATTAAAATTAGAACTTAAGTTTATCAAAATAAATATCAATTTAAAATCTTAATTATTTTTTTATGAATTATAGGGTTGGCACAAATAAAAAAATTATTTTTATTTAAACTAGCTTCTAAAAAAAAACCTCCAGATTCTCTTAACAAAAGTTTGCTTGATAGGATGAAATTCTTATCCATGTTTGTTCCAATAAAGCAATCTAATTTTCCATTACATAGCCAGCTCATGGAGACAATTGAAGAATTTAAAATTCTTAAATTTTTAAATGGTATATGATCTTTTAAAAAAAGTTTTTCAATTTTAAAACTAGAATCATTTATCCGCAAAGAGATTAAGCTATTTTCTAAATATTTTCTATTTGAAACTCTAATTCTGCGGTCATTTAAAAATGCCCCTTTTCCTTCTTCGGTGAAATATAAATCATTACGAAGGGGATCATAAATGGAAGATGCAATAACTTTATCATTAAAAAAAACAGAAATTGAGCTCGCAAAAATTGGAATAGATCTTTTGAAATTTTCTTTACCGCTTAAAGGTTCTAATAACCAATAATAAGTATCTTTTCTAAATGTTGAATTTTTGTTGTCTAAAAATTCCCACTCTGGTCTACAATAAGTTAAATAATCTTTGAGATTATATTTAATAAATTCATATGTTTTATTGAAAAATCTATCAATTTTTCTATCTAATCCTTGAAGATTTTCTATTTCACCAAAGTCTCTATATATTCTTCTATTAACTTTATTGTAAGCTGTCTTCATTACATTTATCAATGGAGATATGTTAGACATAAAATTGATTAATATTATAATTTAGATTTTTCAACATAGATCCCATCAGCAGGTTTAATAATAATTTTAGTACCAACTTCAATGTGACCTGGGACCATAATCTTTATTCCATTTTTAATAGTAGCGGGTTTGTAGGATGAAGATACAGTTTGGCCTTTAATTACAGCATCTGCTTCAATAACTTCAACTTCACAAGTTTCAGGCAAATTTATCGAAATTACTTGAGCTTCATATGAATTGACTAAAACTTCCATGCCATCAGATAAAAAATGTTTTTGATCACCAATTATATCTGAACTAACTTCTAATTGCTCGTATGTTTCTAAGTCCATAAAAACAAAGTTATTATTTTCTTGGAATAAATAACTACATTTTTTTTCGTCTAAAATAATTCTATCTACATTTTCCGTAGATCTAAATCTGTCATTTAATTTTCTATTATCCTTAACATTTTTTAATTCAGTTTGAACGAACGCACCGCCTTTACCAGGTTTTACATGATTTAATTTAACAACAGTCCATAACTCATTATTATGAGTTATTAAATTCCCAATTTTTAGAGAATTAGCGTTGATTTTCATTATTTACCTTTATAAATATCAATAATCTGAGAAAGAAGGACTAAAGCTTCTTTTTTCGGTCTTTGAAAAGAATTTCGGCCAATAATTGATCCAAAACCACCACCCTCATAAATTTCTCTTATTTCATTCAATAAACCTTCTGTGTTTTTAGCTGAACCGCCCGAAAAAATTACTATTCTCTTTCCTTGAAAACAAGATTCAACGACATTTTTAATTCTATCCCTCAGGGTTGAGATAGGTATTTTATTATCAACATATACTTTTTTAGCATTTGTATCTTCAAGAAATTCTGTTGGAGGTTTAACCTTTATAATATGTGCTCCAATTAATGCAGCCATATGAGCTGCATAAGAAACAATGTCAACAGCAGTCTCACCTTCTTTAGTAATATTTCCTCCTCTTGGATAACTCCATACAACTACAGCTAACCCATGGCTTTTAGCCTCAGCAGCTAATTCTTGAATTTCTGATATCATGTTTAGAGATTCATCAGATCCAGGGTAAATAGTAAAACCTATGGCAGAACAACCAAGCCTGATTGCTTCAGAAATTGAACCAGTTATAGCCTGTGTTGGTGCATCACTATTTCTACTCAGAGAATTAGAACTATTAATCTTTAAAATTAAAGGTATTTGTCCAGCATATGAACTAGCACATGTCTCTATTAGACCTAATGGAGCTGCAAATGCAGATAAACCAGCGTCTATGGCCAAATTAAAATGATACTCTGGATCATAAGCTTCAGGGTTCACTGCAAAAGATCTTGCTGGTCCATGTTCAAAACCTTGGTCAACTGGTAAAATAATTAATCTACCTGTGCCACCTAGTTTTCCATGCATTAAAATTCTTGCTAAATTAGCTCTTACGCCTGGATTATCTGACTTATAGTTATTTAGAATATTAATTACTTTTCTGGTCAATCTCATAACAACTCCACTTATAACGATGATAATAGAATTATAAAAAAAAATAATAATTATCAATCAATTTATTTAAAGTTTTTATCTTTAGAATTTTATAGTAGTATAATGTATAATTTTAATGAAAGTAAAAAATTGGAAAATAATAGTAACAACGTTGTTGAAAGATTTGACAAAGTAAAATTAGAAATTGATCAGTCAATTAAAAATTTTGAAGTAAAAATTGCAGAAATGATTTCTAACAAAAAACTAAATGATGAACAAAAGCATGATATTGAAAAATTAGGAACTATCATTAAACAAGTTGATGATAATTTAATAAATCTTAAAGATATGTTAAAATAAATGACTGATCAAACTATAGTTAAAATTGAGGTTAATAGTAAATTTTATCCAATTTCATGCAAAATTGGTGAAGAGGATAGAGTAATAGCTTCAGGAAAACTCTTATCTGAAATTGTAAGCACATTAGATGATAAAGAAAATAAAATTTCTGAGAGTAAAATTTTACTAATGGCAGCACTAATTTTAGCTGACAAAAATCTCCGTAATACTAATGAAAATAGTGAAACCATTTCAGAAGAAGATCCTGATTTACATGAGATAGTTTTATGGTTAGAAAATCTAAATTTAAAATTTAAGAATATTGAAAGTTTAATTAACAACAGTTAAAATATATATGGTGGCTAAAAATTATCGTTAGGTGCTTTAACCCTGGGGCCATAAATTCTCTAAAGGGAACTGCCTCTGATTTGATTCTGGTTAAGTTATGTGGTGCCCACCTGTACAACAGGCAACAGAGGATAATTTGCCAACGTTTTTTTTGGCTACCGTAAATATTTTATGTTATCAAAATTTGCTCTTAGAAAAAAATGTTTAGAAAAACGCGAAATATTTTTTAAAAGGAAAGGTTGTGAATGCCTAAAATTAAAAGATATTGAAGTAGTAATTTTAGAAGTTAAATCTAAACTTAAAATTTCGTCAATAGGTATATATTACCCAACTAAGTCAGAAATTTCTCCATTAAAACTCATTGAAATTTGTAAAAATTTGTCCATTAAAATTTGTTTACCTGTGATTTATAAAAAAACAAATGAATTAATATTTTCTAAATTTGATAATGAAATGAATATAACAAAAAATGAATATGGAATTATTGAGCCAAATAAAATTATCCAAATCATTCCAGACATTATCTTTGTTCCAATGGTTGGATTTGATAAAAATTTAAATCGTTTAGGTTATGGGAAAGGGTATTACGATAAAACGATATCTAAATATAGAAAAATAAAAAATATATTTGTTATTGGCTTGGCTTATGATAATCAGATGGTACGGAATATACCTGCAGAAAATCATGATGAAAAGATGGACATCATTTTAACAGACAAAAAAATTTATAGATAAGAAACTCGTAAAAATGAAAACGTTATTTATTGGTGATATAGTTGGAAGAAAAGCAAGAAATTTTGCAATTGAAAAAATTAAAGAATTTAAAAAGGGTAAATGTTTTGATTTAATTATTGTTAACGTTGAAAATTCTGCTGGTGGGTTTGGAGTTACTCCAGAGATATGTGACCAATTTTTATTAAATGGTGCAGATGTTTTAACTTCTGGAAATCATATATGGGATAAAAAAGAAATTATCTCATACATTAATGAAACTAATAAGTTACTAAGACCAATGAATATGGTTGAAGGAACCCCTGGACTTGGTATTACAATAATAGATACATCATTTGGAAAAATAGGTGTTGCAAATGTAATGACAAATCTATTTATGCCTAAATCAAATCCTGTTTTTGAGTTGTTAAATCAGATAAAACTTAAATTCAACTCTAATGAAAATATTTGTTTTTCTCTTGTAGATGTTCATGGAGAAGCAACTTCAGAAAAGTTAGCAATTGGTCATATATTAGATGGTCATGTATCAGCAGTTGTAGGTACTCATACTCATATCCCAACTAGTGATTATAGAGTGTTAGAAAATGGAACAGCATATATAACAGATGTTGGCATGAGTGGAGATTATAATTCAGTTATAGGAATGGAAAAAAAAGCAGCTATATCAAGGTTTCAATATCCAAACAACAAACATCCTAGATTAACCGTTTCAGATGGTCCTCCTACGTTATGCGGTGTTGTAATAAATTCAAAAAAAAATGGATTGGCTGAATCTATTAAACCTATTAGGATAGGTGGAGTAATTGATAACATAGGAATATAACAAATACTAATGGCAGGACATTCTAAATTCAAAAATATTATGCACCGAAAAGGTGCTCAAGACGCTAGACGAGCAAAAAAATTTGCTCGATTAATAAAAGAGCTTCAAGTTGCTGCTAGATCAAGTACGGACCCTGAAAGCAATCCTAGGTTGAGGACAGCTTTATCAGCTTGTAAGTCAGCAAATATGCCAAAAGATAATATTCAAAGAGTTCTTAATAAAGCCAATTCTGGCGAACAAGATAATTTAGAAGATATAAGGTATGAAGGTTATGGTCCAGGCGGGGTTGCAATCATTGTAGAGGCGTTGACAGATAATCGAAATAGGACAGCTTCTGAAGTAAGATCATCATTTACAAAATATAATGGCAATTTAGGCGAAAGTGGTTCTGTGAGTTATTTATTTAAAAATCTTGGTTTAATAATATATGAAAAAAATGAAAAGTTTGACGTTGAAGAAGTTTTAGATTTTGCTATCGAAAATGGAGCCATTGACGTGGATTTTGAAGAAAATAAAATTGAAATTTTATCCTCTGTACCAGATTTTAATGATCTCCGTGATAAACTAGAGGTTAAGTATGGGTTGCCAGAACAATCTGAGATATCATGGATTCCTGAAAATTATATTAATCTTGATGAAGAAAAAAGTTTATCAATGTTAAAGTTCTTAGAAGCATTAGATAATTGTGAAGATGTACAAAATGTTTTTGGAAATTTTAATTTAGATCCAAAAGCCTCAGAGAAGTTTAATTGAAGATTTTAGGTTTAGATCCTGGTTTAAGAAAAACGGGTTGGGGAGTAGTTATTTGGAAAAATAATTCTTTTAGTTATCTAGATGATGGCTTCTTTTTTCAAAATGATGAACTTGAATTAGGTCAAAAGCTTCTTAAAATATTTAATCAATTAAGTTCACTAATTAAAAAAACAAAGCCTGACTTGATAGGAATAGAACAAACATTTGTAGGTTCAGGTAATGTTTCTAGTTTAAAACTTGGAATGGCAAGAGGTATATGTATATTAACTGCTGCAAAATTAGGAGTAAAAACTCTTGAAATTCAGCCTAAACTGGTAAAAAAAAATATCACTGGTTCTGGCGTTGCATCAAAAGACCAAGTGAACCTAATGGTAAAAAACATTTTAAATATAGTACCAAAAAGTGAAGACAGTTCTGATGCTCTAGCGGTGGCAATGTCAATACAATCAAAATCTATTGGAAAACTTGATAATGGTGAATATTCTAGTAAATTAGACCAAGCAATTGCAAATGCTCTAGAAAAAGAAAAAATTAATATGCAAAAATGATAGCTACATTAACTGGAAAATTAAAAATAAAATTAAATAGCCAAATCGTAATTGATGTTAATGGTATTGGATATTGTTTGCATGTATCTAAAAACACCCTGGATAATATTGGGGAAGTTGATGAATCAGTAATTTTAAATACTGACCTACAAGTTAGAGATGATAGTATTTTACTATATGGGTTCAAATTTCAAAGTGAATTAAACATGTTTAAACTTTTGCAATCTATTCAAGGGATTGGACCTCGTGCAGCTTTGGCAGTTTTATCTGCATTAACTGTTGAGCAAATAATAATTGCAATAAAATCCTCTGATAAGTCTGCTTTTCAGAAAGCAGAGGGTATTGGTCAGAGAGTTGCAACAAGAATCGTATCTGAATTGCAAGAAAAAATTGATCAATTTTCTTTAACAAATAGTAATATTAAATTTAAAAACTCAAATATAACATCCGATGGAGCAAATCTAAATAAAAATATTAGGGATGATGCCATTTCTGCAATAGTAAATTTAGGCTATTCCAAAAGTGACGTGTTTTTAGTAGTAAACTCAATATGTAATGAAATTGATAATGATGAAAAACTTTCAATAGAAAAAATAATTCCATTAGCATTAAAAAAATTGTCAAAATAAAAAAATGAATGAAGAAAACATATCTAATGAAGATCTAGGAGCTGGTTCGAATAATACGTTTGACTTGGCATTAAGACCAAAAAAATTGGATGATTTCATTGGACAAAAAAAAGTTCAAGGAAATTTATCCACATTTATTAAAGCTGCATCAGAGAGAGATGAACCTATGGATCATATATTACTGCATGGTCCTCCAGGGTTAGGAAAGACAACTTTAGCACATATTGTTTCATCAGAATTGAATGTTAATATAAGAACAACATCTGGACCAATATTAAATAAGACTGGAGATTTAGCAGCTATTCTTACAAACCTTCAGCCAAAAGATGTTCTATTTATAGATGAAATTCATAGGTTATCGAGTGTAATTGAAGAATATTTATATTCAGCCATGGAAGATTTTCAAATTGATTTGATCATAGGTGAAGGCCCAGGAGCAAGGTCAATAAGAATTGATGTTCCTCCTTTTACATTAGTTGGTGCCACCACGAGAGCTGGATTATTAACAACGCCTTTACGAGATAGATTTGGTATTCAGATCCGGATGGAGTTTTATAATAATAATGATTTAAAAAATATTTTAAAGAAATCATCTGTAAAAATGAAGCTTGAATTAACTGATGATGCTGCACTATCAATAGCCGAAAGATCAAGAGGCACTCCAAGAGTTGCAGGAAGATTGTTAAGACGTATAAGAGATATATGTTTTGTAAAAAAATACGAAAAAATTGATAAAAACTTTGCAATCGAAGCACTTGAACAATTAGATGTTGATCAATTTGGATTAGATGCACTTGATAGAAAATATATGCAAATCATTGTAGAAAAATACCAAGGTGGACCAGTTGGTTTAGAAACTATTGCTGCAGTTTTGTCAGAGCAAAAAGATTTAATAGAAGAGGTTATAGAACCATTTCTTTTGCAAAAAGGGTTCATTGAAAGATCTAAAAGAGGAAGAATTGTAACCAAAATTGGCTGGCAACATTTAGGGTTAGAACCGACTAAACAAAATGATGATCAAATTAATTTTCTTGAAAAAGAATAATTAGTTGATGGAATATTTGCTTAAATCTGATATCAATAATTTGATTAATGGAGAAATAATTAATGACACTCATTACTTTATCACAAGAATATTTTATGAAGATACTGATGCAGGTGGTATTGTTTATCATGCCAATTATTTGAAATATTTTGAAAGAGCAAGGACATCTCTTCTAAATTTAATTAATATTGATCAAAAAAAATTATTTGAAAAAAAAAAATTAGGATTTGTCGTAAGAGATATTAAATTAAGAATTAATAAATCATTTCAACTCAATCAAATTTTACTAGTAAAAACTTGCCTTAAATCTGCCAAAAAGTCTTGTATAGTCCTCAAGCATGAAGCTTATGAAACAACTAAAGGTACTATTAGTGAAAATCCAAATGTGTCATGTGAAATTCAAATTGTCATGATTAATGATAAAAACAAAGTAAAAGATATTAGTAAAATTTTATATCATCCTTTTTTTAAACTTATATGAGGTAATAAATGAGCGACCCAAAATTAAATACACCTTCTTCATCAGAAATACAGGTTGACAAATTCCAATCAAATGATTTTTCACTTTTAGAACTTTTTTTTAAAGCAGATGCAGTGGTTATGCTAGTAATGTTATCTTTAATTTTTCTATCAATATGGTGTTGGGCAATAATATTTAACAAATACTTTAAATTTAAGAATGAGATAAAAACAAGGGATAATTTTGAGCAATATTTTTCAACATCTGAGATTGACCATTCTGCTCTTGAAAAATTCATTAAAGAAAAAATAGAATCCAATACTTTCAATTCTTTTGAAATAATTTACTTTAATGCGAAATTAGAGTTTTCTAAAGTTACTTCAACGGGTAGACCAGTTAATTTAAATTCATTTGTAGAAAAATTAGAAAGTATAATCTCTTACACAATTACAAAAGAAAGACATAGACTTGAAAGAAGCATGACAGTATTAGCTTCAATTGGTTCTATATCTCCATTTATTGGCTTATTTGGAACTGTTTGGGGAATAATGAATTCTTTTCAATCTATAGCAATGAGTAATAATACAAGTTTAGCTGTAGTTGCCCCAGGTATTGCGGAAGCTTTATTTGCAACAGCACTAGGTTTATTTGCTGCAATTCCTGCGGTAGCTGCTTACAATAAGTATTTAAAAGATATCGATATGTTTAATGATAAGAGTGATCATTTTGGTCAGTATGTTGGACTTTATTTTACTCAAGAAATAGATAAAAAATAATTGTTAAAGACATATGAAATTTGATTTTAAAAAAAACAAAATGGTAAATAAGTCATTTTCTCAGATTAACGTTACCCCATTTGTAGATGTTATGCTTGTTTTGTTAATTGTATTTATGATTACAGCTCCATTACTAACAGTAGGTGTTAAAGTAGACCTTCCCAAAACTAAAGCTTCACAATTAAATCAAAAAGGAGATCCATTGGTCATTTCAGTGAAGCAAAATGGAACTGTTTATATCCAAGATAGAAAAATTGAAATTACAAAAATTATACCACAAGTAAAAGCCATTTCTGAGAATAATAAAAATATAAGAATTTTTGTTAAAGGAGATAAAAATGCTAATTATGGATCTGTTCTAAATGTACTTGCAAGAATTAAATCAGCTGGATATTCAAAGGCAACTTTAGTAGCAAAACTAAAAAATTAATTTATGGCCTTATCATCTATATTATCACTTGGATTACATTTAACCATATTTTTGTTATTTTACTATGGGCTACCTTTTTCAAAAATAAATGATAGAAAAGAGACCACAATTCCTCTAATTTTTGAAGAAGAAGTAGAAGTTTCAAATAAAACAAATCTAAAAAAAAATGAAATATTAGTTAAGTCTGAGAAAAAAAAGCAAATTAACAATAAAATAAAAAATTCTCCAAAACCAAAACCGACAAAATTAATATCAAAAAAAATTGATAAAAATAATGAAAAATTACCTTTAAAACCAATTATTAAACCTAAGCAGAAAATAAAAAAAACAGTTGAAAAAAATATTGACAAAAAACCATTTAAAAGACCTATTAACAAGATAAAAAGAAAAAATAGAAGTTCTTCTTCTCAAGCTATTCTTAGAAATTTAGCTGAGGCAAATGTGATTAATCAAAAAAAAGATATTGTTAATCAAATTAAAGAAAGTCTTAAAAATCAAAATCAAAATTTAAATATGACTGAAGAAAAAAAAGCGACAGCTACAGAAATAGATATATTAAGAAACCACGTTAGACAGTGTTGGAATGCTCCATATGCTGCAAATGAATTAAATAAAGTTATTAATCTTAAAATTTTTACTAATCCTGATGGGTCTGTTGTAAATGTTCAAATTATTGATGTAGCATTCTACAAAAAAGATCCAGTTTACAGAGCGGCAGCTGATTCAGCTAGAAGAGCTGTAAAAGATTGTTCTCCATTACCTCTCCCAAAAAATAAATATGATTTGTTTAAGATTTTTACTTTTAATTTTGACACATCATTTATTAACGGGTAGATGATGCCTTATTTATGCCCAAAACAATTTCTAAGTAAGTTATATGTTTAAGTTTATTATATCGATATACCTTATTCTTTTTATAAGCGTATCTAATGCAAAAGATTTAGAAATTGACATAAATTCTGGTCAAGTTGAGCCTCTGCCAATTGCTATAGCTGATTTTACAGATAGATTAGGTGAAGTTAGTTCTCTTGGACGTTCTATATCAAATGTCATTACAAATAATCTTGTAGGATCAGGTCAATTCAAAGCTCTAGAGACTGCGGCTTTTATTGCCCCACCAACAAGTCCTTCAGTAAGACCTAATTTCACTAATTGGAAACCTTTTGGAATTAAAGCTCTAGTGACAGGTGCCATCAAAGCCGAAAACAATAACAAAATTGAAGTTGAATTTCGACTATGGGACGTAGTTTCAGAAACAGATATGATTGGTTTAAGGTTAACTGTAGATAAAGCATCTTGGAGAAGGGTTTCCCATATTATTTCTGATGTTACATTTGAAAGATTAACTGGAGATAAAGGTTATTTTGACACCAGGGTTGTTTATATTTCTGAATCTGGCCCATCTAACGCAAGAAAAAAGAGACTAGCAATTATGGATCAAGATGGAGAAAATCATCAATTTTTGACAAATGGAAATTTTTTAGTTCTAACTCCTAGGTTCTCTCCAAATACACAAGAAATTACATATCTAGCTTATTACAACAATGAACCAAGGGTATATATATTTAATCTTTTAACTGGAGAACAAGAAATGTTGGGCTCATTCCCAGGTATGACATTTGCTCCAAGATTTTCACCTGATGGTAGTAGTATTATTATGAGTTATTCTATTAACGGAGTCACAGATATTTACACTATGAACATAAAAAATCAAAATGTTAGAAGAATTACAAATAGCCCTTCAATAGATACTTCACCAAGTTTTTCTCCAGATGGTAAAAAAATTGTGTTTAATTCTGATCGTGGTGGTTCACAGCAACTATATGTTATGGATGAAAAAGGTAGAGGAGTTAAAAGAATTTCTTTTGGGAAGGGAAGATATGCAACTCCAGTATGGAGTCCAAAAGGTGACTTAATTTCATTCACCAAAATGTACAAAGGCTTGTTTTATGTTGGCGTCATGAAACCTGATGGCTCAGGTGAACGATTGTTAGCAAAAGGTTATTTAGTTGAAGGACCTACATGGGCCCCAAATGGACGAGTTTTAATGTACTTTAAACAAAATAGGCCTAAAAATAAAAAGACAGGAAGTGTTAATCTTTACAAAATTGATGTTACAGGTTTTAAGGAATTGAAGATCATTACACCAGCAGATGCTTCTGATCCAGCTTGGTCACCACTAATACCCTGATTAAACATTAAACCCTTGAATTTTATTATTAACTAGGTTAATGTGAGCAAATTTTTAATTAAGGCGAAATTTTATCTAT
>CACMNV010000010.1 GCA_902615025.1 uncultured SAR116 cluster alpha proteobacterium | reverse complement strand
ATTTATCCCTTTTTTAACGTTATAAACAGTAAGATCTGGTTTTTTTTTCTTAACCAAATGTGATATATAATTAGACCTAACGCCTGAAGCACAAATAAAAATTATAGATTTATTACTATCAAATTTGTTATTGAATAATTTATACCAATCCTGAAAAATAAATTTTTTATTTTTATTTAATAAAGACATTAAAAAGCTTCCTTTAATTATACCAGTCGAATTCCACTCATTTTGAGTTCTAACATCTATAATATTAATTTTTTTTTCAAGTAAATTGGTGAGTTCTCTATTATCTATGTCAATGACTTCTGCATTAACAAACTTTGTTAATAAAACAAATATAAAAAGTAAAATTTTCATTTTTTCCTCTTAAATGTGATTATTTTCTTCTGAGAAGTTAAATTTATTTCATCAATCACCGTACCTGTTCTCATTTTAAGAACATCAATAATAACATCTGAGATATCATTAGGTTCTATATATTCGTCATATTCAATACCTGGAGATATTTTTAAGTTATTATAAAAAGGTGTTTTTACCATACCTGGATTAATTTGAGTAACTTTAATATTATTTGACGAAGTTTCAATTCTTATTGATTTAACAAACCCACGTAATCCGAACTTGCAAGCACTATAAATACTTCCATATTTTCCAACTCTATATGAAGCTTCAGATCCTATATAAATTAAAAATCCATTATTATTTACTTTAAAATTAGGTAATAAAAGTCGAGTAATGATTATATGTGAATTAAGGTTTAAATTAATAAATTCAGATATTTGTTTTGGAGAAAAGTTCTCTAAACTTGCAAGTTTTCCTGTGCCTGCATTACTTATTAGTCCATGAATAGGTTTGTCTTTTATAAAGTTACCTAACTTATCGTACTCAGTTTCAATTTTTGACAAATCAAATCCAATATGTTGATAATTTTTATTAGAAAAATTTGGAGTTCTTCTTGAAACACCTATTACATTTGCTTTATTTTTAAGTAAAGTTTTAGTTATGGATAAGCCTATTCCACTTGAGCTTCCAGTAACAATAATATTTTTATTGGACAGCATATGAATTAATATGGAGTGCAAGAAAAAATTTGTACATCTTTTTTGACTTTTTTATGAATTAAATTTTTACAAAATGAAATCATTTCCTCTTCAACTTCATCCTTATACGAATATACATTATCTCTTTTTTCAAAATTATACGAAAATAATTCGTCTCCAGGATACATGTTACTGATTGTACTGAAGATTTGTTTTGGAAATCTTAAAGAACCAAAACTAACGGAATGTAAATAATTCATATCAATTTCATTTAAAATTGTATTTATCAATTCTTTGTAAGAAATCTTCCAATTTTTGTTATAAATTAATGGATCAAATCTTAGACCAATTTTCCAACCAAGTGATGTAAGTTGTTTTAATGATTTTATTCTAAGATTTATTGAGGGAACTTTAACGTCAAATTTGTTAGCAAAATCCTCTGGAAGTAAACTATAAGCAATTATGATATTTTCCGTTGGTTCATTTTTTAAAAAAGGGTGTATTTGTAAACTTTTTGTTCTAAACTCATAAGTGATATTTTTGCTTTGTAAATAGTTTTTAAGAAAAAAAACTGCAAAATTAGTTACTTTTTCCATTGCTAATGAATCACAGTCATACCCGGAAAAAAACGTAATACTCTTACCTTTATTTCTAGTAACCAAATTTTTAATTTGGGTTAAAAAATCTTCATAATTAACAAAAACTAAGTAATTTGCTGACGAATATAAGCCTTGCAAAAAACAATATTTACAATCATAGATACAATTATACATATGAGAAAAATAATAATTTTCACTAGCACCTATTCCAAATCCTTCTGGAGCTTTTAAAACAAAATTATTGTTTTTTTTTGCAAGAATTAACAAAGGGTCTTTTTTTTGCAATCTAAAACTTTGTTTTTTTTTATTAAAAATTTCAGAATATTTATGAATATATATTACTCTCGACCTTTTAAACTTTGACAAAATGGACAAAGTTCTTAAATGGTCTTTAATTTCATTTTCAACATAAATAGTATTGATCAATCTTATTACCTACAATAATTTTTGTTTTAAGTGATTTATTACTTGTTTTCCATTTTTTAATTTTTTAATGAATTTCAAATTATTTTTTAAATCATAAGGATTAAATTGCTTTAGAAGATTTTCTAAAACATTTTGTTCGTACACTGAAAATTTAAATTCTTCTTTAATTTTTTTAAAGAAATTGAAAACATAAAAAAATGGAAAAATTGTAATCTTCATTTCATCAGATAAATTCATTATTTCTGTAATAAATTTGTTTTGTTCAGATTTGATTGTTTTGTTATCAATATCCGATAGTTCATACTTTTCTGGCATAGATAGAGTTGTAACAAATATCAATGCCTTATTAACTAGTTTTTCTAATGTTTTATATATCTCATATATATTTTTTAAAGTTATACAATCTTGATTTTGAAACTTTTGTTCATTAGAAAAAGCATTTTTTCTCTTAAATTTTTTCAAACAAGAAACTGACGGATAAAGCTTATTTTGTGCACTTGAATCTATTATTTCATCGATAATAATAAAATGTGGCAAATTTAAATTAGATAAAAAAGAAAATGAAAAAAATATCCATGTTGTTTGTTCATTAGCATTTGCACAATTTTTTAAATAAATAGGTGTTACAGTTGGAGAAATTGTATCCTGATTAATTGCAAGCCATATATCTTTTTTTTTATTAGAAAATATTGGAAATAAATTATATTTTTTTTTAGGTTTAAGACTGAATCTATTAATAAAAAATCGAGCTTCAGATATGTTGTTTACTATGAAACAATATTCGCAAATATATTTATTATCAGTTGAATTTAACTTTTCCATTTTAATAATTTATTATGATACTCACTAAATAATTTTTGGTTATTTCGGTTTTTTGCTCCAATCAAAATAATTTTAATTTTTGAAATTAGATTATCAATTGCATAATTTTTTTGTTCTTCATTAAACCAATTATTTAATATATTTTTTTCTATTGCCATTATTCTGAACCTATCCATCCCCCAATATTTTTTTGATAATTGTCCATCATGACCGCCATGTTTTATAGTAAGTTTGTCTTCCAAAAAATGAATTTTTATTTTAGAGGAAACTCTTAACCAAAATTCATAATCCTCACACACATCAAAACTTTCATCAAAATATCCTATTTTATTAAATAATTTTTTTTTCATGATAGTACTACTTGGTGAAATACAACAAAGTCTTAAACAATTCTTAAAAATATAACCACCATATTTTTTATGGATTTTTTTCTGATTTAAATGTTTTCCATTTTTATACCAAATTTCATTTGTATGTAGAAAATCAACATCTGGATTTTTCAAAATATATTCCTTTTGTAAAAATAATTTATCTTTCATCCATTCATCATCAGAGTCTAAAAAGGATATCCAATTACTTTTGGATATTCTGATGCCTGCATTTCTTGCTGAGCTTACACCTTTTTTATCATGATAAATATAACAAATATTTCTAAAATTTTTAGATACCATTTCACGTGTATCATCAGTAGACCCGTTATCTACAACAATTATTTCATTAGGTTGAAAAGTTTGATTTAAAACAGATCTTATAGATCTCTTTAATAATTTAGACCTATTATAAGTTGGAATTATCACAGATATTTTTATGTTTTCACTGCTCATATGAAATCAATTTTTCACTTTTTGAATATTTTTAAACGAGTTATTTTTAGCTGAATTGATAGATTTTGAGACTTCATAAATATTCATTTCTATTGAAAATCGACACTCAAAATCATGAGTTTTGTCAAACCATGTATTAAAATTATCATACTTCAGTAAAACAGGTTGTCTTGAATGAATTTGATTAATTTTTGAATAACTTTCTCTAGTAACAATACAAGCCCCGTCATCATTATAAATACCAGCGAAAAACATAATTTCATCTGATAAAAAGTGATAAAATGGAATTTTATTTTGACCAATCCTTTTCCACTCGTAATAACCATTAGCTAAAAAAATACATCTTTTCATATTGTTAAATGATTTCTTAACCATTAACGTTTCAGAACGTGAATTAAAAATTTTTATTTTCTCAGACCAATTAGCCGTTATCCCCCAAGTAATAATTATAGGTAATTTATTTTCATTTAGAATTAAAATACTTGAACCAGGCGAAATATTAAAGTTTGGTTTAAATTCGTTATTTATATTGATATTAAACTTAGACAAGTCATATAAAGTAAACCTTCCACACATATAAATAGAATAATGGTTATAAATTAATTTTAAATTACTTTATTTATTCATTGTTTCATTTAATGTAATTAAAATGAAAGAATTTGATTTTATTATAATTGGAGCTGGTTCCGCTGGTTGTGTGCTGGCTAATAGACTTTCCAAAAACCCTAAAAACAACGTATGTTTGATTGAATCTGGCCCAAAAGATTGGAATCCACTAATACATATACCCGCAGGCTTTATGTATAACCTAAAAAATAAAAACCTTAACTGGATGTATCAATCAGAACCCAGTTGGGGAACTAAAAATCGATCCATTGAAATTCCTAGAGGTAAAACACTTGGTGGTTCAAGTTCTATTAATGGCGTTGTTTTTAATAGAGGCCAAAGCATGGACTTTGATGTCTGGGCTCAAAAAGGAAATAAAGGTTGGTCTTATTATGATTTGTTGCCTCATTTCAAAAACATGGAGAAAAAAGTTG
This sequence comes from uncultured SAR116 cluster alpha proteobacterium, assembly GCA_902615025.1. GTDB lineage: Bacteria > Pseudomonadota > Alphaproteobacteria > Puniceispirillales > Marisalimonadaceae > TMED54. The sequence continues at coordinate 36,867 of CACMNV010000010.1, read as the reverse complement.
GGGATGCAGATTCAGAATTTAGAGGTAACGATGGAGAGCAAATTATTTCTAATTTAGAATGGCGACATCCTTTATGTGATGCATTTATAAAGGGAGCTATAGAATATGGCATCCCTCTTAATAAAGATTATAATGGTGAAAAACAAGAAGGAGTATCTTACGTCCAAAGAACTACTCACAAACGTTTAAGAAAGAGTTCAGCTAGATCATTTTTGTATCCTATAAAAAACCGAAAAAATTTAGAAATTTTAACAAACGCACATGTCACAAAAATAATCATTGAAAATAATATTGCAAATGCTGTTGAATACGTTTTATCAAATAATAAAACACAAAAGATTAAAATTAAAGCCAATAGAGAAGTTATATTATCTGCTGGAGCAATAAACTCTCCACAGATACTTCAAATTTCAGGTGTAGGCCCTGCAGATATTCTCAAAAAAAATGGCATCAAAATTATACATGATCTTAATGGAGTTGGCAAAAACTTAAGGGATCATTACAATGTCAGGCTAACTGGTAGGGTTAAAAATATTTCTACCATTAATGAACAATCAAGAGGGCTACCACTTATAAAAGAAATTATAAAGTACTTTTGGAATGGCAATTCAATTTTAAGTTTAGGGCCAACTCTTGTTTATTGTTTTTGGCATTCTGATGAAACTATTAAAAATCATGACTTACAAATGACATTTACTCCAGCAAGTTACCCAGAAGGCAACCAGGCAGGATTAGATACAGAACCTGGATTTTCTATAGCAGCGTGGCAGCAAAGACCAGAAAGTCTTGGATGGGTTAATGTTAAAAGTTCAAATCCTTTTGAAAAACCAATCATTCAACCAAATTATCTTTCAGCACCAGAAGATCAGAGAGTTGCAGTTGAAGGTATAAGATTATCTAGAAAATTAATGCACAGCAATGCCCTATCAAAATATTTAGACCATGAGCTTTATCCTGGAAAAGGAGTTGGAGATAGTTTTGATGAATTACTTGATATAGCACGTGGGAGAGGTTTGACCTGTTATCACCAAATGGGCACATGTAGAATGGGTCCAAGTGCAGATAAAACAGCAGTTGTTAATAATGAACTTAAAGTATATGGCATAGAAAATCTTAGAGTAGTAGACGCGTCCATAATGCCGACAATGTTATCTGCTAATTTAAATGCAGGTGCAATGATGATAGGAGATAAAGCTTCAAGTATAATTTTAAAAGATAAATAATTTAATTTCCTTTAAAATTTGGCTTTCTTTTTTCCATAAAAGCTCTTCTTCCTTCAACATAGTCATTACTGTCAAAACAAGCTTCTGCTAATTTTTTACATTCATCTAAATTTCTATCATTTGGATTTTTTAAAATTTCAATTCCAATATTTTTCATAGCTTTAATAGTCAACGGAGCATTTCCAGCGATTTTTTCAGCATAATGATTTACAAACTCTTCTAGATTTCCATCTTCTACAAGTTTTTGAACCAATCCACAGGACAAAGCTTCATCAGCTAATATTCTTTCAGCAGTAAACATAAAATGCTTTGACATCCCTGGACCCATTATATCGAACAATCTTTTTATAGATGAAAAAGGATAACCTAATGATAATTTAGCTGCAGGCATTGCAAATTGAGACTTTTTTGAACATATCCTAATATCACAACAAACAGCAACATTTAGTCCGCCACCTATACAATAGCCATCAATCATTGCAATTGTTGGCTTTGGGAATGATTCTAACCTTTCATAAACTTTTTGAGTTCTATTATTGTAATGTGAAACAGCTTCTTTTGTAGACCGTTCTTTTTCAAATTTTGAAATATCTGCTCCTGATACAAAAGATTTTCCACCTGCCCCATTTAAAACAACAACTCTAACATTATGATCTTTTTCGCATTGATTTAACATTTCTTCTAAACTATCCCACATATCCAAAGATACAGCGTTATGCTTTTCTGGATTATTAAAAGTTATGTAAGCAACATTGCTCTTAATATTCAAAATCATTTTGTTTGTTGTCATCTTATTCCTCTACTTAAATAATATTATGTTGTTCTAAAGAACTTAATTCATCATCTTTAATACCTAATTCATTTAATATTTCTTTAGTATGCTCTCCTTTTTTAGGAGGCTTTTGTTTAAATTCATTTGGAGTTCTATTCAAATTGAATGGTTGATTTACAAGACATGTTTTACCAAATGGATCAGTATTAATTTCTTTAGCCATATTTAAGTGCTTAACTTGTGGATCATCAAATACTTCATCAATTGAATATATTGGACCACATGGACAACCTACTTTTTCTAATTCATCAACCCATTCTTCACTTGTTTTTTTAGAAGTTACTTCTTCAATTAAATCATTAAGATAATCTCTATTTTCTAATCTAGCCTTTGCACTAGAAAATTCTGGCATTTCTAACCATTCTTTTTTATTTACGGCTTCTGCAAACCTCTTCCAAATCGTTTCACCAGCAACGCCAAGATTAATTGCTCCATTAGATGTTTTAAAAACTCCTGTAGGAACACTTGTTGGATGATTATTACCTGCTTGTTTTGGAACTATTTTTTCGCATAACCATCTTGCAGCTTGAAAATCTAACATAAATATTTGTGCCTGTAATAATGAAGTTATCACCCATTGTCCTTTACCAGATTTTTCTCTTTCAATTAATGCTGTTTGTATCCCCATGGCACAAAATAACCCAGCTGTTAAATCAGCTATTGGAACGCCTACTCTCATAGGACCTTCACCAGGGGCTCCTGTTATACTCATTAAGCCCCCCATCCCTTGTGCTATTTGATCAAATCCAGGTCTTTTCCCGTAAGGTCCATCTTGACCAAAGCCTGATATACTAGCCAAAATAATCTTAGGATTTATTTTCTCTAATTTACTATAATTAATCCCTAATCTATCTTTAACATCAGGCCTAAAATTTTCTACCACAACATCACTTTTTTCAACAAGTCTATAGAATATTTCAATTGCTTTTTTATCTTTTAAATTAAGGGTTAAACTTCTTTTATTTCTATGCAAATTTTGGAAATCAGCAGTATCTCTAGATGCACCTAAAGACCCATCTGGTTCAATACTCTCAGGAGGTTCAATTTTGATCACATTAGCTCCCCAGTCAGCTAATTGCCTTACAGCTGTTGGACCTGATCTAACACGAGTAAGATCGAGTACAGTTATATGTGATAATGCTTCTGATGCAGAGATATGAGGCATACGAAATCCTTTAGATTATAATTAATTAATTGTAAAAATTTATTTATATCAATAATAATACCTTATCACATGGTGCTATTATGAAAATAGAAAAATTTAACGAAAAAAAATTGCAAAAAGAAATTGAAGAATTTGAGAAAGGGTCAAAAAAATTATTCATAAGTACCGATGAAACTACTGTTTGTTGGAGAATTTGGGGAAAAGGACAACCTATTATTTTTTTACATGGTGGTTATGGATCTTGGAGACATTGGATTAAACAAGTTATATACTTAGCAAAAGATTATCAAATTTTAGTCCCTGACATGCCAGGGTTTGGAGAGTCTTCAGATTTAAAATCTGATCACACGCCAGAAAATATATCTTTAAATCTTTATCAAACTTTTAGGAAACTAAATATTACTGATTTAGATAATATAAATTTAGTTGGGTTTTCGTTTGGAGCTTTAATTTCAGGACATCTTTCTTACCAGTTTTTAAAAAAAGGAATTAAATTGAAAAATTTAATTTTGGTTGGACCTGGTGGAACAGGTGCAAGAAGAGGACCAATGAGAGAAATGGTTCGACGAACACCTAAAATGTCTTTTGAAGAAATTTTAAAAGCACATTTTGAAAATCTAAAAATCTTAATGATTAACAACCCAAAAAATATTGATCTGTTATCCTTATACATACAATTAGAAAACACAAATAATCACAGGCTTAAAAGTAGACCTATATCAGCTACTAATACTCTAATAAAAATACTAGAAAAACAAGATATAATCCCTTATCTAATTTTTGGAGAAAAAGATGCAACAGTTGGCCCTTATTTAGAAGAAAGAATTTCTCTTTTTAGAGAAGCATCTAAGGATGTACGAATTCATGTTGAGATTGATGCTGGACATTGGATTATGTATGAAAAACCAGATAGATTTAACAATCTTATAAAAGAAATAATTAATTAATCTAGATTAAATCCATGAGATTTTAACCACTTTTTAAACTCTTTTCTCTCTGGTAATGACATTTGTCTTGAGATATTTTCAGACCAAGTGTTTTTTTCGTTAAACCCATAAACATTTACATGTCTTTGTTTTGATTTTGGAATTGGTTGAACACGTTCAATGGTTTTATCATATTGATCAATTTGCTTTAACATATCTTTATCGTTATAAAAATCTTCATGAAAAACCACTTTCATGGGCAACCTAATTGAAACTTCATTATCTTCATCAGGCCAACCAACACTAAGCCCTGCTATTGGAAATACACCTTCGGGTAAATGGCACATTTTCTTAACATTATCTAAGTGGTTTCTAACTAGACTAATTGGACAAATTCCTAATCCAAACTCTTCTGCACTATTAATGAAATTTTGCATAGCAAGTGAAGCATCAATTACGGCATTCATAAAATAATCAATACTATTATTTTTATATTCATAACTTTTATATTTTGTAATAATTTGATTTCTTCTTATATCTGCTAAAAAAAGAAAAAATAAAGGTGCTTCTAAAGCCCATGCTGTTTTCCCCAAAAGTTTACTTAATTTATTTTTAATTTCTTTATTTTTAATTAATAAAATAGAATATTGCTGAAGATTAGACTTTGAAGGGGCAGCTTGAGCTGAAGCTATTAAAGATATCAAAATTTCTTTTGAAATTTTTGATTTTTTAAATTTGCGACAAGATTTTCTTAATATTCTTTTAGATACAGAATTAGGCATATCAAAAGATTTTTTCAAATCACTATCTTGTGCATATCTACTTTTAATGAGATCTTTGATATCAATCATAAAAATTTAAAATTTTATTATAATTATGTTAGAATTAAAACATACGATTAGAAAGAAAAAATTAATGTTAAATTTAGATGGTAAAACTGCCATTGTAACAGGATGCGGATCTGAAGGTGAAGGCTGGGGAAACGGTAGAGCTATTGCAACTTTGCTAGCAAGGCAAGGAGCAAAAGTTATAGGTACAGATTTAAATTATAAAGCAGCAAAAAATACGCAGGATTTTATTCTTAAAGAAAACAATAAATGTGAAATTCATGAAGTAAATATGTCTAATAAAAAAGATGTAGACTCTTTTTTCAAAAATGTAACAAAGCAACATGAAAAAATTAATATTTTAGTTAACAATGTAGGTAGATCTGAACCAGGTGACCCTGAAGTTATGGATTATGATGTTTGGAGAGAACAATTTAGTACAAATTTAGATACTGCTTTTTTTGCTATCAAACAAATTATACCAACATTGAAAAAAAATGGTGGTGGATCTATTGTGAATATTTCATCTGTAGCTGGAATGAGATATGTAGGCAAGCCTCAGGTCGGTTATAGTGCATCTAAAGCAGCCTTAATGCAAATGACTAAAACAACAGCAATTATTCATGCAGAGAATAAAATAAGATTAAATTGTGTTGTCCCTGGATTAATGCACACTCCTCTTGTTCAAAGACTTGCAAAAAAATATGCTGACGGGAAATATGAGGAATTCGTAAAAACAAGAAATAATCAAGTTCCTATGAAAAAAATGGGCAGTTCATTTGATGTGGCGCACGCAGTTTTATTTTTAGCATCCGATGAAGCAAAATATATTACAGGTACTGAGATTATAGTTGATGGAGGCTTAACAGCAACCACACCATGACGAAAAATATTAAATTGATTTTTTAAAACGTCTTGCATATTGATTAGGAGTTTCAATTTCAGCACCTAAAACATCAGCAGCATCCCAAACCCATCTAGGATTAGATAGAAACGCTCTTGCCATTGCAATCATATCACTTTCGTCATTTTCAAGTATTTTATTTGCTTTAATTGGGTCTGTTATCATTCCAACTGTTCTAGTTAAGATATCTGAATTTTGTTTTATATGCTTCGATAAATGTACTTGATAATGCTCTTTAACTGGTATTCTAGGAGTTGGTGTATTGCCACCACTTGAAACGCAAACATAATCACAACCTAAGTTTTTAAGTTGTTTAGAAAAAATTAATGCATCTTCTATTTCAATTCCATGTTCTTCCCATTCTGTTCCAGTAATTCTCATTCCAATAGGCAAATTACCTGAAACTTTAACTACTTCCTCAAAAACTTCCAAAGGGTATCTCATTCTATTATCAAGACTCCCTCCATATTTATCTTTTCTTTGATTTGATATTGGCGATAGAAATTGATGTAATAAATATCCATGTGCAGCATGTATTTCAATCAAATCAAATCCAGCTTTAAGACTTTTTTTTGTTGCATCAATGAAAGCTGTTTTTACCCTTTGCAAATCTTCATCATTCATCTCTCGTGGAATTGGCCAATCTTTGTCAAATGGAATTGCGGATGGTGCGATAGTTTTCCAAGGATTTTGATTATTTCTTAGATAAGATCTTCCCTCCCAAGGTCTCTGAGTAGATGCTTTTCTGCCGGCGTGTCCAAGCTGAATTCCGAACTTTACTTGATTTAATGAGATGGCTTTGACTTTCTCAATTACAGTTTTAATTAATGAAAGGCAATCATCATTATAAATTCCAGTACAATTATGGGTGATTCTTCCAATATTTTCTACAGCAGTTGATTCGATCACCACTAAGCCTGCACCACTAAAACCAAATTGTGATAAATGTTGAAAATGCCAATCATTCATCAAACCATCTTTTGCAGAATATTGGCACATAGGGGATACAACAATCCTATTAGAAAATTCAGTATCTTTAATTTTAATTTTTTCAAAGATTTTATTTTTATTCATATCTTCTAATCCAATCATTTACCAGTCTTCTTGCAATAGAGTCGAACCTAGGAAGTTTAAATCCATCCTTAATCTCAGGATGCGTCAAATCTTTTAATTGACTGATATTAAACCAATTTGCATCTTCTATTTCATCTTCATCTATATTTAAATCAGTATCTTCTGTTTCCGCAAAAAATCCAAGCATTAAAGATGCTGGAAATGGCCAAGGTTGAGACTGAAAATATTCAATTTTATAGACATTGACTCCAACCTCTTCATAAACCTCTCTTTTTAAAGCTAATTCAAGACTTTCTCCAGGTTCAACAAACCCAGCTAGAGTACTATACATTTTTTGAGGGAACCTAGACGAACGTGCTAATAAAACCTTATCTTTATTTGAAACAAGTGTTATGATAGCTGGGTCGGTTCTTGGAAAGTGGCTTTGATTACAATTTTTATTAACACATCTTAAAACAAAACCAGCTTCTTCCATTTTGGTTTTTGATCCACATACACCGCAAAACTTGTTTTTTTCATGCCAAAAAGTCATGCCTTTAGCCAATGCTAAATAAGAACTATCCAATTCTGTTAAACTTCCAATGACATTTCTTAATTGATCAGTAATAATATCACCTTGATTAATAAAAGTATTCTTCTCAATTTTTGATTTTATATTTATAGAAAAATAAAACTTTTCATTTATTTTTCCTAAAAAAATCATTTTATCTAAGCTTATATCCTTTATATAACGTTCTAATTCTCGCCTTGTAAGAATAAGAGGTTTAATTTCTTCTTTTCCTGATATGAAATAATTTTCATCATCTTTCATTGGGATAAAATTTACATCTTCACTATCTAAAATACTTTTTAAAAAATTTTCATCTTTCCTTAATTCAGATGATCTTTTTAAAAGCTGGTTATTGTAATAAATCTTTTCCATAGAGGTTTAACTTTTATATTATGAATAAATCTCTATCAACAATAAAAAAAATTAAGATTTAACTTGCAGAATTACACTTAAATTGTTTAGATGAAAAATGATCAAAATTAGCAGAATATCTTCACCATTAAAGGATAAAATTAAAAACATCGAAACTTGTTCCCAATTAGATGGAGATGGTATTTTTGAGGGGAAGTATTCAACTTCTGGAACTATTGTTTTAAAAAATAAATTTGTTGGTAGCTTGAAAGCAGATCAAACCATTGTAGACACTGATGGCATTTTTGAGGGCGAATTAAAAACTGAAGAATTGATAATTTCTGGATTTGTTAATGGAAATGTGGATGCTGATAATATAATTATCATGGAAAATGGAAAAATATCTGGGGATATCACATATAATCAGCTAGCTGTATTTGAGGGCGGAATTATTGATGTTGCGGGAATGAAAAGAAGAGAAAAACAAAAAGACGATAAAATTATCGATATAGCTAATTCTAACCAAAAATAATTTAAGTGTTTATAACTAACTCTAATCCTGAATAATTACAAACATATAAATTTGGTTTTAATTTATTAAATTTTAAAATTATATCATTTAATTCGACATCAATTCCATTAGGATGCATTCTAACAACTCTACCTTTGTTTTGCTTGTCTGTATCAGTACAATGTACATTAACAACTTGATCTAAATGCATAATTTTTACCTTTCATTGTTTCTAATAAGAAAATTTTTTTAATATACTAAACTCTATCACTGAAAGAGTTAAGATGTTTGTTGATTCTAAAATTACTCTGGGCGCTTTATTTGAAAAATAGGCTTGCTTCCACCTTTCGGCACATAAACACCATCGATCACCTGATGAAACCCCAGAAAAATTATATTCAGGAACTGGATCTGATAAATTATTACCAACAGATTTACTAAATTCTAAAAATTCATCAGTCATGATTGAGCAAACTGTATGTAACCCAAAATCATTTTTTTCTGTTTTACAGTAACCATCTCTGTAAATTCCGGTCAATTTTTTCCTTTCAATAAGAGTTTTATTACAATTACAACTATGCAAAGGTTTATTAAAAACATTTAGTTGATGATTAATTCGTCTATGATATGTGTCATCCATAACTTTCCTCTTGAATTAGTTTTCTAGTTTTATTTTCAACACTTTTTTCTAATCTATCCATAAATGTTTTTTTATCTAACCCTGATGGAATTTCATCCATTATTTCTAAAGTAACAGTTTTTGTTTTATGTCTATTTGGATATTTTAAAAAACTGTTCTTTGGCCAAAATAAACCAGCATTGTGGGCAACTGGTATTACTGGGATATTACATTGAGAATATAAAAAATAAATTCCTGATTGATATGGATAATCCTTTGTCGAAGAATTTAAAGGAACTCTTGTCCCTTGCGGAAAAATTAAAATAGAAGAACCCTTTTTTAAATTTATTTTTGCCATTTTTACTATCTTTTTTAATGATTCAATTGTATTTCCTCTGATGATAGGTATCGCCCTTCCCTTTAAAAAATATAATCCTATTATTGGTAGATAAATTAATTCTTTTTTTAATACAATTGAAGGCATGTCAAATATACTAGTGCATATTACTGTTTCCCAAGCAGATTGATGTTTAACTGCAATAATGCAAGGTTTTTTTTTATTATAATTTCCAATTATTTTTAAATTTAAACCTAACCAAATTTTCATTCCAAAAATTAAAATCTTAGCCCAAATCCTTGCAATAATTTTAATGAACCAGAAAGGAAGTATTAATACTGGTGACATTACTATAATTAACAAAAAAGTTAGTATATAAAAATGTAAGTTAAATAAAACTGACTTAATTATGTTAATTGTCATTTTCTATCGTTTCCTAATATCAAATAAATATATCCCATTTGTTTTTACAAAATTCAATTCTAAATTCTCAACTTCACATAAGTGTGAAAAATCAATTGGACTCCCTGGATCATCAGAAAGAAATTGATGAGTTTCTCCTTGTTTCATTTTTTTTATGACTCTTTTTGCTTTTAAAACTGGAAGTGGACACTTTAATCCAGTAAAATCTGATTTTTTCAAAATTACTCCGCAGTTAAGTTTATTTTATAATATTAAACTTGTTATAATGTTATCAAGTTAAATGCTATAATTATTATTACAATGAGTATATGGGGGAAAATTTTTGGAGGAACTAGTGGCTTTGTTGTTGGAGGTCCATTAGGTGGACTATTAGGGATTTTTGCTGGTCATGCTATTGATAAATTTAACAAAAAAAAACTACCGGAGAGTATTGCTGTTAAACAAGTTAATTTTACAATTGGAATTATTGCATTGTCTGCAAAAATGGCCAAGGCAGATGGAATTGTTTCAGATCAAGAACTAGATGCTTTTAAAAAGGGTTTAATTATAAATCAGAATGAGTTAAGGAATGTTGAAAGAGTCTGGAACTTTGCAAAACAATCAGTTCATGGTTTTGAGAGCTATGCAAGACAACTTGCACAATTATTTAAACCAAATTCTTCTATACTTGAAAATCTTATTCATTTGTTATTTTCAATCGCAATATCTGATGGTAGTATCACGGTTGAAGAAAAAGATTTTCTTAAAAAAGTTTCTGATATATTTGGTTTTGACAAAACAAAATTTAATTTATTAATAGAAATTTACTCAAATAATGAAAATGATCCTTACATTGTCTTGCAATCAAGTATTAACGATCCGATAGATCAAATTAATAAAAAAAGGATAACTCTTTTAAAAAGACATCATCCTGATGTTTTAATAGCAAAAGGACAACCAATAGAATTTGTAGAAAAAAATAATCATTACGTAAAAATGATTAATAAATCATGGGAATATATTAGAAAAAATCATAATAAATAATGAATCACTAAAATTGCATATTATAAAATAATATATAATAATGAATCTAAGAGAGCTTGGTGATAGCTGCGTTGCAGAGGAAAGTCCGGACTCCACAGGAAGAAAATGCTGGATAACACCCAGCAGGGGAAACCCTAGGGATAGTGCAACAGAAAATATACCGCCATTTAGGTAAGGTTGAAAAGGTGATGGTAAGAGCTCACCGCAATTGTAGTAATACAATTGGCATTGTAAACCCCATTTGGAGCAAGGCCAAATAGAAGAAACTATGTTTTTCCTGAACGTTTCTGGGTAGGCCGCTAAAAAAAGTTTGTAAAAACTTTTTAAGATGAATTATCACATTTAACAGAATCCGGCTTATAAGCTCTCTTTTAAAAAATAAATTTTCCCATTGACTCCCAATAAATCCCATGCTATCCCAAAATATTAATATTGTGATCAATTTATGAAATTATTATGTTTTTATCAACCTCTCATAATAAAATTGATAAAAAGGGCAGAGTATCTGTGCCCAGAAACTTTAGAACATATCTTGATTTAGAAGGAGGCTCATTAATTTTATTTAAAAGTTTACAATTCAAATGTATAGAAGGCACTACACTTAAAAGAATTAGTCAATACGTGGAAGCTATTGATGAAATTGACACTATGTCAAAAGATGCTTCTATACTAAGAATGATGATGGCTGACTCTTTTGAAATCAAATACGATAATGAGGGCAGGATTAATATCCCAGAATCCCTTTTATCTTATGCAAATATTGATGATATTGCTGTTTTTGCAGGCATTGGTAAATCTTTTATGATTTGGTCAGATATTCAATATGAAAAAGAATATCAAAATACCCAAAAAATCCTACAATCTAGCGGACCACCAAAATTAATACTTAATAAAAAAGTAGGTGTATCTAATGAATAATTTTCTAGAACACGTACCAGTATTACTAGATAAAATTTTAGAAAATTTAAAAAAATATAAGATTACTAATGGGGTCATTATTGACGCTACTTTTGGATTAGGTGGATATAGCACTGCTATTTTAGAAAATACTAATTGTGATGTTTATGGATTTGATAGAGATCCAGAAGTTTTGAAATACGCAAATAAATTAAAAGAGAAATACAAAAATAGATTTAAATTTTTCCAAAAAAAATTCTCAGAAATTGACGATATGCTCTCTGAAACCAATAATTCTAAAAAGAAAATCAGAGCCATGATATTCGATTTAGGTGTTTCAAATTTACAATTAACAAAAAAACATCGAGGATTTTCATTCAAACTTGATGGTCCTTTAGATATGAGAATGTCAAAAGAAGGCATAAAAGCTTTTGAGGTTATTAATAATTATAGCGCTGAAATGTTATCTAACATTTTTTATAACTTTGGAGATGAAGTTTTTTCAAGAAGAATTGCTCGAAACATTGTAAAATTTAGAGGAATAACACCAATTACATCTACTCTAGAACTTGCAGACATTATCAGAAAATCAGTACCTGGTAAAAAGAAAAAAATTGATAAAGCTACAAAATCTTTTCAAGCAATTAGAATGTTCATAAATGATGAAATAACTGAGCTTAACAAAGGATTAATTGCATCAGAAAAGTTTTTAACATATGGAGGCATTTTATGTGTAGTATCTTTTCATTCAAAAGAAGATAGAATTGTTAAAAATTTTCTTAATGAATGTCAGGGTAAATCTAAGTTGGTTATTTCAAAATTTTTACCTCCTAACGAAAATTTAAGACAAAGCTTTGAAATAATTACAAAAAAACCAATAATCCCTTCTGATGATGAAATTAAAATTAATCGTAAGGCAAAATCTGCAAAATTAAGAATTGCCAAAAGAACAAAGTTTAGTCCTGTTTTTAAGCATGAGGCCGCAGCATGATTAAAATAAATCATATATTATTATTAATCTCTGTATTAGGTATGGTTTTTTTTAATTATGAGATAAAAAAAAATTATCATCAAAAAGAAAAAGAAATTTTAAAATTAAATAATTTAATTTCAGAAAAAAAACAAAATATAAAACTTATAAAGGCTGAACTTGCATATTTATCAAGACCTGAAAGACTTCAATCAATTGCAAAGCAACAATTTAATATGAAAGAAATTTTACCCTCAGATATCTGGAATATAAACGATATCTCAAAATTATATTTTGAAAAAAATTAGAAAAGGAGCATCAATATGAATTTAAATTTATCAATACCTCAAAATATTGAAAATGTTCAACCAAAGATTTCAGTAATTGGAGTTGGAGGAGCAGGATGCAATGCAGTTAACACAATGATTAACTCGAAAGTTAATAACATAAACTTCTTAGTAGCAAACACAGATGGACAAGCATTATCGAGAAGCATGGCAAAAACACAAATACAACTTGGCAAAGAACTTACCAATGGATTAGGAGCAGGTTCTGATTATACGATTGGAGAACAAGCTGCTCATGAGACTATAGATGAGATTATGATGGAGCTTGAGGATGTAAACATGCTTTTCATTGCAACAGGAATGGGAGGAGGAACAGGAACTGGCGCCGCACCGATCATTGCCCAAAAAGCAAAAGAAAAAGGTATTCTTACTATTGCAGTTGTTACAAAACCTTTTGATTTTGAAGGTAAAAAAAGAATGGAAACAGCATTAATTGGACTAGAAAAATTAGAGAATTCAGTTGATACATTAATTGTGATTCCAAACCAAAATCTTTTTCGAATAGCAAATGATAAAACAACATTTTCAGAAGCTTTCCAATTGGCTGATGATGTCCTTTATCAGGGAATTATAGGAATAACTGATTTGATAACTTCACCAGGAATGATAAATCTAGATTTTTCAGATATAAAAACCATTATGAAAAATAAAGGACAAGCCATGATGGGGACTGGAGAGCATTCAGGAGAAAATCGAGCTAAAATAGCAGCAGAAATGGCTCTAAACAATCCGTTACTTGATAATTCTTCAATAGATGGAGCATCATCAATTTTATTAAATATAAAAGGTGGTTTAGATTTAGCATTATTTGAAGTTGATGAAGCAGCGTCATTAATCAGAGCAAAAGTAAATGAAAATGCGAATATCATCTTTGGTTCGTCTATTGATGAAAGCCTTGATGGAATTATTAACGTTTCTGTAGTAGCTACAGGTATCAATATCAACCAATCAATTAAATCTGAGGTAGTAATTGATAGAAAAATAACTCAAACTGAGGCAAGTGAAATTGATGATCATAGTTCAAAAATTAAAGGACAAATAGATTTAGAATCAAAGATAGCAGATCTCAATAAAATCTCAGTTTCAGAAAAAACTACAGCAGAACCTGAAAAAGATTCTTTGACATTTTTAGAAACTAAAGAAAAGGAATTATCAGATATTTTTAATAAAAAAAATGATGTTGCAGAAAATGTAACAGAAGAAAATCAATTCTTGAAAAAAATTTCTAATTTATTTTCAAATAATAAAAATAAAAACATTTTAGAAAAGTTAGAAAAAGATAATGAAGTCTATCCATTAAAAGATGTGGTTAAAAATGAGAAGAATAATGAAGAAAAGCCTCTTATAAATCTTAACGAAAACCCAATTAAATCAGAAAATAATAATGAACAAATTAGCTTACTTGACATAGATGAAAATGAGAAACGTGATAATTTAGATGATGTTCTAGAAATACCAGCTTTTTTAAGAAGGCAAGCAAATTGACAAATGGAAAACATAAAAAAAATTAAATTTAAGCTTTTAATATGCTCTTCATCTTTTTTTATAATTTATTTTGGCGTTGCATTTTCAATGCTTATGATAAAGCCTCAAGAAAAAATAAATAAACAATCTAATCTTAAAATTACAGAAAAAAAATCACAAATAAGAGGTAATATTTATGATAATAATGGATATTTGATTGCAACAACAATAAGAAAATACGACCTTATTGTTAACCCAAGTGTTTTAAGAAAACCTAAAAAGTTTGAGACAGAATTAAAAAAAATTTTTGGTAATGAAATAAATATTCATTTTAAAGATAAATTATCTTCAAACTTAAAATATTTAAAAGTGAAGAAAAATATATCACTCAAAGATTATAATAAAATTCTTAAGATTGGAGAACCAGGTATTAAAATAGAAGAAAGCTATGTTAGAAAATATCCTGGAAAATCTCTAGCTTCACATGTCATTGGGAAAGTAGACGTTGATGGAAAAGGGATATCTGGAGTTGAAAAAAAGCTAAATAATGAACTTTCATCTTCAAAAAACATTCACTTATCTATTGATAGTGGAATTCAAAATATTTTTAAACAACTGTTATTAGAACAGATCATTAAATTTCAGGCTTCTGGAGGAGCAGGAATAATAATGAATGCGAATAATGGAAAAATAAAGAGTATAATCTCCCTTCCAGATTATGATAATAATATAAATAATAATCTCTCAGAAAAACAAGTTTTCAATAACGCAACAAAAGGACTTTATGAGTTAGGGTCAACTTTAAAAATTTTTACTGCTGCAATGGCGATTGAAAATGGAAAAGATAATCAATTAATAGATGTTTCTTCACCTATTTTTGTCAGCAAATCACAAAAGATTAGTGATATTAAAAAAATTAATTTTCCAATTAATTTGCCAGAAATTATTGTTCATTCTAGCAATATTGGGACTGCAAAAATAGCAAGTTCACTGGGGCATACAGTTCAAGACAAATATTTTAATTTGTTAGGTTTCCTTGACAAAGTTAATGTTGAAATTATAGAGACTTCAATACCTAACATTAATAAACAAGTTCATATTTCTTCACTTATGTCTAAATCATATGGTTATGGAATACAAATATCACCACTTCATTTAGCTAAGGCAACATCAGTAGCATTAAATGGAGGAAAATCAATTACACCTACATTATTGAAAACAAAAATTTTTCAAAACCAAAATAAACAAGTTTTTTCGACTGAAACCTCAAGAAAATTGAGAAGTATCCTTTATCTGGTTGTAAATGACAAAAATGGTACAGGAAAATTAGCTAAAAGTTACTATTATCCAATAGGGGGAAAGACTGGGACTGCAAAGAAATTAATTGATGGAAGATATTCTGAAACCGAAAACATTGTTGCTTTTACTGGAGGATTTCCGATTAACAAACCCAAATACATTTTAACAATTGTTATAGATGGACCTAAACCTCAAAAATTCTCAGCTAATAGAAATACTGCAGGGTGGGTTGTTGCACCAATCATAGGAAAACTAGTAAATAGAATTGCTCCTATTTTAAAAATAGAACCATTAAATTTAGACCCTTCTGAATTAGGTTTAAAAAAATATAAAATAAGAGGAGCAACTCTTTAAATGAAATTTTGGGAATTAATAAATAGAAGCGATTTTTTAAAGGATAAGTTTAAAAACATAGAAGATCATTTTAAAGATATTGAGATTAATGGTATTTCAAACAATAGTAAGAATATAAAAAAAAAATTTATTTTTTTTGCGTTTACAGGAAACAAAACTAATGGAAATTTGTATATTAATGAAGCTCGAAGAAATGGTGCATCAATTGTAATATCTAAAGAGGAAAAAGGTAAAGATGTAATAGAGTTAACAAATAGAGATTACTTTAAAATTTACTCGCATTTATGTTCATCGTTTTATAATAAAAAACCAAAAAATATAATTGCTGTAACAGGAACAAATGGTAAAACTTCTGTAACAGATTTTTGTCGTCAAATATGGAATTTTTATGGCTTAAAGTCAGCATCCATTGGTACTTTAGGGATAAGAAACCCTTCAGAACAACATTACCATAAGACAAGAAATAACCTTACTACTTTAGATTCAAGTGAATTAAACAAACAGTTGTCAAAATTATATGATAAACAAATATCATATGTTGCATTAGAAGCTTCCTCTCATGGAATAGATCAAAATCGTTTAGATGGTATAAACTTTAATGGAGCTGTATTTACAAATCTCTCTCATGATCATCTAGATTATCATAAAAATATGGCAAACTATTTCGGTGCTAAAATGAAATTATTCACTGATTATTTAAAAGATGGAACTTGTGTTTCTATTAACTTAGATGATCAGTATGGCATGGAACTATATAATAAGATTAAAACCAAAAATTTCAAATTTGTTAATTTTGGATTTAATGAAAAATGTGAACTCAAATTAATCCAAATAAAAAAAATTGAAAAAATTTGGCAGTTAGAAATTTTATATAAAAACAAATTATACAAAACCGACATTGGTTTAGTTGGACATTTTCAAATTTATAATGCATTGGCTGCAGCTTCTATTTGTTTAGGTCTTGGATTAAAACAAGATTCTATTTTTAAATCTTTATCGTATTTACAAACTGTCCCAGGAAGAATGCAAATAGTTAATCATCCCTTATGTAAAGCAACCATAATTGTTGATTACGCTCACACTCCAAATGCCTTAGAAAATGCAATATTAGCAGTAAAAAAAATGAATGTTAGTGGGAAGATATATACATTATTTGGTTGTGGAGGTGAAAGAGACCATGAAAAAAGATCAAAAATGGGTGAAGTAGCTTTTAAAAATTCTGATTTTACTATAATTACTGATGACAACCCTAGAACAGAAGATCCATCATTAATAAGAAAATCCATTATAAACAATAATCCAATAGCTATTGAAATCCCTGGAAGAGATGTTGCAATAAAAAAAGCTATTAGTTTTTTAAAAGATGATGATGTTTTAATCATTGCAGGAAAAGGTCATGAACAAACTCAAACAATAGGAATTGAAACTTTACCTTTCGATGATGTTGCAGTTGTTAAAAATACATTAGATAGACTTAACCCGTGAGTAATAGTTCTATAAATGAAATTTTGTGGACAAAACATGAATTAATAAGTGCATCAAAAGGCAAAGATTTAACCACAAAATTTTTAAATAACAAAAAAATTACGGGGATAAGTATAGATACACGGTCTATTGAGCATAATGATTTATTTATAGCAATAAAAGGCAAACATTTTGATGGGCACGACTACTTAGAAAAAGCAATACAAAAAGGAGCCTCCGGAGTTATTGTATCACGTAAAGATAGTGCTCTAAAATATAATGGATTATTTGTAAAAAATACACTATCAGCATTAATAAATTTTGCTGAATTTAGCAGAAATAGATTTAAAGGGAAAACAATTGGTATTACTGGTTCAAACGGAAAAACAACTACAAAAGACATGGCAAAAGTTATTTTTAGTGAATTTGGTAAAACTTTTGCCACCCCTGGTAATAATAATAATATTATTGGGTTATCTCTCTCATTAATGAAACTACCTTCTAAATTTAATTATTGTATTTTAGAACTAGGTATGAGCAAAAAAAATGAATTAAAAAGACTATCTTTAATTGCAAAGCCCGATTTAATTATAATTAGTAATGTTGCAAATAATCATCTAGAAAATTTTAAATCAGAACAGGATATAGCATTAGCTAAAAGTGAGATATTTCATGGATTAATGAAAAATGGACAAATAATTCTTAACAATGACAATAGATGGTATAGTTTTCTTAAAAAAATTGCTTTGAATTATACAGATCAAATAATACCGTTTGGAGTTAAAAAATCTATTTTTTCTGTTGTTCAAGAAAAAGATAGTTTTTTAGTTAAATCAGAAAATTTCAAAACTAACCTTAACCACCTACCTCATCATTTAGCTTTGAACCTAATAAGTATTTTGACTGTAGTAAAATGTTTAAAACTTGATTTAAATAAAATAAAAGAAAAAATTAATCGACTTTCACCTTCAGATGGCAGAGGAAACCAGTTTAAATTAAGAATAAACGCTAATAAAACTATAACTGTAATTAACGATGCTTACAACTCAAGCCCACATTCTTTAGAGACTTCTCTAACAAATTTATATAAAAATAATTCAAATAAATACGTTTTAATCATAGGTGACATGCTTGAATTAGGACCCGATACTTATATCTATCATAAAAAAATTGTTCCCTTTCTAAAAAAAATTAGACCAAAAACCTTATTTACAATTGGAGAGATATCTAAAATTTTATCAGATAATTTAAAAAATAACTTTGTTTGTAAACATTTTAAAAATATTAAATTGTTGGAAGTAAATTTTGACAAACTTGTTCACAATAATGACATAGTTTTTGTTAAGGGTTCAAATGGTACAGGATTATATAAATTTTGTAAAAACTTGAAAAAAAAATATGAACTTGGAGAATAAAATTGTTTCCTGAGTTTTTTTTAAACTATGTAGAGTATTTCCAACCACTAAATGTATTTAGATATATAACATTTAGAACTGGTGGAGCAACTTTAACAGCTTTAATAATTAGTTTTTTACTAGGTCCTTTTTTAATTCAAAATTTAAAAAAAATTCAATCTATTGGCCAACCTATTAGAGATGATGGTCCAACTAGTCATTTGATTAAAAAAAAAGGAACTCCAACAATGGGTGGATTATTAATTTTATTTGCTTTTTTATGTTCAACAATTTTATGGTCTAAATTAGATAATATTCTGGTATGGATAATTTTAATAACATCTACAATTTTTGGCCTTATTGGACTTTACGATGATTGGCTAAAAATAAAAAGAAAATCAACTAAAGGACTAAGAGGAAAATATAAGTTAATATTACAAATTTTAACAGCTTTTGTAGCTGTATATTTAATTAACCAACAATTCCCAATAAATTATATAAACACTGTTTCTTTACCCTTTTTTAAAGAGTTAGTTATTGATTTAGGAATTTTTTATTTACCTTTTGGTATTTTGGTTATTGTAGGAAGCTCCAATGCAGTAAATTTAACTGATGGGCTTGATGGCCTTGCAATTGTACCAGTTATGATTGCTTGTTTATCATTTGCTTTAATTTCATATTTAGTGGGTAACATAAACTTTTCTAATTATCTTCAAATAACCTATGTTCCAGGTGTAGGAGAATTAGCTGTTTTAGCAGGAGCTTTAATTGGAGCAGGATTAGGATTTTTATGGTTTAACGCACCTCCTGCAATGGTTTTTATGGGAGATACTGGTTCATTATCTTTAGGTGCATTTTTAGGATCAACAGCTTTAGCTGTAAGACATGAAATTGTTCTTATAATTATAGGTGGCCTTTTTGTATTAGAAACTGTTTCCGTAATTATTCAAGTTATATCATTTAAACTCACGGGTAGAAGAATTTTTAAAATGGCACCATTACATCATCACTTTGAACAAAAAGGTTGGGAAGAATCAACAATAGTAATCAGATTTTGGATTATTGCAGTTATTTTAGCTTTAATTGGCCTATCATCATTAAAATTAAGATAAAACTTGATTGAATAAATTAAAATGAGAAATTTGACGGGAATACTTGGTTTAGGAATATCTGGTTTAGCTGCCTTTGAATTATTAAAAAAACAAAATAAAAATATTGTAGTTTTTGACGATAAAATTAAACCAAATTTTAAACTTAAAAAGTATTGGAAAAATTATCTTAATTGGGATTGGAATAATTTAAGCAGAATAATTATTTCTCCAGGAATAACAATTAGTGGTAAAAACAAACATCCAATTGTTAAACTTGCTGAAAACCATAAAGTTAAATTACAAAATGAAATTGAGTTATATTTTGAACAAAAGCCTAAATCGATAATTATCGGGATAACAGGTACAAATGGCAAATCGACTTTAGCTTCATTGATTTCGCATATCTTATCAGAAAATAAAATTAAAAATATTATTTGTGGAAATTTTGGGAATCCTGCGTGCTTAGTCAATCCCTCTGAAAAAAATATAGTAATTGTTGAATTATCTAGTTATCAATTGCTCTCAATACCTAGTTTAAAAATAGATATAGGTATTATCACTAATATATCGAATGATCATATAGATTACCATGGTAATTTTGAAGCATATCTAAATGCAAAATTAAGATTAATTGAAGCTGTTAAAGATAATGGGTATTTAGTAGTAAATCATAAAGATATTTTTTTAAAAAATAAAATTACACAAAAATTAGGAAATATTAATGACCTAAATGTAATTAATACACACGGAAAAGAAATAAAATGTAATAATCTTTTGGGAGAACATAACAAAATTCTATTTGAGATTTCGTTTTTAATATCGAAAAAGATTGGTGTCAAATCATCATCAATCAAATCCTCAATTTTTAATTTTGTGCCATTACCTCATAGAATGGAAGTTATTTACAAATCAAATTATCTTGAAATTATTAATGATAGTAAAGCTACGAATGGTGAATCTGCTTCAGCTGCATTGAAATCATATCAAAATATTCATTGGATTGCAGGCGGACTTGAAAAAAAAGATGGCTTAGGAAAAGCAATTAAACACTTACAACAAGTTGAAGCAATCTATTTATTTGGCAGCTCAAAAAAGAGATTTTACAAACAAATAAAAGAAACAAATTTTAAAAGAAAAATTTTTATTTTTAATAATTTAGATGAATTAATAAAATATCTATTTGAAAAAATATCTAAAATTAAAAATGACAAGCTCACAATACTATTTTCTCCAGCTGCCGCAAGTTTTGATGAATATAAAAATTTTGAGGAAAGAGGCGAGATTTTTAAAAAAGAAGTATTTGAACAATTAAAGAGTATTAAAAAATGATGCTTTCACGTTCTGATAGATCAGGTCTTTCAATTTGGCTTTGGACAATTGACAAATGGATATTTTTCAGTTTTTTTACTTTATTATTACTTGGAATAATATTTATTCTTACATCTTCAAGTACATTAGAACTAAAACTAAACAAAGAGAATTATTATTTTTCAATAAAACATACAATCTTTGTAATATTGAGTTTTTTGATAGCAGTAATTTTGAGTAAATTAAACTTTCACAAAATTAAATTCCTATCGCTTGTAGGTTTTGGATTACTTTTTGCTGCGTTATTATATTGTCTTCAATATGGTTCTGACATTAAAGGAGCTAAAAGATGGATTGATGTCTTTGGCCAATCATTACAACCTAGTGAATTTATAAAACCATTTTTTATAATTATCAATGCTTGGCTTTTAACTATCTGGAAATCAACCAAAAAAAATAAATTTTTATTCTTATCAATCTTATCAATCTTATCAATTGATATAATGTTATTATTGCAACCTGACTTAGGTATGACACTATTAATAACAACAATATGGATTTTTCAATTATTGATAACAGGAATTCCAATGCTTTTTTTTATTTTTTTAATATTTGTAATTCCAACAGTAATTTTATTAGCTTATAATTTTTATTCTCACGTATACGTAAGAATTAATGATTTTATTTTTGGTACAAATTTTCAAGCTAACCAAGCACTGAAATTATTTAATGATGCCGGTTACTTTGGGAAAGGTATTGGCGAAGGGTCCTTAAAAAATAATTTACCTGATGCACATACAGATTTTATTTTCTCAGTGATAGCTGAAGAATTTGGTATAATTGTATGTCTAATAATAATTTTAATTTATACAATTATTATCTTAAGACCTCTTATAATTGCCTTTAATTGTAAAGATATTTTCCAAATATTATGTTTATCTAGTTTATCAGCTTTAATTGGTGTCCAATCATTGATACACATATCAAGTAATTTATCTATAATTCCAACAAAAGGAATGACATTACCATTTTTATCTTATGGAGGATCATCAACAATTTCTGCAGCAATAGTTATTGGTTTTTTACTAAGTTTAACAAGAAAACAAATTGATTTTAGCGAAGTGAATTTAAACATTGAAGATTATAAATGATTATTAAATCAAAACAACACAACATAATTACATTGATTGCTGGAGGAACCGGTGGCCATATTTTTCCTGCTTTAGCTATTCTATATGAAATAAAAAAAACAAATAAAGTAATTTTTATAACTGATGAAAGAGGATACAATTACATATTAAATGAAAAAGATCTAGTTAATCAGAAAAATTTTGAAGTTATAATCATAAATATAATTAGTCCTTTTAAAAAAGGTTTAATAAATAAATTTAAATTTTTATATTTTTTTATAAGTTCTTTCATTAAATTAACGCATTTTTATTTTAAATATAAACCAAAAACTCAAATTAGTTTTGGTGGTTACACCACTATATTACCTTGTTTAATAGGAAAATTTTTCTTTAAAGTTGAATATTTTATTCACGAACAAAATGCAATAATGGGAAGAGCAAACAAGATTTTAGAACCTTTTGCATCAAAAACATTCATACCATTTGATAAAATTATACCTTTAAAACACTTTAATAAAAGAATTTACTCAGGCACACCTATAAGAAAAGAAATTAAGTCTATAAAAATAAAAAAAAATAATAATAATAAACTAAATATTCTTGTTTTTGGAGGAAGTTTGGGCTCTGAGTTCTTTTCAATTTCATTAGTAAACTCATTCATAAATCTAAACCCAAAAGTTAAGAAGAAGTTAAATTTATTTCATCAGGTAATAAGTTCAAAAATAGACAAGGTAAAACAATTATATAGAATTAACAACGTAACGTCTGAAGTTAGATCTTTTTTCCCAAATATAGAAAAATATTATAAAAAAACAGACCTTATTATTTGTAGAGCAGGAGGTTCTACGATAGCTGAAATATTGTATTTGAAAATACCCTGCATAATAATACCATTAAAAAATTCGATGGATGATCATCAAGCAATTAATTGTAAA
Organism: uncultured SAR116 cluster alpha proteobacterium; assembly: GCA_902615025.1. Classification (GTDB taxonomy): domain Bacteria; phylum Pseudomonadota; class Alphaproteobacteria; order Puniceispirillales; family Marisalimonadaceae; genus TMED54. The sequence continues at coordinate 13,449 of CACMNV010000010.1, read as the reverse complement.
ATTATTAATGATAATAAAATTGGTTGGGTAATAGATGAAGATAATTTTGAAAATGATACTTTGATAAAAATAATTGAGGACATAATTACCAAAAATTTACATTTAGATAAAATAAAGGTAAATTTAGAAAAATTTAAAAACGAAAATGATAGAAAAAAAAAATATAAGTCACCTAATGAAATTCTCTCAAAATATATTATAAAATGAAATTATAATGATAATTAATATACCTAAAAATTTTGGTTTTTTTCACTTTGTTGGCATCGGCGGCATTGGAATGAGTGGGATAGCTGAAATTTTAATAAAATCTGGTTATGAAGTACAAGGAAGTGATGTATCTTCGTCAAAAATAATTAATCGTTTAATTTCTTTAGGTGTTAAAATATTTATAGGACATGACAGAAATAATATTAAGAACGCAAGTATAGTAGTTTATTCATCTGCAATTAAACAAAATAACCCTGAAATTGTAGAGGCAAAAAAACTATTTATCCCTATTATTCATAGATCTGAAATGCTTAGCGAGTTAATGAAACTTAAAAAGTCAATAGCTATTGCAGGTACACATGGAAAAACAACAACTACATCCCTAATTTCAAAAATTCTAGATACTAATAAAATGGATCCAACGATAATAAACGGTGGCATTATTTCCTCTTTGGCAAGTAATGCAAAATTAGGTCAAGGTCAATGGATGGTTGTAGAAGCAGATGAAAGTGATGGTAGTTTTTCAAGGTTAATGCCTACCGTTGCAGTTATTACAAATATTGACTTAGAACACCTCGATTTTCATAAAAATGAAAAAAATTTAGAGAATGCATTTATAAATTTTATATCTTCAATCCCATTTTATGGATTTTGTTCGGTTTGCATTGACCATCCAAGGGTGCAAAAAATATTCTCAAATTTAAAAAATAGAAAAATTATAACTTATGGATTATCACCAAATGCAGATGTTAAAGCTGAAAACATTGCAGTAAAAAACCAAAAAATGTACTTTGATGTCACCTATAAAAATAAAACAAATGAAGAAAATTATACAATCAAGAATATTTCCTTTGCAATGCTTGGACTTCATAATATACAAAACGCTCTAGCTTCAATATCTATTGCTTTAGAATTAAACATAAAGCCAGACATAATAAAATTAGCTTTAAAAAACTTCAATGGTGTTCAAAGACGTTTTCAGTTGATAGATTCATATAAACATACAAAAATAATAGACGACTATGGCCATCATCCAGAGGAAATTAAAGCAGCCTTAAGCGCAACTAAATTAATAGCTGAAAAAAGCAAAGTTTTGGCAATATTTCAACCACATAGATATTCTAGATTAAAAAATCTCTTTAACGAATTTTGCTCTTGTTTTAACGATGCTGACGAAGTTGTTTTATTAAATGTATATGCTGCAGGTGAAAAAAAAATAGCAAATTATAATAATATTGATCTTGAAAATGGAATAAGAAATTATGGTCATAAAAATGTTACCTCCATAATAAATGATGAAGATATTTATAAAATTATTTTAAAAAAAATAAATAATTATCAAATTATTATTTTTTTAGGAGCAGGTAATATAACTAAAATAGCAAATAATCTAAAAAACAAATTAGAAATTTTAAGTAAATAATGAGTAATATGATTAGCACAACCTCATTAGTTGAGAATAAAAAAATGAGCAACTTAACATGGTTCGGCGTTGGTGGATGCTCTAAATATTATTTTCAACCTTCATCTGAAGAAAATTTAATTTCTTTCTTGAAAGATAATAAATTAGATCTACCAATATATCCTTTAGGGGCAGGATCCAATATAATCATAAGAGACCGAGGTTTTGATGGAATAATTATTCACTTTAATAAATTGAAAGAAATTTTTATTGATAAACAAGGAATTATAACTGCCTATTGTGGTGCTATGGATGCAGATGTTGCAAGGTTTGCAAGAAATAATTCAAAAACTGGACTAGAATTCTTAATCGGCATACCTGGAACTATTGGTGGTGGCATAAAAATGAATTCAGGTGCATACGGATCTGAGATTAAAAATATTTTAATTGACGTTACTGCAATAAATAATAATGGGATTTTAAAAAAATTCACAGTTAAAGACCTTCAACTAGATTACAGAACGAATAAATTAAGTCATGAATGGATGTTTTTAAAAGCAAGATTTAAGTCAAATGACGGCTCCGAAGAACAAATTCAAAAAAAGATGAAAGAAATAATTCAATCTAGAAAAATGAGCCAACCAACTGGACAAAAAACTGGTGGAAGTACATTTATGAATGGAAAGAATTTTAAAGCTTGGGAACTTATAGATAATTCTGGTTGTAGAGGATTAAAAAATGGTGGGGCTATTATTTCCAACAAGCACTGCAATTTTATAATTAATGAAAATAATGCTACAGCAACTGATATTGAAAAACTTGGAGAAATTGTAAGAAAAAAAGTTTTTGAAAAAACAGGAAAAAAACTTAATTGGGAAATTAAAATTGTTGGTGAAAAATGAAAAGTAAAAAAATACATGTTGCTTTTTTGATGGGAGGTTTAAGTTCTGAAAGAGAAGTTTCATTAAATTCAGGAAACGCCTGCTATAATGCAATTGATAAAGAAAAATATTATGCTACTAAAATCATTGTTGATAAAAACTTTTATGATCAAATTTTAACTATTAAACCTGATATTTGTTTCAATGCACTACATGGCTCATTTGGTGAAGATGGAACAATTCAATCTTTTTTAAATAAAATTGGGATGCCATACACACATTCAGGAGCAAATACATCTACAATAGCAATGAATAAGTTATTAACGAAAAACTATTTAAGTCAATTTTCTGAAAATACAACAGAGAAAATTATTTTCCCAAAAACATATGATTTTAAATCACTCAATGAATATAAAAAATATTTGCCTTTAGTTTTAAAACCAATAAGTGGCGGTAGTTCCGTTGAAATAAATATATTAAATAATGAAAATGATTTAAATAATATTAAAGATAAATTATTTAGTAATCAATTCATAGTAGAGCCTTTGGTTGGTAATAGGGAATTAACCGTATCTGTTTTAGAAAACAAACCATTAGTCGTCACAGAAATCATTTCGAAAAAAAATTTTTTTTATGATTATCATTCAAAATACTCCTATAATGGCTCTTTACATATATTGCCTGCAAAAATACCTAATAAAGTTTATAATAAAGTCATTAAATGGGCTAAACTTGCTCATAAACTTTTAGGCTGTTCTGGAATCTCAAGAAGTGATTTTAGATATGATGATCGTGATGATACAATATATATGCTTGAAATAAATACTCAACCAGGAATGACTAAAACTTCATTATCCCCTGAACAAGCAAAATATTGCGGGATAAGTCTAACTGAACTAGTTGACAAGTTAATTTCCAAAGCAAAATTTGAGAAGGTTTAGTAAAATTAAAAAATTTCTTCTTTTTTTTAATATCAAAACTTTAATTATAACTGTATTAACACTTTCAATTCTGTTAATTACATACTTTTCTTATTTCAAATATAAAAACTTAATAGTTGAACAACTCGTATTATATAAAGAAAGACTTTTATTTGGGTTTAATAATACCACACCAAATTTAATTGTGTTAGGAAATAATTATATTGATAAAAAGTCTTTAATAAATGAATTAAAAACAAAATTAGATGAAGATAGAAATTCTAATAACCTCGACCTCATCTCAAATGTATTAAACAAGAAAAATTTAATAAAAAAGTTTATTATTACTAAAACATCTAATAATTTGATAACAATCAAAATAGAAGAAAAAAAGATAATTGGTTTACTAAATATTGAAAATAATAATTATCTCATAGATGAGTTTAATAATATAATAGAGAGAAAAATAACTCCAAACTTATTTCATTTACCTGTTTTTATTGGAAAAAACTCTAATAAAAATGCTAGTGTTATATTAAATTTAATAAAAGAAAGTAATGTAAATCTAAATTATTTATCTTTTTCTTTTGTTGATCAAAGAAGATGGAATATTAATTTGAAAAATGGAGTAAAAATTTTGTTACCCGAAACTAAAGTATTAGATACACTTAAATTACTAAACAAAGTTACATCAAAATATAATATCTTAAATGGTAATTTTATTGAAATAGATATGAGGATTTATGGAAAATATTTTCTAAAACCAAAAATAAATTAAAGGTAAAATAATTAATTATAGCAAAAATAACATTCACGTTGGCTTAGACATAGGTAATAGTAAAATTGCATGCTTGATTGGTCAATCTGTAGATAACAACAATATTCAAATCAAAGTATTAGGATTTGGACAACACATTTCTATGGGTTTAAACAAAGGAGAAGTAATAGATTTACATAAATTGTCCAATGCTATTTCTAAAGCTGTTGAAAAAGCCGAAGAAATGGCGGGTTTTAGAATTTCAAATATCACATGCAATATAACTGGTGGATTACCTTTTACAAAAATTACATCTGATAAAATACAAATTACTGATAATTTAATAAAAAAAGAAGATGTATTAAAACTTTTAAACCTAGAAAAATATAAATCAAAATATGAAAATTTTATTCAAATTAGAAGAAAACCCAAGGATTTTAAAATTGATAATGATCAAGAAGTTGATAATCCGGTTGGACTTAGGAGTAAAACTTTAACATTAGGGGCAATCAATACCTATGTTAATAAAAACGTTATTTCAAATTTAAATAAATCAATTGAATTATGCCATTTAACCGTAAATCAATTTTATATAACACCAGAAATAAATGGAATATCTACGATGATTAAAGAAGAAAGAGATCTTGGCGCTATAATTATTGATATAGGTGCAAGCTTAACTTCTATCGGCATTTATTTGAAAGATAGTTTAATTTATTCTAGCTTTATCAAAATAGGTGGAATTCATATAACAAGTGACCTTGTAAAAGGACTAGGCACTGAATCAGAAGAAGCTGAAAAGCTTAAAATTTTACATGGATCAACAGAAGTGAATCAATTAGATAATTTTAAAAACATTAATATAAATATAATTAATGAGAAAGGGGAGCTTACTTCACAAAATTTTCCTAAATCTATGTTAATTGGAATTATCAAGCCTAGAGTTGAAGAAATTTTTGAATTAGTAATTCAAAATTTAAAAAATTCTTATCCAGATTACACAAAAATTTCAAAAGTAATTATTACAGGTGGAACATCTAATCTTCATGGAATTAGTAGTATTGCAAAATCTTATTTTAAATGTAACATAAGGATTGGTAAACCTATTGGGCTATTAAATGCACCTGATTTACTTCAATCACCAAGCTTTAGTTGCTTAACTGGTTTAGTATTGAAAAGTTCAAGAGAGCAAAATAACAATGGACTAATTAGTTTTTTTAAAAAATTAAGAGAATATTTTTTTAATTAAACGACATTCACATTATGAAACATTTAGTAACTATTTTTGATTTGATATAGTAAATAATTCAAATATATTCAGTAATGAAAAATTATGAATATAATCAACTCACAAATTTTTAATAATAACTCTTATCAAAAGACTATATGTTCACCTGTTTCTTTTAGTGGAGTTGGAATTCATAGTGGTAAAGCTGTAAATATGTCACTTTATCCTGCTGATGAAGATTTTGGTATTGTTTTTAAAAGAACAGATTTAGATTTAAACAACAAGATTAAAGTAGTCTCTGAAAATATCGATTTTTCAAAATATTGTTCTAAGTTAAAAAATAAAAATGGTGTCTGTGTTAGTACAGTAGAGCATCTTCTTGCCTCACTTCATTCATTTGATATTAATAATTTACTAATTGAAATTAATTCAAGTGAATTACCAGCTATGGATGGAAGTTCTTACGAGTTTACAAAAAAACTTGCGCAGGTTGGTTTGCAAATTCAAAAAAAATCAAAAAAAGTTTTGAAAATTCATAGAAAAGTTAGCATTAAGGATGGCACAAGATCAATTAAAGTTTTGCCATCTACTCACTTATCATTTTCTATCAAAATTAATTTTACAAATAATTTAATCGGTAAAGATGAATATATTTATACTCATAATACACAAAATTTTATTGAAGATATTTGTTACGCCAGAACCTTCTGCCTTGCAAAAGATATTGGAAAACTAAGAGCTAGTGGTTTTGGCCTAGGTGGTAATTTAAATAATGCGATCGTTGTAAAAGATAATCAAATATTAAACGATACTGGACTGAAGTGTAACAAGGAATTCGTAAAACACAAACTTTTAGATTGTGTTGGTGATTTTTATATGTCTGGGTTACCTATTTTAGGAAGTATTCATGCGATACAACCAGGTCATGAATTGAATAATAGATTAATAAAAAAGATTTTTCAAAATAAAAATAACTTTGAAATCATAGAACTTAACCCATATAACTTACCTATTTCTCATCAAGAAAATAATCTAAATAATATTAATGTTGCTTAATTAATAGTTTGGAATAATTTTAAAAATAAGCTAATTTAACAAAATTAATTTATTTAATTATGGCTAATATTTTCAAATTTATAATTTTACTACTATTATTTTCATGTTCGGCAAATGAAAAGGAAATCATAATTGCCCAAGGAGATGATAAAAATATATTTGAAAAAGGAATCCAATTAATTGAAGAAAAAAAGTTTAAGAAAAGTATTGATCAATTTATAAAAGTTAATGATGAATTCCCTTATTCAAAATATTCTAGCCAAGCGCAAATTTACAATGCTTATTTAAATTTTGAACTTAATAAACCAGATAAAACAATTTTATTATTAACTGATTATATATCTATGAATCCTAATGGTATATTTACTGAATATGCTGAATATCTTATAGCTATGTGTTATTATATTAAAGTTTCTGATCCAAGCAGAGACAGTAAATTTACTAAAATCGCAATTGAAAAGTTTAAGAAAATTATAAAAACAAACCCAAATTCAAAATATGCAAAAGATGCTAAATTTAAATTAGAATATTTAAATAATTACTTAGCTAGAAAAGAGTTTGAGGTTGGGATGTATTATTTAAAAAATAACGCTCCATCTCCAGCAATAAATAGATTTTCAGTTGTAATTAAAGATTTTCAGGGAACTAGTATTGTACCTCAAACTTTATACAGAATGTATGAAGCTTTAGAAATGTTGAAATTAAAAGATAAATCCGATCAAACATATTTAATTCTAAAATATAATTTTCCAAAAAGTAAATGGACTGAAGAAATAACAAATAAAAAAAATAATATAATTGAAGATCCCAGTTATCTTAAAAAGATAATGAATAAAATGATTTCAATTTTCTAATCCTAAATGTTATCTAAGTTAATAATTAAAGATATTGTTTTAATAAAAGATTTAAACTTAAATTTCCATGAGGGTTTTACAGTTTTAACCGGAGAAACTGGTACGGGGAAATCTATACTAATTGATTCTTTAGGATTAATATTAGGAAATAGAGCAAATTTTAATTTAATAAGAAAAGGTCAAACAAAAGGATCTGTAACTGCAATTTTTCAGAACTTTAACGATGAAACTATTATTTCTTATTTAAATGAAATTAATATTGATATAAATGATGAATTTATTATACGAAGAGAAATTCATTCTAATGGCAAATCTTTTTCATATCTAAATGACACTCCTATTTCTATAAGTTCTCTAAAAAAAGTTGTAAGTCATTTTATTGAAATACAAGGTCAATTTGATAATCACACTTTATTAGTTGAAAAAAATCATATTGATTTACTAGATAAATATTATGTTAACGATAAATTGAAAGAAAAAGTTTTTAATTCTTGGGAAAATTATAAGTCTAACAAAAATGAATTAAGTAACTTGATTTCATTGAATGAAAAAAATAAGAATGATAGCGATTATTTAGAGTTTTCTCTCAATGAATTTCATGAGATAAAGCCGCAAGGCAATGAAGAAAATGAACTCATTATAAAAAGAAAAGCTTTAATAAATAGACATAAATTTTTTCAAACTTTTAATGAAGCTAAAAACTTAATTGATGGTGAAAATGGTTTAGATACTTCAGTTAAAAATTTAATACGTTTATTTTCAAAACTAGAAAACTATAACAATCCATCTGTTGATCAAATTAGTAAACTTCTGAATGAAAATTATATTACTTTAGAAGAGTTATCTCTATTGATTAATAAAAGCGAATTTTTATATGAAAATAAAGATGATACTTTAGATGTAATCGATGATAGATTATACAAATTAAGAAATTTATCAAAAAAACATAATTGTCAAATAGATTCATTACCACAAAAACAAACTGAAATAGAAAAAAAATTAAGCTCAATTAAAAATTTTTCACTTGAATTAGATAATCAAAAAAAATTAACAAATGAGGCTTATAATGAGTATTTGGAGTTAGCAAAAAAGTTATCTATCAATAGAATAGAAGTAAGTCAAAAACTAATTAACGAAGTAAATGATGAACTCCCAGCTCTAAAATTAGAAAATGCAAAATTTTCAATAATAATTAACCCTCTTCAAGATACCCTTTTTTCGTCCAAAGGAATTGATGATGTTAAATTTTATGCTCAAACAAATAAAGATACAAAATTAGGTAAAATTTCTGAAATTGCATCAGGAGGAGAATTATCTAGGTTTCTTCTAATTATGAAACTCGTTATAGAAAAAGATAATACGATTAAAACTCTTATTTTTGACGAAGTAGATAGTGGTGTTGGAGGTGCTACTGCAAGCGCAATTGGAACCAAATTATTAAAGATTGGTAATAATCAACAAACTATCGTTGTCACACACTCACCTCAGGTAGCAGCAAAAGGCAATCATCATATTTTAATAAAAAAAAGTATTATTGAAAATGAAACAATTACCGAAACATTTGAATTAAATCATCAAGAAAAAATTGAAGAAATAGCTAGAATGATATCAGACGATAATATATCTGATGAAGCAAGAAATGCAGCTTTAAAATTGTTGAATTAATATGTCTAGTGATGCTTATAACCGTTTATCATTTCTTAAAAAGCAAATAGAACATCATAACAAATTATATCATGGCCATGATGACCCAGTAATATCTGATAAAGAGTTTGATAATATTTGTATTGAATACGATAATTTAGTTGTTAGAAATCCAGATTTAGGATTTAAGAAAAGAGAAGATATTGGTTTTGAACCATTAGAAAAATTTACTAAAATCAAACATAGTAAACCAATGTTGTCATTGAACAATGGTTTTAACATGAATGATATCGACGATTTCATAAAAAGAACCTGTAAATTTTTAAAAATAAGTTGTGATGACATTGAATTTGTATGTGAACCAAAAATAGATGGACTATCTATCTCCTTATTATATGAAAATGGTGAATTAAGCCAAGCGCTTACAAGAGGCAATGGTTATGAAGGTGAATTAGTAACTGAAAATATTTTAACAATTGATAATATTCCAAAAAAAATTGTTGATTTTCCTGAACTTTTAGAAGTTAGAGGTGAGATATTTATTTCAAAGAATGACTTTAAAAAACTTAATAAAGAACAATTAACTAATGATAAAAAAGTTTTTTCAAATCCAAGAAATGCTGCTGCTGGATCAATACGGCAAAAAGATAGTAATAAAATAAAAAAAAGAAATCTAATGTTTTTTGCTTATACGGTAGGCGAAGTATCTGATCAAAATCTCTTTGATACACAAATTAATCTTTTAAATAAATTTAAATATTGGGGATTTAATATACCAGAAAACATTAAATTGTTAAAAACACTTGATGAAATATCAAGTTATTACAATTCCATGCTAGAAATGAGAGATAAGATTGATTATGAAATTGATGGTCTAGTATATAAAGTAAACTCTTTTGCATTACAAAAAAGACTCGGCGAAATGTCTAGAGCCCCAAGGTGGGCTATTGCTCATAAACTACCAAGCTTAATTAAAGAATCCATAATAGAAAAAATTGATTTACAAGTAGGAAGAACTGGAACAATAACACCTGTTGCAAGGGTAAAAAAAGTTAAAATTGGTGGTGTTGAAGTATCAAACGTTACACTTCATAACGAAGATGAAATAGAAAGAAAAGATATAAGAATTGGTGATACGGTCTTAATAGAAAGAGCCGGCGATGTAATACCACATATTTTGAGCGTTGTTAAAGAAAAAAGAACAAAAATATCTGAGAAGTATTTTATTTCGAAACACTGCCCTGCATGCGGTCAAATTACTATCAAAAAAGAAGGCGAGGCTGCAAGAAAATGTATGAATACTGATTGTAAAGCTCAGAAAATTGAAAATTTAATTCACTTTTGTTCGAAAAATGGAATGAATATCGATGGACTTGGTAACAAACAAATAAAATTATTTTTTAAGAAAGGCATTGTAACAAAGTATAGTGATATTTTTAAACTCTATGAAAAGAAAGATGAGTTGAAAAGTTATGATGGTTTTGGAGAATTGTCTGTAAATAAATTACTTTCAAATATTAACAAAGCTAAATTAGTGAATTTTGATAAATTTTTAACTTCTTTAGGAATCAAACAAGTTGGAGAAAATACTTCTAAAATTTTAGCTGAACATTACATAGATTTGCCTAATTTAATAAATAATATTAAAAAATCTACTGATAAATTTTCTGATGAATTTAACTATCTTGTTAATATTGATCAAATAGGAATGAGTGTTGCAGAAGATATAATTAACTTTTTTAATTCTTCTACTAATCTTGATGAATTAGATATATTATCTGAACGATTAAGTATAAAACCATACCAAAAATTAAACGTTGACAACTATTTCTTAAATAAAAAAATTGTAATTACAGGTACTTTAAATAATTTTACTAGAGATGAAATTAAAACAAAACTCAATTCATTAGGCTCAAAATTTGTAAGTCAAGTTTCAAAGAATATAGATTTAGTAATATATGGAGAAAACCCTGGAAGCAAGCTTTCTAAAGCACAAGAGTTAAATATAAAAATGATAGATGAAAAAAAACTCAATGAGATACTTGATAAATTATAAAATTGAAGTTTTGCTATTTAAAAAATTAACTAAATCACCATCTCTCCTGTTAATTAAAGGTCTTATCTTTTCATTAACTAATTTATGATATTTATTAATCTGATTTATTTCTGTTTTTGATAATAAACTTTTATCAATTAGCTTTTTTTCATACGGAATAAGAGTCAATGTTTCAAAACTTAAAAAGTTTCCAACTTTTTGTATTAATTCTAGATTTTCAATTCTAATTCCAAATTTTGATCCATAATAACCAGGCTCGTTTGAAATTACCATTCCTGGTTTTAATTCATATGAATTTGTTTTACTAATTGATACTGGTCCCTCATGAACATTTGAATAAAATCCAACCCCATGACCAGTGCCATGAGCATAATCCAATTTATTGAGCCATAGAGCTGCTCTTGCAATAGAGTCTATTTCTTTTCCTAGAGTTCCTTTAGGGAATAACAGATTTGAAAGACTTAAATGACCTTTTAAAACAATAGTGTATTTAGCCTTCATATCATTAGTAGGTTGTCCATGTATTAATACTCTGGTTACATCAGTTGTTCCATTTAAATATTGACCTCCAGAGTCAATAAGGTACAAGTTATTACTCTTTATCTTTTTACTCTTTCCCTTAGTATATCGGTAATGTATGACTGATCCATTTTTACCAAAAGCTGATATAGTAGGAAAACTGTTACTCTTAAATAGTTTGCTTACACTTCTATATTCAAATAACTTTTTAGCGTGATACTCTTCATCAAACATATTATTTTTATCTAATTGCTCAAACCAACTCCAGAATTTAATAAAGGCTAGTCCATCAATTTTATGTACTTCTTTAAAGTTTTTTTGTTCAACAGAGTTCTTAATTACTTTAAGAGAAGAAATGGGGCAAGATGAATGTTTGTATTTAATTTTATTTTTTTTTAATGCAGATAATACAAACATTGGTGTTGAATTGTAATCAATAAGGAAACTTTCACCAGCAAACATTTTTAAAATAGATTGAAATTTATTAATATTAGTTAATACAATCTTCCCATGATATAGTTTACTTAATTGAGGTAAGTCATGTTCAAAAAAGAGATGAATTTTCTTACTTTTATGTATTAATGCAAAACATCTAACTACTGGAGTATATTTTAATTGATTACCCCTAATATTTAACAACCAGCTAATAGCATCTGGCTTAAATGTTATAAGTGCCTCAGACGAATGATTTAAAATAATCTTAGACAATCTTTTCATTTTACTTACAAAATTCTCACCAACGTACTTGGTATCTACATCAACAATTTTTTGTTGTGTTATTGTGGGTTTGTTATTCCAGATTTCGTCAACTAAATTTTTGTTACTCAGCATGAATTTTTTATTTTTAATTTTTAATTCGCTCTCCAAAAATTTAAACTGATTGATAGTTATCAATTTAGTATCAACGCCAATAATTTTAATTTGTTTATATGAGTTTAAAAATTCAATAATCTTATTTAAACCTCCATCTAAAATCACGAATTCCTTTTGAGACACTTCTTTTTTTAATTGTTCCTGATACCTTCCATCACTTATGATTGCAGATTTCAACTTGTGGGAAGCGGTTATTACTCCCCATCCCGCTGAACCAGAAAAATTGGAAATAAATTTTAATCTTTCATCACTTTCCATAAGTTCTTCTGAAAAGAAAAGATCGTGTTTAGGTATGATGTAAGCATCTATATTTTTTAATATTAAATGTTTTTTAAATTCAATAAGCTTTTTCATTTTTTTTTCATAAATGTTATAGTAATCCATTTTTCTTCTTCTGATATCTTAATAGGATAAATGTTAAATTTTCTATATAAATTTATTAAATGATTTTTTTGGTAAATTAATATTCCTGAAACAATTATAAATCCATTATGATCTAAAATGTATGTAAATTCTTTTATCAAAGATTTTAATTGAGGTAGTAGAATATTGGCAAATATCAAGTTATAAAAATTTTTCTTTATGTGCTTTCTCTTTTTTGACGAAACTTCTAAAACATTATTATTTGAGATTATATTATTTTTTTTTAAATTAAACTTTGACATTTTTACAGCTAAATTATCATTATCAATCAAGGTGATTTTTGAATATGGCATAAGCTTTTTTGCAGCAATACCTAAAATTCCACTTCCAGAACCGTAATCTAAAATGTTTTGAAATTTTTTTGATTTAGAACTTTCGTACATAGTTTCAATGCAATGTCTAGTTGTAGAATGATAACCTGTTCCAAATGCATAAGAAGCATTGATTTTTAATAATTTTTTTGTTGGATCAAATAATTTAAAGTTATCATTGTCATAAATAATAAAATTTTTAATATTAATTGGTCTGAGTGTTTGAACATTTTCACCTAACCAATCTTTATTTTCAAATTCTTCAAAATAGATTTCATTTATACTTATGTTATTATCATTACTAGATTTTAAACTTAA
>CACMNV010000009.1 GCA_902615025.1 uncultured SAR116 cluster alpha proteobacterium | reverse complement strand
AAATAAGTGTATTAGAGGCAACATTAGCAAGTAAAAAAATTCCAGAGTTGTATAAATTTACTTCAGTTAATATATTTTTATTTTTTAATTTTTTATTTAATAAAAGTCCAGAAAGTACTGAAATTACTGCATTTAATCCTGTTACAATATCTACAATAGCAACTCCTAATTTCATGGGTTCACCATTTACTTCTCCAGTAATTTTCATTAAGCCTGATTCAGCTTGCATTAAAAAATCATATCCAGGTAATCCTCCCTGAGGTCCCTTTACGCCGTATCCAGAAATAGAAGTTCTAACTACATTTTGAACATTTTTGTTAAACCAGTTTTCAGGTAGACCTATTTTATTCCAAAAACCTGGTTTAAAATTATCTATAACTACATCTGATTTTTTAATAAGTTCTTTTAATATTTTAAAACCTTCTTTTGTTTTTATATCTAAACAAATACTTTTTTTGTTTCTATTTATGCCGAGATAATAAGCTGACTCAGTTTCTAAAAAAGGTGGACCCCAAGCTCGAGTATCATCACCACCTTTGGGGTTTTCAATTTTAATGATTTCAGCTCCTAAATCACCTAAATACTGAGTACATAAGGGTCCTGCAAGAATTCTAGTTAAATCTAAGACCCTTATGCCTGTTAGTGGATAAATTTTACTCATTATTATCCTTTAGGTTTGACATTCTCATCTTTTTCTAAACCATCTAAATATTCTTTAACAATATTTGCATTTTTCTCTCTAAATTTAAAAAAGTTTGGCTTTCTTTTTTCAATAAATGCATGCATTCCTTCAAGAGATTCTTCTGATCCCCAGACATGTGCAAGCAATTCCATTCCGTGTTGCCATGAAGCGTACAATTCATCAGATTCTGCATTTAATGATTTTTTAGTCTGTCTTATAGTTTGACCACTATAACTATTAATCTGTTTAACCCACTTCATAGTTTCATCATACAGTTGATCTTGAGGAACACATTTATTAATCAAACCAACATCAACTGCTTCTTGACCTTTAAAGGTTCTACATAAAAAAATCATTTCTCTAGCTATTCTTTCGCCCACAATTCTAGGCAGGTACTGTGTTGCACCAACTGTAGGGCAGGCACCAACTCTTGCTCCAGTTTGACCTAGTGTAGCATTTTCAGAAGCAATAACCATATCACACCACAATGCTAATTCATGGCCACCTCCCATACACCAACCATTTACCATTGCTATTACAGGAATAGAAACGCCTCTAATAGCCATTGCTAATCCTAGCATTCTATCATTCCAATGAGAAGCATTAGACCAGTTTAATCTTTTCATTGCATAGAAATCTCCACCAGCTGAAAATGCTTCATCGCCAGCACCTGTGAAAACTATACAAGAAATTGTTACATCTTCTTTGGTTTGAAGCACTGCTTCTCTCATTTCATCAAGTGTTTGCTCTCGAAATGCATTTCTTACTTCAGGACGGTTTATAGTAATCCATGCTGCATTTTCTTTAATTTCAAATAATATTTCTTTAAAATCAGTTCTCATTTTTTTCTCCTTTAATTTTTAGATAAGATTTCAAATAATGTGTTCATCATTTTTTTTGGGTGTAAAAAAAATAAATCTCTACCATGATAGCCTTTCACTGGTTTTGATAAGGGTTCTAGATCATTGTTTTTAGCATCAGAATATGTATTGTTTAAATCATCTACTTCTAATCCGACATGATGCATACCACCTAAAGGATTTTTTTTAAGAAAGTTAGATATAGGACTTTTTTCACTTAATGGTTCTATCAGTTCTAATTTGACATTTGAAAACTCTATAAATGATATTTTTACATTTTGTGTTTCTGATATTATAGGTTTACTTCCAATTTTGTTAAAAACATTCTTATAATGTGCCAGTGCTTTTTCAATATTTGGCACAACAATTCCAATATGATCTATTTTATCTGTTTTAATAATTTCATTCATTTTAATTCCTAATTATATGCTTTAAAACATAATGATGAACCTAAAGATATAAGGCAAATATATGTTATAGGTCTAAACACTTTCTCTGGCAAAAAGTTAAATAAATATTGACCAGTTTTTAAACCAATTGCGAGAGGAAGCGACATAATTAATCCCAATAACAAGTAGTCAGATCGAAAGCCTTCAATAAAATAAAAATAAGTAAAAAATGCAAAAACTGTTAAAATTACTATACATTGAATATTTGCTTGAATAATTTTTATATCCTCTTTTAATGATAAGAAAAAAAGTCCTGTCAAAGGTCCAGTTGGCACTCCAAAAAAACCAGCAAAAAAACCTATTCCAGTTCCAAATGAACCTGAAGTATAATTATTAATCGGTCCTTTATATTTCCAACCAGAAATTAATATTAAAGTTGCTAATATTATAAATATACCCATAAAAAAGGTAATGTCAGGAATATCTCTTTGAAATAAAAAATACAACCCTAGATAGACGCCTAAAAAAATTCCACCTCCATAAGATAATACTACATTTTTTTGTGCCCTTTTGACTGCATTAGGAAGGATTATTAATTGTCCGACCATACCTGAAATGATCACGACATTTAATGCTGGCAATGGTCCCATGATAAGAACAAACCCAGGCAGCAGCAAAAGGGCACCGGCAAAACCTGTATAACCTCTTATCAATCCACCGCCAAATGCAACCAAGCAAGTTAAAAAAAATTGCAGATGGGTAAAGTCTGGCAATTGTAATAAATCATACATTTATATAAATTAATGCTTTTTATTATTTTTTTTAAATTATAAATTTAAATAACTAAAATTATTAAAATTGATAACTCAACATATATCAAATAGAAAAATTAGATATTTAATTACCTTACTCTAAACAAAATGACAGCAAAGAGATTATCTTTGTCTGTCCATGTTGATAGTTTATCTAAACCAGATGATTCAGCCAATTTTATGAATTCATGAATATGATATTTATATGAATTTTCGGTATGGATAGTTTCTCCAGCTGTAAAGAAAAATTTTTCTTTACCAATATTAACAGACTGATCTATACAACTTTCAAGATGCATTTCAATTCTGCCTTTGAAAGTGTTGAACCGAACAATATGACGAAATAAATTTGGATTGAAATCAGCGCCTAATTCATGGTTTATACGAGATAAAAGATTTTTATTAAAAGCTTCAGTGATGCCGTCATCGTCGTCATATGCTTTAAGAAGACGTTCATAATCCTTTTTTAAATCAACACCTATTAGTAATTTTCCGTTTTTACCAATTGTTTTACAAATATTTTGTAAAAATGCTCTAGCATCATCTGGTTCAAAATTACCAATAGTTGATCCTGGGAAAAAAACAATTTTAGACTTTGTCTCGCGTTGTGATTTTGGTATTTTTACTGCTTTAGTAAAATCAGCAGCAACTGTTAAAACTTCAATATTGGGGTAGGCATTGCGTATAATACTAGCAGAATTTTTTAACTGTTCTTCAGAGATATCTATTGCACAAAGTGAACTTGGGTCAATCAATATGTCTAGGAGTATACGAACTTTCTCAAGAGCTCCAGAGCCATATTCAATAATTGTTACGTTCGGACCAAGAGATTTTGCAATTTCAGCAGCATTATTTTTAAGAATACCTATTTCTGTTCTTGTAGGGTAATAAGCCTCAAGTTCACAGATTTTCTCGAATAGTTGTGCGCCTTGAGTATCATAAAGATATTTTGATGATATATGTTTTGGTATTGAACTTAATCCTAAAATGATATCATTTAAAAATATATCTTTGTTATTATTGTCATTAGCGTGGAGGAAAGAAATCGAAGCGAATTTATCTTTAGCTAGACGAATTCCTGAAAATTGCCATCGTGCATACGGAGGAAAAAAGTTTCTGTAAGAAGGTCTAATATGGTCTATAGGTGTGGCACAAGAACCACCTCGTAAAACCATCTGTCCAGACATAAATTTACCATTATATTCTCCCACTGCACCTTCAGCTATTTCATATCCTGGATAAGCACTAAAAGAACTCTGTGTCCATTCCCACACATCTCCATAAATTTGTGTAACTCCATCTTTAGTTGAAGGCTGTGGATCAAATAGATTAGCATCAGCGAAATGTCCTTCAACATCTAATGATTTAGCAATGACTTCCCACTCCGTTTCTCTGGGTAATCTGGCACCCGACCATCGGGCAAAGGCATCAGCTTCATAATAACTTACATGGCAAACTGGCGCATTTAGTTTAATTGGTATTAAACCACCCATTGTATAATAAGACCAACTACCATCGTCATTTTTATGCCAATACATGGGAGCTTCCCAATTTTCTTTCTGACATAATGCCCATCCGTCAGATAACCAAAACTCCGCCTTTTTATAACCGCCATCTTCAATAAAATTTATGAACTCGCGATTTGATACTGGATGTTTTGCTAAACTAAAAGGTTCTATCCAAACTTTATGTTTTGGACCTTCAGCGTCAAAAATAAATTCTTTACCAGAATATCCAATTTCAAGAAGACCTCCAGGATGATCTACCCAACTATTTTTACTTACACTCAACCCTTTTACTGGTAACTGTTTACTGTAAGCTGGATATAATGGATTCTTTGAAAGAGCATGTTTAATGTCTGTTATTAAAAGTTCTTGATGTTGTTGCTCGTGATTTATTCCAAGCTCTACTAAGTTTAGCACTTCAGATGTTGGTTTTGATTGAAAGTAATCCCTCATTTTATTATCAACATATGTTCTATATTCGTTTACCTCAGTCGATGAAGGACGTGTAATCATACCTCTTTCAGCTCTAGCATGACGATCACCTATCTTATTGTAGTAAGAATTAAATAAGAAATTAAAGTCAGCATGATACTCTTTATAATTTTTTACAAATTGTTTTAGAATGAACGTTTCAAAAAACCATGTGGTGTGCGCTAAATGCCATTTAGTTGGACTTGCGTCAGGCATTGATTGAATACATTGGTCTGCTTCACTAAGAGGTTCTGACAAATGTAATGACTGATTACGAGTCTTGTCATATAAACTTGCTAAATCTTCATTTACATTTAAGTTCTCTAAATTTTTTGATGATTTTAAAATAATAATCTCTGCTATTTAAGTTAAAATCATACTAATAATAAAAAAGTTTACAATTAGTTATTTAAAAAATTAATTTATTAATCTCATGCTAGAGTCATATTTAATTAATAATTAGAGATTATTTTATTAAGAAACAAAAATTATTAAAATACGTAACTCAATACATAAATCAAATAAAATGATTTAAATTATTTGAATTTATCATTTTAACTTTGATCTAAATTCTATTAGTCTTTTATGAAATTTGTTAGAGGAGGATTGCAAATGACGAATATAAGAGACTGTATAGCTCCAGATAGAAACCCAAAAGTTCCAAGTATTAAGTTGCCTGAAGGTTCAATTGATACACATGTGCATATATTTGAAAGCCAATACTCACTATTTGAAGGAAGAGGCTATAATCCTCCAGATTCAACACTTGATGATTTAAAACATTTACATTCTCAACTTGGAGTGAGTAGGGTGGTTTATACTCAACCTTCTCCTTATGGAGTGGATAACTCCGCAATATTGAAGGGAATGAAGGTTATGAATGACGAAACACCAGATAGAGCTAGAGGTGTTTGTGCAATTAAGATGGATGTGTCAGATAATTTTTTAGAGGATCTTGATAAACAAGGCATAAAAGGTGTTAGATTGAACATGGACAATATTGGTGGTATGCCTATAGGTTTAGATGAGATACCAACACTTGAAGCAAGGATAAAAGATTTAGGTTGGCATGTGGAATATCTTTTTCCGGGAAAGGATATCGTTGAGTTAGCTCCTATTTTTAAAAAATCATCTGTTCCAATTTCAATTGCACATTTTGCGTATCAACCCGCAACAAATGGAATTAATTCTGAAGGTTTCAAAACATTGTTGGATTTAGTTCGTGATGGTAATACATGGATTAAAATATCTGGAGCTAATAGAGTTAGTGAAACTGATCTTCCTCCATATGATGATGTTATGCCAATGGCACGAGCTCTGATAGAAGCAAATTCAGATAATATTATGTGGGGCACAGACTGGCCACATCCAAATAAGTATGAGGTTAATCCCAATGATGGGGATTTGGTTGACGCATTTGGTGAATGGGTAACTGACGATAATATGAGACAAAAAATCATGGTTACCAATCCTGAAAAATTTTATTCATTTTAAGTATTGAGTAATGAGAGTTGCTTTAGTAACAGGTGGTGGTTCAGGTATAGGACGTTCCGCTGCATTAGAATTAAACAAAATTGATTTTACTGTTTATATTGTTGGAAGACGTGAAGAAGAATTAATAAAAACTTCATCACTAGCGACAAATAGTAATCATAAAATTATTGCTATTAAAACTGATATTACAATTAGCTCTCAAGTTGTTGCTTTATTTGATAAAATCAAAACTGATCATGGGCGAATAGATTTACTTTTTAATAATGCAGGGATGGGAGCACCTAGAGTTCCTATTGAAGATTTAAAGGAAGAAGATTGGAGAAAAACTGTTGATGTGAATTTAACAGGTTCCTTTCTTTGTTCACAGCAAGCTATAAAGTTAATGAAAAATCAATCTCCGCAAGGGGGGAGAATAGTAAATAATGGTTCTGTATCGGCACACTCTCCAAGACCAGATACTATTGCCTACACAGCCACAAAGCATGCTGTAAATGGGTTAACAAAATCTATTGCTTTAGATGGAAGAAATTTTAATATATCATGTTCTCAATTGGATATTGGGAACGCAGATACAGATATTGGATCACGTTTTAAATCAGGCGTACCGCAGGCTAATGGTGAAGTTATGATAGAACCAGTGTTTGAGGCTGAAGATTGTGGTAAAGCAGTTGCTTATATTGCTAGTTTACCAGAAGGAACTAATATCTTAAATATGACAATAATGGCTACAAATATGCCATTTGTTGGGAGAGGATAAAGTGTCAAAAAATAAAACTGGCATGAAAAAAAACCTTACTAATTATGGTGATACGGGATTTTCCATCTTTTTAAGAAAAGCATTTATAAAGGGGCTTGGGTACTCGGATGATATGCTGGATAAAAAAATTATTGGTATTACAAATACATTTAGTGATTACAATCCATGCCATGGTAACGTTCCAGATTTAATTAAAAGCGCTAAAGCAGGTATCCTTGCTAATGGTGGAATACCATTGGAATTTCCAACAATTACAATTCACGAATCATTTGCCAACCCAACATCAATGTATTTAAGAAACCTTATGTCTATGGATACAGAAGAAATGTTAAGAGCTCAACCAATGGATGCATGCATACTTATAGGAGGATGTGATAAAACTGTACCTGCGCAAGTAATGGGTGGCATTAGTGCAGATATACCCATAATTCAGCTTGTTACTGGGCCAATGCTTACAGGATCATTCAGAGGCGAAAGAGTAGGCGCATGTACTGATTGTAGAAGATTTTGGGCAAGTTATAGAGCAGAAGATCTTAATGATGATGATATTGAAGAAGTGAATAATCAGCTCGTACCTACAGTAGGTACGTGCGGTGTCATGGGTACCGCAAGTACCATGGCAATTACTACTGAAGCGCTTGGATTGATGGCACCCAATAGCGCATGCGCTCCAGCTGTATCTGCAGATAGAAAACGTATTGCGGAGAAAACTGGAGAGATATCTGTTAAAATTGCTAATGAAAATCTAAACCCTTCTAAATTTTTAAATGAAAAAAGTTTTATGAATGCATTAACAGTTTTGTCTGCAATTGGTGGGTCAACAAATGGCGTTGTTCATCTTACAGCTATGGCTGGTCGTCTTGGGGTGAATGTTGACTTAAAGAATTTTGATAAGCTTACTCAAAATCTCCCAATGATTGTTGATTTAAAACCTTCAGGAATAGGATATATGGAGGATTTATATAAAGCAGGCGGTTCGATTAGAATATTTGATGAATTAAAAGATTTTCTTGATTTAGATGCAAAATTAGTTAACGGGAATACCATCGGTGAAGAAATACAAAAAGCTTCAAAATGGAAACAAAACATAATTACTTCAAAAGATAATCCGGTTTTCAAAGGTGGTAGCATAGCTGTGCTTAGTGGAACATTAGCACCTGGTTGCGCCATTATAAAACAGTCTGCAGCATCGCCTGATTTACTTGTTCATGAAGGTAAAGCGGTAGTTTTTGAAAATTTAGAAGATTTAGCAAATAGAGTTGATACTGAAGAATTAGACGTATCAAAAGATGACGTTCTTGTATTAAAAAGTATTGGTCCAAAAGGTGGACCTGGCATGCCAGAGGCAGGGCTAATACCAATTCCTAAAAAGTTAGCAAGGCAAGGTGTTAAAGACATGGTAAGAATATCAGATGGAAGAATGAGTGGTACAGCTTCTGGCACGATTGTTCTCCATGTTACTCCTGAATCTTACGAAAAAGGACCACTTGCTATTGTTCAAAATGGTGATCAAATAAAATTAGATGTTCCTAATAGAAAGATAGATCTTCTTATATCGGAAGAAGAAATAAATAAAAGAATATCATTATTATCGGATGATAAGATTAAAAGAAGAGGTTATAATAAACTTTATATGAATGAAGTTACTCAAGCTGACGAAGGTGTAGACTTTCAATTTTTAAAATAAAAACATGGAGTTATAATGAAATACGAAGATATAAGTAAGAATGGATATCCTTTAGGTTTTTTAATTAAAAAAGTGCAAGATAGTTCAAAAAATTTTAATAGAACTTTTACATCTCACACAAGGCAGATGGATATACTCCAGAAAGAAACAATTGGTTACGAAGGAGATTTAAACTCTTCATCATTTAGACTAACTTCTGACGAAGGTAAGCATTTAAATGGTACTGACTTAGCGCCATTCCCTTTAGGTTTTTTTAATGCATCCATACATGGAGATATTGTTGGTAACGTGATGAAACAAGCCAAATCAAACGGATTGAGGATTAACAATATTGATTGCGAAGTTTTGAATTCTTACTATCTAACAGGGTCCTTTGTAAAAGGTGATGGCAAAGGTCATGCAGAACCAACAACTATAAATTTAGATGTAAGTACATCTGAAAATCATGAGGACATTAAAAGCTTAATTCTAAAAGCATCAAAAATGTCACCAGTTCTTGCTGGATTAAGAACTCCGTTAAAAAATACGTTTGCATTATATGCAAATGGTAGAAGAAAAGATTTATCAAATTTAAATGAGAGTTCAAAAACAGATGCAGAAGATCCGTATCAACAATATAAAGTTGAGCCTTCACCATCTAAAAGTGATAATTTTTCAGATAGAATAATTGTTAAAACGGGTGAGGTTTCGGCTGGAACTGTTCAACCTGTTGATGGGTATAACGTTCCTAAAGGTGATACTGGTAATCCAGAGAACCCGAAATTTAATAAAATAATTAGAACGATTGTAGGTAAAAGTTCAACTAATTCTGACAGTAAGATAATCGAAGTTGACACAGTTCTTGGGTTACCTGGAATGACACATTTTATGATAAGTAGTGATATAGACGGCATTATAGCGCCATCTCCAGTAAACGTAATGGGTGCAGCTATTTCATTTTGTTTTCTAACTCAAACACATAGATATATCCACCATCAAAAATTTTCAATTGAAGGATTGAGAATGTCTCAATATGCTTCATTTAAAGAAAATCATGATGGTACAGTTGAGATGTTACCATTAGATACTCATCTATATATGAATGGAACAGCAAGTGATGAACATAATGAAAAGTTAATCGATATGTCAGAAAGAACTTGTTATCTGCACGCTACGTTATGCGAAGCTTTAGAACCAAAAATTAATATTAATTTCAAATAGGAGATCATTTAATGAGGACAAAAAGAGATAATCAACAATGGATGTTAGATCTAGCTCTTAATATGAGAGGTAGAGTACAGAACTTTGAAAGAGATGATCCTGAAACGCCTACAAGAGCACACAATTATAGAATGCTTCCTAAGATGTGGCGAAAAAAAGCTGAACATGATGAGGCATTAGCCAAAACAGCTGAAAAAAATGGTTTTAAAATGACTGCATTAGAGCACTATGATCATGCTGTTGAATCTTATAGAATGGCACAACATCCTATCTACTTTGATGACAATCCAGTTAAAATATATTTAACTAATAAACTTAAGGAAATGGTAGATAGAAGAAGTGCATTAGCTCCATATCCAATAGAAAGAGTTGAAGTGCCGTTTGATGATGGCAAAACAATATCCTGTTTATTGCATTTACTGCCAGATAGAAGAAAAGCACCATGTGTAATTTATGTTCCTGGGATGGATCAAACTAAAGAATATTTTCCAAGAGTTATGAATAGTTTAGGTGTTAATAGGGGAATGCATGTTATTTCTATGGATGGTCCTGGACAAGGAAACTCAAATATTCAAAAGATTAGGGCTGTTGCAGATAATTATGAAAGAGCAGGAGCAGCTGTAATTGACTACCTAGAGAAAAGAGAAGAAGTAGATTCTGATAAAATTGGTATTTACGGCGTTAGTATGGGAAGTTATTGGTCTTTAAGACTTGCCAGTTATGATAATAGACCTGCAGCACTTGCAAGTGGTGTAGCAACTTTTAATCCTAATAATACTATTTTCTCTGTTTCATCGCCTAGATTTAAACAAATGTTCATGTATATGGCAGGTATGGATAATGAAGATGAATTTGATGAAATGGCTGAAAAAATGACAGTCAAAGGATACGCTGACAAAGTGCAATGTCCAACACTTTTAGCTACGGGTGAATTTGATCCACTTTGCCCATTAGAAGATGCTGTAGAAGTATATGAGGACTTAACATGTAAAAAAGAATTATGGGTTATAGAAGATCAGTTTCATCCATTATGGGGAATTCCAAATTTAGGTAAATTAGATTGTCATCATTATATTATGGATTGGTTGCAACGTGCTCTTATAGATGGTAAAACTAATGATAAGAGAATTGCTTACGTTAGCAATAAAGGCGATGGTCCTTTTGGTGATTGTGAATGGACGCCGACAATTAAGCCAGGAGAAGCATACTTCTAAAATTTCATGTTGGGATATTCTGTAAAAAACTCATCATGAAAATGTTTAACTTTATCTAAAAGTTCTGCTTTTTCATGTTGGGTTAACTCATAGATTTGAACATTTTCTTTTCTAATCAAGTCTTTTAATTTTTTATCATCTTCTTCAGCTAACTCATACTGATATGCTATTGTTTTCTCTGATGCCTTAGTTATTAATTTTTGTTCATCATTGGAAAGTTCATTGAAATAAGTACCATTTATTACAAAAAAACAAAATCCAAATAAATGCGATGATAGAGTTAAATATTTTTGTTTATGCTGAACACCAAAATTCCAATAGTTTGTTAATGGATTTTCTTGTGCATCAATATCATCATTTTTTAGAGCAATTTTAAAATCTCTTACGTCTAATGGTGTTGATATAAACCCTAATTCATTAAAGACATCTATATGAAGTGGGCTTGGAGTAGTTCTAATTTTTAAATTTTTACAAGAATCTTGATTTTTAATAATATTTTTATTTGTGCTGATATGCCTTGATCCATTATCCCAAAAGCCGAGAAGTTTTAAGTTATTTTTTTTAATTAATTCATTAGAAACATATGGTTGTAAGTTTTTGTTAATTAAATCCTTAACTTCATTTTTGTTTTTGAAGTAAAAGGGTAAATCCAATAGTTTAATTTCAGGTATATATTTTTCATAATAACTTGACCATAGATATGACATTTGAATTTCGTTATTCATTGACATTTCAATTAAAGATGCTGCTTTTTGACCTTTTTCAGTTATGTCTTGCTCAAATGCTATATCAAAATAATTAGACATCTTGTCAATAAAAAATTTTACTGACCGAGTATGAACAGATTCACCACCTTGATAACCAGCAATTTTTAGCTTTTTCATAATAATTCCTTTGTTATTATAACTTTATAGCAATTTCAAATGGAGAACAAATTGAATGAAACTTTAATTGATTTATCTGTAGATATTTATCAAAAATGTCCAACACTTCCAAATCATCCACCTATGGTTTTATCAGATTATCAAACACATAAGACTATCAGAGAGGCAGAAGGGGTGAAGTTCTCATGTGCATCTATGTACATGTCTATGGGGGAGCATACAGGAACACATGTAGATGCATTTAGTCATTTTGATCCAAACCCTGATGCTCAATCAATTGATCAAATGTCACTTGAAAATTTTTATACAGATGGGATCTGTCTTGATTTATCTCATAAACCCTTAAAATCAAATATATCTATTGAAGATTTAGAGAATGCACTGAGTAAAGATAATTTAGAAATTAGACCTAAAGATACAGTTTTATTATATATGGCTCATTATGACAGAACTTATGGAACAGAAAAATTTTTAACTGATTTCCCAGGCTTAACAAAAGAATCTGCAGAGTGGCTTGGAAATAAAGGTATAACAAGTTTTGGTGTTGAAGCAGTAAGTCCAGGAACTCCGGGGAAAAATAATTTTGAAGTTCATAACGTTTGTAGAGATATGGGTTTTACACACATTGAAGGTTTAGCAAATCTAGATAAATTAATTGGAAAAGGGAGGTTTAAATTTATTGGCCTGCCTTTAAGAATTAGAGGCGGTACAGGTAGCCCAATCAGAGCGGTAGCAGTTATCTCAAATAATTAAAAACTTTATTATCGGTAGGAGGTTGATAAATTATAAGCTTTTTTTAATTGTTCAAGATAATTTTTTCTTAGTTTAGGATTGTGTCTGATTTCTGCTATTAATTGATCTTTAGTCCATTCAACAGATTTAGCCATATTATCTAGAACTGCATCTCCAATTTTAGTTCTCTGAAATTCAATATATTTTTGAGAATTAAACATAGTTAATTATATAAATGCTAAATATTACATAATTGTTAAAGAAAAATATATTTTTGTGAATTTTTGAAATAAATATTAGACATTGTTATTCCATTTTAATTATATGATTTAGTAAGATTTTATAGTCTTATAATTTACAGTTTACAATTTAGTCTATATTAATAATTTAGCGATGGATTTCTATATTTAATTGTCTATTAAAAGAACTAGTTTTCCAAAGTGTTTGTTTTCATTCATAATATTTAGAGCTTCATTAGCTTTCTCTAATTTAAAAACTTTATGAATTACATGTTTTATTTCACCACTGTCTACAAATTTAGATAAATCATCTACAGTTCTTCTTAAAACTTCTACATTTTCATCAATACTTCTAGTACGACCTGTTGTGCCTATATAATGTAACCGCCTCTTGGCGTGGAGATCATAATCAAAATTAGAACTCATACCTGCTAATCTACCAATATTTATTAAATATCCATTAATCTTTGTTGCCTCCATATTTTGATTTACATAATCACCTGAAAGCATATCAATTAAAACATCAACACCTTTCCCTTCGGTTATTTCTAAAACCTTTTGCAACCAATCTTCTTTACTTGTGTCTATTGTGTGTGTTGCACCATATTCTTTTAGTTTGGAGCGTCTTTCATTATTTGTAGAAGAACCTAAAATTAAACTAGCGCCTAGTGATTTTGCTATTTGAAGACCAATTATTCCTACACCACTGCTTGCGCCTTGGATGAAAATTGTTTGACCTTTAGAAAATTGTCCATTGGTTACAATTGCATCATGCATAGTCTGCAGATTCCCATGAATTGTACATGCTTGTTCCCAAGAAAGTTTATTAGTATCAAATGGGACTGCTCTTTTGAAGTGTGCTAAAGCATATTCTGCCCAACCTGAACCACCTCTACACATTACAGCTTGTCCAATAGACAAACCAGAAACTTCAGAACCTAATTCTTCAATTATACCAGCAAACTCTCCCCCAATTACCTTTGTATCACCACCAGTATGACCAAAAGATTGACCTTGGGTTTCAAGCAAATCAGATCTGTTTAAACCACAGGATTTTACCTTAACCAAAATTTGCTGTGGACTAGGTGATGGTTTTGAAATATCTGAAATTTCAACACCATTTCCTGATTTTGACAAAATAACTGCTTTCATAAACACTCCTATATCACAATTAATTTTTTATTTTATTTAGGTTAGATTTTTTAAATTCATTTAACAAATCCTCTGGCAACTCTATTTGAGTAATTTTCCAATCAATTCCTATTCGCTGAAATAATAAAGATATTTCTTGTTTATCTACATTATGCTTTATTTTAAAAGAACTGTGATTTTTAAACTCCATAATTTTAATTCCACCTAATAATGTATTAAAGTCAGGTTTGGGTAATTTTCTTGCCATCTGGTTTTCTTGTAACAACACACTTAAACCCTCAGAATTAACGTATGTATCTAGAATACTATCTACGATTTTTGATGCAAAACCTGTAATCAAAACACCTAAACCACCCAAATTTTTGAAATCTTCATCTTTTTGAGTTTCCTTGAGTAAATTTATATTTAAATAATTTTTAAGGTTTTCTCTTAACTGCTCCCATTCAATATATTCTTTGAGAAGTGCCTTATCATTATAATAAATCCCTTTATGAATTTGATGCGTTGAATAAAGAGCTGAAAACAAGTAAGCGATTATTCCTAAAAAAGGGAATATTATAATACTTATGAATACTTTTTTCATCTTTAAATAATACCAAAACTAAAATCTTTGTAATCAAAATATTTCCACGTTTTTCTGTGTCTTTTTATAAGCTTGGTACCTTAATGGCAGAGACAACTTCCTCGTTATTCAATCTTGATCGTTTAAACTACTTACATTTTTTTTGAAGTTTTTGGAATTATCTTATAATAAATGGATTTGAAACAGATGTTTGCTCGGCTATCCAAACTGATTTTGTTTGCAAAAATTCTTTTATAGATTCTTGACCACTCTCTCTACCTCTTCCTGATCGTTTATAGCCCCCGAATGGTGACATGAAGCTTACAGCTCTATAAGTATTAACCCATACTGTTCCCGCTCTTAAACTATCAGACATTCTTAAAGCTCTTCCAATATCATTAGTCCAAACGCCTGCGGCTAAACCAAATATTACATCATTACCTACTTTTATTGCTTCTTCTTCGTTCTTAAACTTAATGATAGATAATATAGGCCCAAAAACTTCTTCTTGAGCAATCCTCATTTCGTTTTTTACATCTGTAAAAATTGTTGGCTCTACAAATCTGTTTCCTTTTATGTCTTTACTAAAATAAGCATTTCCACCTAGTATACATTTTGCACCTTCTGATTTTGCAATATCTATATAATTCATAATCTTTTCAAATTGTGGTTGAGTTGTTACAGGTCCTACATGTGTATCAAAGGACATTGGATCTCCTATTTTTGCTTCGCTTGCGACCTCAACAAGTCTTTCAACAAATTTTTCGTAAATCGTTTCTTCCACTAATAAACGAGATCCTGCAATACATGTTTGACCTGTTGCGGCAAATATGCCTGAAATAACTCCCATTATAGCAGCTTCAAAATCTGCATCTTCAAAAACAATATTTGGTGACTTTCCTCCTAGTTCCAATGAAACAGGCATTATTTTTTTTGCTGCAGTTTCATATATTTTCTGACCTGAAACATCAGAGCCAGTAAATGCAATCTTTGATACATTTTTATGTTCAACAAGTGGCTGACCAACATCAATACCCATTCCTGTGACACAGTTTACAACACCATTTGGGAAACCTGCCTCTGAAACTAATTTCATAAATTCTAAAGTTGATGCTGATGTGAATTCTGATGGTTTTATTACTGCAGTATTTCCAGCAGCTAACGCTGGAGCAAGCTTCCAAGATAAAAGAAGTAATGGAGAGTTCCAAGCTGTAATCATTCCTACAACTCCAAATGGTTCATACTTTGTATAATTAAAAATTCCAGGTTTGTCTGAAGGAAGCACAGAACCTTCAACTTTGTCTGCAAGACCACCAAAATACCTGTACCATTCCGCGAGATATTTTGTTTGTGCTCCCATTTCAGCAATCAACTTACCATTATCTTTAACCTCTATTTCGCCAAGTTTTTGAGCATCTCTTTCAACAAGTTCTGCAAGTTTTACAAGTAGTTTACCTCTTTCTGTAGGTTTTGTTTTAGACCAATTATTTTCAAAAGCTTCCTTTGCAACATTTACTGCAATATCGACATCATAAGCATTTCCTTTAGCAACTTTTGCCCAATTTTGACAAGTATATGGATTTTCAGTATCAAAATATTTTCCACTACTAGGTTCCATTTCTTTTCCATTTACAAAATGATTATATGTCTTCACAAAATTCTCCGTTAATTGTCTTTTAAAATTTTAAAAATTTATTTAACATTAATTTCAAGATTATTTTACATGTTTATTAATTTTAATTATACATTTTCTCGTTAAAAAGGTTAATCTAGATAATAATTTTATTATTACCATAAAATAATGTATGACAATGATAAGTTTTAATGAATTCTTTTAGCAAAAAAAATTTTAATAAATATTATTTTTATATTAGGTTATTAATATTATTAGAGGTGTTGGTAGGAAAAATATGCAGGCAATTTTTTTTGGCTCTATAGGAACTTTGGTCGAAACATCTGAAATTCAACGTAAAGCATTTAATAGTGCTTTCAAAGAATTTGGATTAAATTGGTACTGGAATATTGGGAATTATATCAATATGATTCAAAAGCCAGGTGGAATTCAAAGGATTAAAGAATACTCAAAATCAAAGCTTAAAGATAATGAAGTAAAAAAAATATATGATCTTAAAATTAAATATTTTAGAGAATATTCTACCAACGCAGTGAAACCGAGGGAAGGTGTTTTAGACATTATCAATTATGCTAATATAAATAATATTAAGCTTGGATTTATTACAACAACTAGCAAAGAAACTATTGATATTATCAAGGATAGTTTATCGAGATATATTGATTTTAATAACTTTGAACTCATTACACATGAAAAAAATTGTTCTAAAAAGAAACCTAATCCAGACATATATAATTTTGCAATAAACAATCTCAACGTTACAAAAAATAATTCAATTACAATTGAAGATACTACTGTTAGTTACACTTCATCAAAAAAAGCCAATATTAAAACTATTTTATTTCCTGGCGAATATTCAGTAAATAAAAACAACATTTCATCTTCATACAAAATTTTTGAAGATGTTAAAAATTTTTTCGAAGTAAAACAAATTTAAGATGGCTGTAGTCAAATTAGAAAATGTTTCCAAGTCATGGGGAGATTTTAAGGCAGTTGATGATTTTAATTTAACTATAGAGGATGAAGAATTTTTAGTTCTATTAGGACCGTCTGGATGTGGAAAAACAACAACTATGAGAATGATTGCTGGACTAGAAGAGTTGTCTTCGGGGACTATAAGAATTGATGATATTATAGTTAATGATCTTGAACCGAAAGACAGAGACGTATCTATGGTTTTTCAATCATATGGTTTATATCCAAACATGAGTGTTTTTGAAAATATAAGATTTCCTCTTAAAATTAGAAAAATAAAAAAATCACTCCACGAAAAAATGGTTATGCGAGCTGTAAAAATGGTAGAATTGGAAAAATTTTTAAAAAGAAAACCGGCAGAATTATCTGGTGGACAAAAACAAAGAGTTGCACTTGCTAGAGCTTTAGTGAGAAATCCAAACATATTTTTAATGGATGAACCTTTGTCAAACTTAGATGCAAAATTGAGAGTTTCTACAAGAGCCCAAATAAAACATCTACAAAACAAACTTAAAATTACAACTATTTACGTAACGCACGACCAAGTTGAAGCAATGACATTAGCAGACCGTGTTGTCGTAATGAACAATGGAAAAATACAACAAATTGGATCACCAAAAGAAATATATAACAGACCTTTTAATACATTTGTTGCTTCTTTTATCGGAAGTCCTCCCATGAATTTAATTCCAATTTCTATTAGAAATAAAATATCAATCTCTCAAGATCTAAAATTTTCAAAAATTAGTATTAAAGATGGAAAATATACGCTTGGATTTAGGGCTGAAGATGCTAGTATTGAAAAAACAGGTAATTTTACTGGACCAATTTATTCGATAGAACTGTTAGGGGATAGTACGATAGTAACACTAAATATTAAAAATAATTTATTACATATAAAAACCTCTAATAATTTTTCCGCAAAAATTGGTGAAATTGTATCAGTAAAAATACCAAATAATTTATGTCATTTTTTTGATACAAAAACAGGAATTCATTTATAGATAGATTGGAGTAAAATATGAATTTAATAAAGTACACTTTTTTGATAACAAGTTTTCTGTTTTTTTTAATAAAAAATTCTTTTGCCTGCGAAATTAAAGCAAGAGTGAGTGTTGTTGGAAACGAATTTCCAGCTATACAAACAGTTGGTGCAGGTGCAAAAAAATGTAAGGGTGCTGAAGTTAAAACAAACCTAACAGCTGACCATCAAAAAATTAATGTAGCTGGAATGAGTAGTGAACCAGCGGAATATACATCTGCTATAGTAGCAAACACATCCATTGTTGCACTTTTAAACAACGATTTAATTAGACCCTTAGACGATTTAGTAAAAAAACACGGCTCAAAACTTAAGAAAAATCAACTTATCACAATTAATGATAAAGTTATGGCAGTTGCTTTCATGGCTAACGCTCAACATTTAGTTTACAGAAAAGATATTTTAGAGAAACTTAACATTTCTGTGCCTAAAACATATGAAGAAATGTTATCAGCTGCAAAAAAAATACGTACATCTGGTCTTGCGAAAAATCCAATAGGTGGAGCCTACAAAGCAGGTTGGAATTTAGCACAAGAATTTAATAATATGTTTATTGGATATGGTGGAAAACATTTCAAAGGTAATACACCTGAACCAAACGTAAAGTCTGATGCTGGTAAAAAAGCATTAAACATGATGAAATCTTTATCTGAATATATGAACCCAGATTTTTTAACTCATGATAGTAACGCTACAAATGCAGAATTCAGAGCTGGTAACGTTATCTTGATGAACATGTGGGGAAGTAGAGCTGCCACACTGACTGATGCAGACGGAGTTTCTGATGCGGTTAAAAAAGGTATGGATATAGCTGGTCCAATGACTGTTGGTGGTGGTGATATTCCAGCATCTACACTTTTTTGGGATGGTTGGACCGTTGCTAAAAAAATAAGTGACGCTGAAGCTGAAGCTACTTTTATTGCTATGATGAATGCAATTGACCCGTCTATAATTAAGGATGATAAAGTTAGAAAGCAAGCTGTTTGGCTTTTAGATGGATACACCCCAACAGATGCTGCTAGAGGTGTTTTTGCTGCAGCAAAAATGAATACAACACCTTATCCAATGCTTCCGTATGCTGGTTTAATGCATTCAGCTATAGGTGCAGAAATTGCAGATTTTATGCAAGGTAAGGAAAACGCTAAAAAAACTTTGTCTGATATAGAGGATGCATATCGTGCAGCTGCAAAAGAAAAAGGTTTTTTATAAAATAAAATTCAATCAACTAGAGAGACACGTTCTCTCTAGTTTTGAATTATGAAGCACAAAACTTTTTTCTGGTTTATATTGCCAACGTTTTTGGCAATGTTGATTTTTATTTTTTTACCAATTATTTCTGTTGTTTTACAATCAATCCACACGCCTCACGAAAATGTACTTATCACCGTTGAAAATTGTGACCCTTTTGGATGCAAAAAAGTTACATCAATTGACCACGAAGCAACAAAAAAATTAAACCAGTCTGACCCATTGGGTAAATTTGTCGGATTAGATATTTATTTTGATAGAGGACACCTGGCGATTGAAAAATTTAAACTTATTTGGAATAATTCTGAAAATATTTTCTCATTCATAAAATCTTTAAGTAATCTTCCTTTTTATAAAGCTGTATTTTTTACACTTACTTTTACATTCACAGTTACACCCACAATGCTTTTACTTGGTTTATTGATCGCTTTAGGTGTAAATTCAATAAGTAAAAAATTAAGAGGCATAGTAATTTTTTTTTCTCTTTTACCAATGATTGTAACACCTCTTATAGGCTCAATAATTTTATTTTGGATGATTGATTCACGAGGCATAATTGGAAATTTAATACAATGGTTGTTTGATGATCCTAACTTATCTCTTAAAGCTTCAACTACATTAACTTGGATAATGTTAATTGTTTATGGTGTATGGCATGCAATTCCATTTTCTTTTATAGTTTTTTACGCAGGACTTCAAACTGTACCAAAAGATCAACTCGAATCTGCAAAGATTGATGGCGCCAATAAGTTTGAAGAAGTAATCTATATTATTATTCCCCATTTAATGCCATTAATTACATTCGTTACACTTATGCAATTAATGGATAATTTTCGAGTATTTGAACCTATTGTT
Source organism: uncultured SAR116 cluster alpha proteobacterium (assembly GCA_902615025.1). GTDB lineage: Bacteria > Pseudomonadota > Alphaproteobacteria > Puniceispirillales > Marisalimonadaceae > TMED54. The sequence goes on along the minus strand of CACMNV010000009.1, from coordinate 24,464 downwards.
GGTTTTAGTGCAGAAGCGCACGCAACTTCATTAAGTTGGATTATTTTTAATGATTTGGGTGGTGAAACACGACAGCTTTCAGCTGCAGCTACAAGCTCCATATTGACAATTATAGGCGTAATTATTTTGCTTTCACCAGTTTTACTAAGAACCTGGAAGGATTTTAAGTTTAAAAAATGAAAAAGACTACTTCAGATAGATTTTCCATATTAATATACTCATTCATAATTATTTGGGTATTTTTAGCCTCATTCCCGTTTTTATGGACATTTTGGGGTTCTTTCAAAGTGGAACTTGATTTTTTTTCAATCTCTGATTGGTATAATGCAGTGACTGGCAAGAACACTTTTGATACTTACAACTCTCAGTTTACTGGAGCTGGTTATGAAGGAGCTTGGGTTCAGGAAGAATTTTGGAGATCTTTTGTAAACTCAGCTATAGTTTGTTTTTTTGTTGTCTTAACTTCTCTTACAATTGGAACATTAGGAGCATATGCTTTATCTAGATCAAATTATAAATATACTTTTTGGCTTTTAATAACAGCACTCATTTTTAGAGCAATGCCACCAATTACTCTTGTAGCTGGATATCTGCCACCTTTTTTTGAGTGGAATATCTGGGGAATATTGCCAACTACTATAATTGTACTCGTATCAATTAATCAGCCCTTTACACTTTGGATGTTACATTCTTTTTTTCAGAATATACCTAAAGAACTAGATGAAAGCGCAAAGGTAGACGGATGTTCACAATTTCAGGCATTTAGACACGTTATTATTCCTGTGATGTGGCCTGGTGTGGTTACAACAGGTTTATTTAGTTTTCTGTTAGCTTATAATGATTTTGCTGTGACTGCTATGTTGTTATCCGATGAAAATAGAACTATGATCCCCAAAATTGCTGCTTTTTTAGGAACGACTTATACTGAAGGAAATGTTATGTTTGCTGTTGCAGCAGTTGTTTCAGCTACTGTTCCACTTTTTATACTTGTAATGTTTTTTCAAAAAAAGATAGTAAGTGGTCTTACCCAAGGTGCTGTAAAAGGATAGAAAATTAAAATTGTTAAATGTTAAATTAAAAACCAATTTAATCACAATCTAAAGCTTCATGCCAGATTTGGTCTATTGTATTTAATAAGTTATCACCACTAGAATATAGCATTTTTGAAATCATACTTAATTTGCTAAAAGACCAAAAAAGTCCTGCTTCCAGAAAAATTGGTTTGTTAGTCCGTTCATCAATTCTAAAGTCAAAAAGTGAGTAATGACGTGCACCTAATGCTTTATGAGCTGAAATAGCTGAGAAAATGATATCATCCTTTAAATTATTTTCTAAATTAGCTGGACATACTGATTTTAGAGGGGTACGTTTAGCTTGTTGGTAAGGTAAACCTAAATTATTTAAATCTAGTTTATCTTCTTTATATCTTATTGGATAATCTGTACTTACTAAATATTCAATCATAGCTGGAACATAAAATTCATTATTTCTTTCAATAACTGCGACTCTTATTTCACGACCAGGAATAAATTCTTCAGCTAAAACTTGATTATAATTTTTTTTAAGAAGTGAAATCATTTTTTTGAATTGATGTTTGCTTTTGATTAATACAACACCAGTTGAATTATCTTGTTTGTTAGGTTTGAGGATAAATGGAAATTTTAATTTTGGAATTTGTCCGTTATGGACTAATGTTCCATCCGCAACACTTAATCCTGCCCTATTAACTATTTTTTTTGTTTTATGTTTATCCGTAGCTAACCCCATTGTATAGCCAGTTGATCCTAACAATCGAAAGTTGAGAAAAGTCTCAAAATAATTTCTATAATCTGTCATCCCAGGATAACAAAATAAGTGTGGTATAACTAGAGAATCACAAGGGATACATGATATTAAATTTGTTATATTTATTTTTTTACCCTTTGAGTTATTTTTACTTGAAAGATAATAATTTTTATCTGGGTCAACTGTGATAAAAATTTGCTTCCAATTTGGAGGCGCTAAAATATCGTTAGAATAAATAAACGATAGATCGTAAAAAAATTTATTAGTTGGAGATCCACGTAAATGTACAATGTTTCTAGATTTATTTTTCATTGGGTTTAAGTATCACTCTAAAATTTAATCACATAATAGAGATTTATAAAACAAAACAAATGTTTTTATTTAGTACTAACTATTTTATGATGATAAATAAGAAAATTTCATCATTAACATCAATTACAAAAATTGATTGAAGCGGAAATTTATTAACTATAACATTTAATGTAAATGAAAAAATTTAATCTAAATGAGAGATTAGTAAGATTTGGCGAATTAGTACCTTGCAAAACCGCTTTTATTGATGCTCATACACCTGGATCTAACTTAAAAGAAAATTTTACAATTATTGGTGCAGGAGTTTCTGAAAATCCTGATCAACACGTTCATATTAATATACCTCACGGTTTTAATATTGGAGCGGCTGGCCAACCACCCAAATGTAATAATTCACTACACAGCCATAAGACAGCTGAAGTGTTCTTTGTTTTATTTGGTAAATGGAGATTCTTTTGGGGAATTAATGGTGATGCTGGTGAAGTTATTCTTGAAAAAGGAGATATATTTAATATTCCTACAGGTATTTTTAGAGGTTTTGAAAATATAGGCGAAACATATGGCATGCTAATGGCTGTGTTAGGTGGAAACGATGCAGGTGGTGGAGTGATTTGGGCACCAAAAGTTTTAAATGATGCGAAACAATATGGTCTAATTTTATCTGAAAAAGGTAAAATTTATAATACTAAAATAGGTCAAAATTTGCCTCAAGACGAAAAAGAAATGCCCGCGTTAACGAAAAAAGAATTGTCACAATTTCCTGAAATAGAAGCTTGTGAAATTACGCCATTTTATGTAGCTAGATATTTGGATCTATATTCCTTGTCAAAACGAAACTTTGTCTCAGTTATTGGAGAGTATGGTGTTATTTATGATAAACCAGGTTTTGAAATAAATTTTATATCTGAGAAATGTACAAATAAAATTAAAAATTTTTCTGATAGAGATACTGTATTAATGCCTGTTGAAGGCTGTTGGAACATAGAATCAGATATATTTAATTTAACTTTAAATCCTGGTGATACATTTTCAGTTCCCAAAAATACACAATTCGACCTTAAAACAACTAAACCATATATGTCTTCAATGTATCAAGTAATTCCTACAGATGATCCTGCAGGAGCAACTCATATAAGAACTGCTTAATGACAATTTTAACAACTCACGTTGGATCATTGCCTAGAAGCAAAAAATTGTCCGACCTTTTATTTAAAAAAGAAAATAATGAAATTTATGATAAGGACACATTTAATAAAGCTGTAAAAGACTCAGTTTTTGAAATTGTAAACAAACAAAAAGAAGTTGGAATTGATATTATATCTGATGGGTAGATGTCAAAAATTTCTTATGCAACCTATGTGAAAGATAGATATAATGGATTTGTAGGTAATAGTTCTAGAAATGCACCATCAGATCTCAAAAGGTTTCCTAGCTATTTAAAGAAATTAGCTGAAAGTGGCGGAACACCAACTTACTCAAGACCTTGTTGTGTTTCTAAAATTTCTTCTAAAGGTGATAGTGAACTTATTGCTGATATAAAAAATTTGAAGAACGCTATGAAAAAAAATAACTTGTCTAAAGGATTTATGAATTCAGCTTCACCAGGTGTAATATCATTATTTTTTGCTAATTCCTTTTACAAAACAAGAACTGAATATCTTTTAGCTATATCTGAAGCTATGGAAAAAGAATTTAATCTTATTGCAAATTCAGGATTAAACTTACAATTAGATTGTCCAGACCTAGCTTTGTCTAGGCACATGATTTTCTCAGAATTAAGTGATAAAGAATTTATAAAAATTGCAAATGAAAATATGGAAATTTTAAATCATAGTCTTCGTAAAATTGATCCAAGTATGTTACGAATGCATGTGTGTTGGGGAAATTATGAAGGTCCCCACATTGATGATATTTCTATCAGTGAAATTTTTGAAGTTATAATGGCTTTTAGAGGTAATTATATTTTATTTGAATCTTCCAATCCAAGACATGCTCATGAATGGAAAACATTTGATGACTTAAAAAGCAAGATACCTGAAACAAAAATTTTAATACCAGGTGTAGTAGACTCAACAAGTAACTTTGTTGAGCATCCAGACTTAATTTTCCAAAGACTAGAGAATTTTGTCAATATTGTTGGTAAAGACAGAGTTATAGCTGGATCAGACTGTGGTTTTGGCACTTTTGCAGGTTATGGTAATGTTGACGAGGACATCGTATTTGAAAAATTAAAATCAATGGTAACAGCTACAAAAAAGTTTTAATGTAACCTTAACCTTTTTTAAAATTTAAGTTAATCCATATTACAAATATTATGAAATATGCGTTTAAAACATACCAAGTAATTTCAAAAATTGACTTAAATTTATCTAAAAAATTTATACTTAAGGAATTTAGAAGTAAAATAAGCGTGATAAAAATTAAACCAATAGCAATGATAGAATTTTTTATTTGATGATTTTTATATCTCATAGGATGAATTACTTTAATAGGAATTACCTTTAATAATATTAAAATTACAAATATGAATAAATTATTCCAGACGTCTAAATCTAAAATCGATAAATAAATAATGATAATATTCCAAATAGAAGGAAATCCTACATACAAATAATTTTCAGTCATTATTTTTAAATAAGAAAATGAAAATAAAGAAATACTTAATATTAGTATTGGCAAAATAATTATAAATTGTTCAGGCACATAATTGAATTTATAAATAATTATACACGGTATGAATACGTAGTTTATATAATCGACTATGCTGTCTAGCATTAAGCCATCAACATTTGGACAAAATTTTTTAACATTGTACTTTCTAGCTAAATTTCCATCAACAACATCTATAAACAATGCAATAATAAGAAATAAAAAGGTTAAAAGTTTATCTTCATTTAATATTGATATTATGGAAAAAAAACTCATTAAAATACCAGTTCCAGTCAACAAATGTACTAAATATGCTTTAATTACATTAATGTTTAAAATTAATTTTTTTTCCATTGTTATAAAATAAAATTAAATCATTTTGTTTACAAATAAATTTATTATCTAATAATACATGTTATGAATAAAAATCTTGAAGACTGTAAAAAAGAAATTTTAAATGACATTTCAAGAACAATATCCTTTCGGTTATGTTCTATAGGCGTGGATTTAGGGCTTTTTGAAGATTTGTCAATTAATGGTCCCTCTTCAAGTGAGGAAATAGCATCAAGAAAAAAATATAATGAAAGATATATTAGAGAATGGCTTTATGGAATTTCAAAAACTGGTTACATAGATTTTGATAGGAAAACTAGAAAAGCGACAATCAACGATCATTATATTGAGTTATTTACAACTGAGGGTGGGAAGAACTCTTTTAAAGGTTTTTTTAAAGTCATTAACAATATGTTACTACCCTATGAAAACTTAATTAAATCTTTTAAAAATGGTGGTGGCATAAAATTTGAGGAATACAATAGTGAATTTTGGAAAGGTTTAGACCTTACAGGTTGTTCTAGATATAGGTCATTTCTTGTTCCGGAGTGGATTGATCAAGTTCCAGATATAAAAGAAAAACTTGAGAAAGGTATAAAATTTGCTGATTTCGGGTGTGGTACAGGTAGGTCTGCTGTTGAATTGGCAAAAAGGTTTAAAAAATCTACTTTCTTTGGTTTTGATAAATTTAAGCCAAATATAGAGGAAGCACAGATCAATGCAAAATCTGGCAATGTTATGGCAAATACTTCTTTTCAGGTGTGGGATGCAGACGAAGGAGGTCCTGATGAAAAGTTTGATATAGCAGGGGCTTTTGATTTAATTCATGATTTACCACATCCTCAAGAAGGTATTAAAGCAATAAAAAAATCTTTAAAACCTGGAGGTATTTTTTTACTAATGGATATTAAATGTACAGAAGATCCTATAGATAATGATGACCAGATGGCATTGTTCAAGTTTGGTGCAAGTTTGCATTTTTGCATGACAACTTCTTTGGCTTATAATGGTATAGGTCTTGGAACTGTAGGTTTACCTTTTAAAAAAGTTGAAGAACTTTGTTTTAATGCTGGCTTTGAAAATGTTAAGGAAATAGAGATTAATCATCCAATTAATTCTTTATTTCAAATTAGTTGACTTATTACATCCAAATTTCAGTATACAATTTAGTCTACAAATAAATATACTTTAATTAATTATATTAATAATCTTAATGTTTTTTTATAAAATCTAATCTTTATTTTTTGCTGAAACTTTGACTTCGCCTTCATAAGCAATTTCTTTAGGTGACAAAGAATTTGGAATACTATTGAATTGTGAAAGATAATTTCTAACTTCTTTCATGTGTTTTTCATCATCATACTCCCATATACTTGTAACTTGATTTTTTTGATCAACATTTTGAATTACTTTCATATTGATTTTTAAATCAGTGTTATTTGACTCATTTGCCACCTTTTCTGACATTACTACAAACATATTTGCATGCTCCACACTTTGAAATGTTCTTACCGTAAATCTAATTATTGACATAGTCTACATCCTCATTATTTCATCTTAAACACTAAATTAAATCAGATTTTAAATAATAAAAATTATTCAGTCTACAAATTGATCCATCAGTTTAAAATTTTTAATTAATTTTGCTGAATATAAAATCATATTGAATTTATATGAATTATAATAAAATATTAATAAAGTTAACATTAGTGAGTTGGATTTAATTTAATGTTTAAAATTATTATTTTTTTAGTTCTAATTTTTACAATTATCTATTTTGTAACGAACATCGTAATGTCTAAAAGGCATAATAGTCTTGTAAAGTTTATTATTCCTATTGCATTCACATTGATAATTGTTGGTATTTTATTTTTTATTTTACCTAGATTTGGGCTAAATCCATTAATTCTCTTTCAAACTATTATTTCTAAAATAATTCCATATCTTTCAATGTTAAGAGGTGTTTTTTAATTAAGAATAAATAATTAACTAATAAAAACGAAAATTAGATATTAAAATCCTTTAGGTGAGATGTAAAAAATTAAATGAATCTATAAGAAAAAATTTTGATAATGATTTATTCGTGTTCTCCACCTTTGTCATTTGGGTCTAATTCTATTCTTTTTCCACTCACATATATTGCACGACTTCTGCTAGGTGTATAATAACTTCCAAAAAATCTAGGTTTTCTTTTTGCTGTTTCAAAGGTTAACACAGTAAAAGCAACCGCACTCAATAAAATTATATGTGCAATTGTTGTTATACCAAATAACCATATGCTAGTAAAATACATTGAAAATGTTACACACCACATTAATGCTAATACTTGCATTACTAAATGTCTTATATGAGTATGAGGAATATTTTTAAGAGGATTGATGTTATGATTCATAACAACATTCCAAGCGTCATATATAATTTTTTGCATATATTTACCTTACTTAATAAAGATTTGTTTTAACTATATTGTTTTTTGTATAATGTCAAAAATAATTGAATATTTATAAAAAATTGTTCAAGTTAAAATTATCTTCATAAAGTTATTGAATTTCTTAAAATAAATATTTTAAAAAAGATTTAAGTTATTAATTTATTTTATTTTTTCAAAAATCCATTTTATATCTTTATTGTTTTTTACCTCTAAATCATTATCTCTAAAAATATTATCGAACAAATGTTTTCCAGTAGATTTACCTGTTTTTTCTTTGATTGCAGTATCACCTAAACCTAAAATTGTACCAACTGTATTATTTGTTGCTACGCTATGCATTAATCCACCTGCGTTGAATAATGGGGTGCATCCATTTAATAATAATAAAATTATTAGTAGTTTAAATTTCATAAAATTAAATTAAATAATAACATTATTTATTTCTAGGCAAATTGACTGGCTCTCCACTTTCAGCTGAAAGATCTGCTGCAATATATAATTCCATTACTGATTTTGCTTCTTCGGGTTTTACTAGCACAGGTTTATCAGCTGCAACAGCATTAATAAAATGCATTGTTTCTTCGTGCATTGGGCCAGCATGTGTATGTTCAACAGGTTCTCCTGGCATAGACGACATTGGATATCTAATTCCATCTTTAACAGTATTTAAATGAACATCTTTATGACTATCATCAATAAATAATGATCCATCAGTACCAATAACCTCTATCCAAGTGTGAGAATAATTTGGATACCCAAGAGGTAATATCCATCCACCACCAACAGTTATAGTCATTCCATCGTCTAATGTAACAATGATCCATTGATGATCAGGCGTATTACTATTTTTTGAAAATAATTTACCAGATGTTTGACTGTAAACTTTTATTGGTTTTCTAGGTTGTAAACACCACAAAAGAAAATCAAGATCATGAGTGGATTCCATAGCTGCAGGAGATAAGGCAGTTCTACCAGAAATTTTTTCGCCTAATTCTCTAGTAATATGTCTACTAACTAGACATGTTACAGGTTCACCGATGATTTTTTCCTGAAGAGACTTTTTAACATAAGCGTATTTTGAATTAAACCTTTGTGAATAACCAATTGTAAATTTTAAATTGTTTTTTATTGATACATTTATTAATTTTTCAGCTTCTTCAAGAGTTGTCGCTAAAGGTTTTTCAAGAAAGACATTTTTTCCAGCCTCTAATGCAGCTAATGCCATTGGATAGTGAGTAGTTTCTGGTGTTGCTGAAATAATAATAGTGTCAATATCATCATTATTTATTAATTCTTTCCAGTCTTCTGTTTCTCCTTCTATATCCAAGGAATTTTTTAGTTCATTAAGTCTTTTAGTATTTGTTTCAGCTAGAAATAATTTATTTACTAAAGGATTGTCATGGCATGCGTTTGCACGTATGCCACCACACCATCCAGTACCAATAACACCAACATTAATTTGATTGATCATGATTACCTCAATTAGATTTAATTATTACTTAATAATTTTAAATATTAATTTTGAGTAATTTAGCTATATTTTCACCAGTAATTTTTCTTTTATCTTCATCAGTCAATCCAACAGTTTCTATGACGTGTTGTACTGGATTATCTTCAGCCATATCATAAGGGTAATCAGTTCCCATAATTATATTATCTGAGCTAAATGTATCTACTAAATATTTTAATTGCTCATAACTAAAAACAACTGTATCAAAATATAATTTTTTTAAATATGAAGTAGGGGGGTTCTGAATTAATAAACGACAATCAGGTCTTGCTCCCCATGCATGATCAATTCTTCCAGAATAAGCTGGCAAATAACCACCACCATGAGCAACAAATATTTTTAAATTTGGAAATTTTTCTAATGTGCCATCAAAAATCAAATGATGAAGGGCTACGGTTGTATCTAATGGATTTCCAATAACATTATTAAAGTAATGGTCTTTAATTCTATCACCTTGAGGATATCCATTAGGATGTAAAAAGATTAACGTATCATGTTTTTGAGCCATTTCCCAAACCGGATCATGTATTGGATCTGACAATTCATGACCATCAACGGTACCTAAAACCTGAAATCCTTTTAAGCCTAGTTCTTTGATGCCTCTTTCCATTTCACGAGCTGCAGCATCACCATCTTGCATAGGAAGTGTTCCAAGAGCTAAAAATCTATCAGGTCTTTTTTCAGCTGTTTTGGACAAGGTATTGTTAATAATTTGAATGGCTTTATGACCTCTGTCATTCCTGATCGCATAATAGGCTTGAAATGGAACTGGAATTAGTAGTTGTATATCAATGCCTTGTCTATCCATATCTCTCAACCTTTGGTCAAGGTCTGTTAGATGTAAAGCACGATCTTTAGCTTGCTGTTGATTTTGTTTTGAGGTTATTTCATTCGTTGTTTTAAAAGCAGGGACTTGCATTGGATCAAATAAATTTGATACCAAGTCTGCAGCCTCTTGAACATGTAAGTGACAATGAGCATCAATTGTTTTGTTTGATGAATAATTAACTTTTTTATCTGAGTTTTGACGACCAGCAGTAGGTCCGTAAGGCCTTAATTCCACAATTTCCTCCAAAGAACTTATATATAAATCTACTATAAATGATTTTATTCTATGAACTAAATAATTTTTTATTATACTAAATATTATGAAATTTGGTTTATTTGGTAGTGCTAAATCAGCACCTATAGATTCAGATATAGATAGTGCAGCTGGTTATAATGAATGGATACAATTCAATCAAGAAGCTGAAAAATTAGGTTATTACAGTACTTTTACTGTAGAACATCATTTCACTGGCCTTGGCCAAGTTTCAGCATCAATGAGTTTATTAACCTTTTTAGCTGCAAAAACTACTACAATTAGGCTTGGAACAGCAGTTATGGCTCTTCCATGGCATAATCCTATATTATTAGCTGAGCAAGCATCTACTTTAGACTTGTTATCAGGAGGAAGATTAGATTTTGGAGTGGGGAAGGGCTATAGGTACAATGAATTTCATGGATTTGATATTAATATGAATGAAGCTCATGAAAGATATCATGATTGCCTTCAAATAATTTTGAAATGTTGGAATGAAAAGACAAAATGGAACCATAAAAGTCAGTATTGGACATTTAATGATGTTATAGTTGAGCCACCTTGTACTCAAAAACCTCATCCACCAATTTGGATGGCAGCGGGAGATCCAGATTCTATTAAAACCGTTGCACAGCAAAATTGTAATTTATTGTTAGACCAATTCTCTCCTGTTTATACTGTTATTGAAAGAGTAAAAATTTTTAATGATGAATTAAATAGCCTAGGAATAAAGAATAAGCCTCAAATTGCGTTAGCAAGAGCAATGTATATTGCTAAAGATCAAAAAGAAAAAGAAGATATTATTCAAAAAAGGTTAAAAGCAAGAGAAAATGTAGATAAACTATCTCAAAGACCTGATGGTAGTAACAGATCAAGCATCATGGTGCACAAAGGAACTGATGAAGCTTATAATGGGGCTTTAATAGGAACAAAAGAAGAAATAATTGATAGGATTCATGAGTTACAAGCAGGTGGAGTTAATTATATACTTCTGGTTGATAATGGTGGTGGGATAAAAGGACTTGATAGATTTGCAAATGAAATAATGCCTTCAACACATTAGCGTATTATTATAAATTGGAGAACAATATGAAATTTAAAATTACTAGAGCAAATGAAAATAAATTTGAATCAGGATTAAGAGGTTTTTTTGAATATAAAAATTTAGGTATTGAAGAAGCCACCTCTGGAAATTTTGGAGCAAATGTAATTAAAGCAATTGAAGGTAAACACGCTAATGGTGAGTGGCATTACCATAAAGTTGATTTTCAAATGGTTTATATACTTAAAGGAACAGTTAAATTTGAATACAAAGGGGAAGGTGAATTCACATTACATCCAGGGGATGTAGTTTATCAGCCACCAGAAATTCATCATAGAGAAATTGAACATTCTGATGATTTAGAATTAATTGAAATAACAAGTCCATCTGAATTTGAAACAGTAAAATTATAAAAGGAGATAATATGAAAAAAATTAAATTATTTTTAACAATTGGGTTTAGTTCACTATTTTTATCTAGTTGTGCATCTTATAATGAATTGGTTCCAAGTTGGGCTGAAATATGTTCAAAGCCAGTTGATAAATCTAAAGCGGCTTGGTATAAGCCTTGTAATTTATCTACGCCAAAGTTTGAAAAGGTGTTTAAAGATTAATATTAATATATAGAGGGTAAGGTATTGTTATCATTCAATAATTCTATCTTACCCTGATTTTGGTACATTATAGTTTGTCGCATAATATATATTATGAAACTAATACTATTGTCAAAAGCCAATTAACTTAATAGCAACTTGCTTTGTATAAAATGATATAGCGATTACTTGGTAGCTTAAATTATTTGCTGAACAAAATTCGTTTAATGCTTTAAACTCGTCATGTTCCCAACTTTCATTCATTAAAAACTCATCGAAAATTAAAATAGTATCTTTGTCCATAACATTTTTGGAAAAATTTAGAGCACAGATTGTTGAAGAATATAAATCTGCATCGAAATTCATAACTGAGGCAATCGGGCGTCTTTTAGAGAAAAAAATTGGTAAAGTATCTTCAAATTTTCCTTTAATAAATTCTCCACCCTTAATTTTTGGTATAATGCCATCACTTGAATAAGAACCTTTTTTTTCAGAACGACCACCAACGTTCCAATCTTTTGGTAAACCCTCAAAAGTGTCAAATCCATAACCTTTTTTTAAAGATTTAATAAGATATTTAAACGATGAAGCCCTCCATACCCCAAACTCATAGAAAGGTTTTGAAACTATACTTTTTTTTATAATTGCATCAAAAAAATGCCACCTGTTAAAATATAATTCAGGAAGATTTGGCAGACTAAAAACCCAAGCACATGAACGCACGTAAGGATGTTTTTTTAAGTTAGTTTTCTTTAGAATATTAAAACTATATTTCTCCCCTTGATAATACCTTAACGCTGCCTTTGTTATTCTTGCTTGTATGTGATTTTTAGCTACTTTTAAACATTCATCAATATAATATTCAGCTCTATTTAATGACCTTTGTATTCCATGAAGATTCCAAAAGGCATCAACAAAATCAGGTTTTAATTTAACAGCTTTTAAGAAATTTAATTCAGCATTTGCTGACTTACCAATAGTTTGATAAGTAATACCTAGTCCATTTAATGCCTCAACAAAATTAGGTTTTAGTGATATCGCTTTATCAAAGCAAGTAATAGAATCTTCAAGTCTGCCTAATTCTTTATATGTAATACCTAAATTACTATATGCTTCAGATAAGTAAGGATCTATTAATATTGCTTTTTCATAACTAGCTTTAGCATCTTTAAACCTACCTAAAGCTTGTAACGTATTAGCTAAGTTATTGTGTGCGACTGCATCTTGAGGAGACAATAATACTGCCGTTTGATTAACTTTCACTGCTTCATCATATTTACCAGTCATTCCATAAATCACACCTAATACTTTCCAACCAAACGCGTGTTGAGGGAATTCTTGTGTTATTGATAAAGAGAGTTTTTCAGCTTGCGCAATTTGACCTTTTTCGTAACACTTTAACAAAGTATTAATTTGTTTTTGAGATGGTTTCATACTAAGAGCATTTTTATGTTCAATTTCCATTCTTTGTAATATTTATTATGTAACTATATTATATATTAAAAAACATATTATCATATGCTGGCTCAACATTTTTAGGACAAAGGCTCAAAACAGTATCATGATCACTGTCTGGGCTTAAATGAGTTAAATATGCTTTTTTTGGTTTAAGTTCTTTTATCCAACTAAATGTAAGATCAAAATGCGCATGAGCGATGTGTGGCGTAGACCTTAAACCTGTAACAACCAAAGTATCTAAATTTCTTAATTTATTAAAACTATCCTCAGGAAAATCTACTACATCTGTACAATATGCAAATTTATCATTAATTATAAGACCAATCGTATCTATTGCACCATGATGTTGTTTAATTGTTTTGATTTTAATACCATTTAAGTTAATTTCATCGTAATAACTCAATACATTTAAGCTCATCGGTGGTTTAAAGTAAGATTGAGATTTTTCATTTTTTTTAAAAAGATAGTCAAATCTATTCAATAAAAATGTTGCTGTTCTTTCTATAGTATAAATATTAATCTTTTCTTTTTTAGGAAAGTAAAAGGGTCTTAATTCATCCAATCCTGATATATGGTCAGCATGTTCATGTGTAATTATTATGGCATTTAAGCCATCTAAATCATGATTAATTAATTGATTTTTAATGTCTGGTCCAGCATCAATCAGAATATTTGTGTTATTAGATTGAATCAAGACAGAACATCTTTGTCTTGAATTTTTAGGGTTTTCTGGATTACATTTACCCCAACCGAGTTGACCTAATGAAGGTATTCCAACTGATGTGCCAGTGCCTAACAATGTTATTTTCATCTATCTTTCCATTGTTTAATTTTATTATAAACATTAAGAGAATTATCATATAAAATTTTACTTAATTCTAAAAAACTCATATCTCTTAATTTAGACAAAAATTGTACTGTATGCACACAGTTTTTAGGCTCATTTACAGAACCTCTTACTGGACTTGGAGCTAAATAAGGTGAATCAGTTTCGACTAAAATTTTGCTTAATGGAATGTTTTTAGCAATTTTTTGAATATTTTTAGCAGAATTAAAAGTTAATATTCCTGAAAATGAGATAAAAAAATCTAAATCAAGTCCACAATAAGCTAACTCTTCTCCAGAGCTAAAGCAATGAAGAATTGCTTTAAAAGGACCATTTTTGTATTCTGCTTTTAACATTTCTACCATGTCGTTATCTGCATCTCTTGAATGAATTATCATTGGTAAATTGGTAGATCTGGCAACATTTATTTGAACTTCTAATGACCTTTTTTGGAATTTCATATTTTCTTTACTGTAGTAATAATCTAAACCACCCTCACCTATTCCAACACATTTTTCATGTTTAGAATAATTTTCCATAAAATCACTGTCATTATATTGCTTATCTTTATGCGCTTCATTGGGATGTACGCCAACTGTAAAAAAAACTTCTTGATATTGTTCCGAAATATCTTTAATTGCATCAATGCGACTTAAGTTAGTAGATATAGTTACCATATCTGTGACATTATTAATTTTAGCATCTTTTATAACTTCATCTAATCTAGTTTTTAATTCGTTAAAATCTAAATGACAATGCGTATCAATAATTCTAATATCATTCATTGGTTTTCAATTCTTGGAAACATCACATCTTGTTTAATTAAATCTGTTCCAACCAATAATTTTGATTCAAGTTTATTAAAAAATCTTTGACTAGTATCTAAGCCAAAAATATCTAAAATTTTATTTGCAGAATTTGGCATTATGGGTTGTATCAATATGCCAATTTGACGAATACTTTCTAGCAAACAATATAGAACAACATTCATTCTTTCAGCGTTATCATTTTTTAAATTCCATGGTGCTTGTTCATCAATATATTTATTAGATTTAGAAATTTTAATCCAAATTTTTTTTAATGATTCATCTAATTTTTGATTATCTATTAAATTTCTTAAAGATGACATTTCATTTTCAAAAGAATCTATAATTCCCAAATCCACTTTTTTGAATTTATTTTTATGGTCAGGAACTTTTCCAGCAGTATTTTTTAGACAAAATGAAACAACTCTTTGGACTAAGTTTCCAAGATTATTAGCTAATTCACTATTAATCCGTTGAACTAAATTTGATTTGGAAAAATCACCATCATTTCCAAACGGAATCTCTCTCAATAAAAAATATCTCACTTGATCTAAGCCATATTGCTCAATCAATTTAAAAGGGTCAATAACATTTCCAAGAGATTTTGAAATTTTTTCTCCTTCATTAGTCCACCATCCATGTGCAAAAACTCTTTTTGGTAACGGTAAATCTGCTGCCATTAAAAACGCTGGCCAATAAACCGCATGAAATCTCAGAATATCTTTCCCAACAACATGAAGATCAGCAGGCCAATTAGTTTTAAACTCTTTTTCATCAGTTCCATATCCCGAATAAGTGATATAGTTAGTAAGAGCATCAAGCCATACATACATTATATGTTTTGGGTCATTTGGAACATTTATACCCCAGTTAAAACTAGTTCTACTTATAGACAAGTCTTTTAACCCGCCTTTAACAAAATTTAGTACTTCATTTTTTCTTGATTGTGGGAGTATAAACTCAGGGTTATTTTTATAAAATGCTAATAATTTATCTTGCCACTTTGACAAATTAAAAAAATATGAAGGTTCTTCAACCCATTCAACTTCAGCACCTGTTGGCGCCTTTCCATTAATTAGCTCACTTTCTTGAAAATAAGCTTCATCTCTAACCGAATACCATCCAAAATATTTATCTAAATAAATATGACCTTCGCTATAAAGTTTTTTCCATAAACACTCACAAGAATTCAAATGTCTTTGCTCAGTAGTTCTTATAAAATCTGAATTTGATAAATTTAAGATATCTGTTAATTTTAAAAAGTTTTCTGAAACTTCATCTACAAAATCTTTTGGTTCTATTTGTTTAGCATTAGCAGCATTTTCAACTTTTTGACCATGTTCATCTGTTCCTGTTAGAAATTTAACGTTATAACCATCTAACTTTTTAAATCGTGCAATATAATCACAACATAAACTTGTATAAGCATGACCAATATGTGGTGAGTCATTTACGTAATAAATTGGTGTTGTTATATAAAAGTTTTTCATAAATTAATTTTTTTTAAAAAAATTTCTATTAAATCATCTATGTTTGAATTATATACTAAAGCATCTCTTAGATGTGACTGAAATAAGTTAAATTCATTATATATTTTATCTATTAAAACGCTATTTAAATTTAAGTTTTTGATAATTTCTTTTTCAAAATTAATTGTAAAATCGTTAAATTTTTTTTCTACAAAGTAAGATAATATGTTCTTTATAAAATTATTCAAAAATAATAATTTTAAATTCAGTTCAAAATCATTAATATCTGATGTACTTTTGGTAGAAGAACTTCTAGTTACAAAATCATCAATAAACTGAACATAGTCATTCATTAAAAAGTTTTTTTCAGGGTAAAATTGAAGAAATTTACCTGGACTAAAATTAAATAAGTTATTGACTAAAATTAACTCTTCGTTGTTAAAGATAAATTCTTTATTATTACTTAATAATGAAATAAAGTTTTCTTTTGAAATTGGATTAAAATAAAATTTAAAAACTCTTGACTGAATAGTTTTAAGAACATTTTCTAGATTGTGTGAGATTAAAAATACATAGGTGTTATGACTTGTTTCTTCTAAACTTTTTAGCAAAGTGTTAGTTGCGTTTATTGTTAGATTTTCAATTGGATCTATTATTATTATTTTATATTCTGAAACCGAAGATGTTTGACTTAAAAATTGTTTTAATTCTCTTACTTTGTCTATTTTTATCGACTTATTTTTTTCTTCTTCAAGAATAAAAACATCTGGGTGAGTGTTATTTAAAAATAAATTTTCATTTTTTTTTTGAAATTGGTTTAATTTTAAAGGAAGGTCAATTTTAAAATAATTATTATTAATTTTTGATTGTAAAATTTTATTAGCTAAATAATTTGCAAAAGATCTTTTTCCAATACCCTCTTGTCCATAAAAAATAAACACACATGATTCGTGTTGATTTAAAATTTTTTCAACTGAATTTTTTATTATTTTTGAACAGAAAATTTCATTCATTTTAAAGTTATAGAAAAGAAATGTTTTAATTGATCAATGATTTCGTTAAATATAAAATCTTTATCATTATTTGCATTTATAACACGACATCTATTATTGTACTTACGTGCTAATTGTAAAAAGTTTTTTTGAACAAGTTCATGGAAATCATCTTTAAAGTTCTCGAACCTGTTTTCAACTAAGGTTATTTTATTTTTTCTTGCCAATCCAATTTTAGGATTTACATCAAGTAGCAAAGTTAAATCTGGATATTTATTATAGCAAAAATTATCATGAACATTTAAGATTATTTCTTCATCTAAGCCGCCAACCATTCCTTGGTATACTATTGAAGAGTCTAGAAATCTATCGCATATAACTATCTTATTTTCTGATAAAGCAGGCAAAACTATTTTTTTTAAATGCTCTCTTCTTGAAGCTGCAAAACACAGGAATTCTGAATAAGAATCAAGTTTATCTATTTTCCCTTGGAGTAAAATTTTCCTAATTTGCTCTCCAATTTCAGTTCCACCTGGTTCTCTTGTTATAATGTGCGCTATTTTTTGTTCATTTAACAATTTTGACAAAAAACTAATTTGAGTAGATTTACCAGACCCTTCACCTCCTTCAAAAGTTATAAATATTCCTTTTTCAATTGTTTTTTTTGAAAGGAGATTTTTAATTTATATCTCCACCAAATATCAAATAATTAATAGCAGATTTTATCTTATCAATTGGACCTAATCCATTTACTTTATCTTTTGAAACTAAATTTAACTCAAGAGTATCACTACCAGGAATTTTAATATTAATTACCCCTACTTTTTGGCCCGTTTTAATTGGTGCTTTAACTGGATCATTCCATAAAATTGTAGTTTTAATCATTCTCAATGATGACCTGTTGACTAAAATTTTTAATGGTTTTTCAGCCATTAAATTAATCTTTGATTTATTCCCGAGCCAAACATTTGCAGAACTTAAAACATCGTTATTTTGGAATACTCTTAATATATACGTTTCTCTAAATGCTAGCTCAATTAATCTCTTACTTTCTTTTCCTCTTTGTCTCATACTATTAAGGCCATTTATTACAAGTGTAATTCTTCTATTTTTTCTTTCAACTGAACCAATAAGTCCATAACCAGATTCATTAGTATGACCAGTTTTCAATCCATCCGCACCAGGAACTTTAAAGCGACCTATTAATAAAGGATTTCTGTTTGGCTGCCTGATATTATTAAATGTAAATTCTTTTTCTAAAAAAAGTTTATATAACTTAGGAAAATTATTAATAAGCGCTTCTGTTAAGATGATTAAGTCATGAGCTGTTGTCTTTAAGTCTTCATGAGGCCATCCAGTAGAATTTGTAAAATAAGTATTTTTCATTTCTAATGATTCAGCATACTGATTCATTTGAATGGCAAAATCTTCTTCGCTACCAGAAATTCCCTCAGCAAGTACTATAGCGGCATCATTTCCAGATTGAACAATTAAACCCATTAGCAAATCACTTATCGTTACTTCAGAATTGAGTTTAAGAAATGTTCTAGACCCACCTTTTTGCCAAGCATTTTTGCTAACAACAAATCTATCATCTAAGCTTAAACTTCCTTCCTGCAATCTATCAAATACTATATAAGCAGTCATTATTTTTGCCATAGATGCTGGCTTCATCAAATCATTAGAATTTTTTTCAAATAAAACTTTTTTAAGTTCATGATCATATAAAATTACTTGTTTTGCTGGGGTATTTAATTTTAAAAAATTTCCATAAACATTAAAAGGGATAATCATTAAAATTAAAGTTAAAATAGTTTTAATCTTCATAATATTATTCAACAAAAATTTTTGTCCCTTCCATGCCACTGTTAATTAAAAAATTATAAATTTCTTTAGTCTCATCGAATTTTTTAAATGGTCCCACCCTTACTCTGTAAAAAGCTTTACCATTTAAATTAGCTTTTTTAACATTTATATTTTTAATAGAATTAAATTTTGACTTCAATATATTTGCTGACTTTATATTGGAAAAAGACGCTATTTGTATCCAAATCTTATATCTTTTTCCATTTATTTTTAGTGCTTGAACCCTTTTTTTTACATCATTTACATGTGTATCAATTTTATTTTTTTTAAATGTTTCTTCACTTTTATTACTTAACTTAGTTTCTCCTATTTTTTGTATTGATACATTAGAATAATTTACCTGATTGATCGGAGGTGTGGTTTTTTTTATAATTTCATTAATTTCTGGGAATTGCCCTTTTTTTGCAAGTTTTTCTAGCAGAAGACTTTCAGATCTAAGCAATTGGACTCTTACAAAACCAGTTCCAGCTTCTAATAGTTTAAGTTCTTTAGCTGACTGATATGATAAATCTATTATCCTATCGTTAACAAAAGGTCCTCTATCATTAATTCTAACTATCAATGATTTATTGTTTTTTAGATTAGTTACTCTTACTGCTGAAGGAATTGGTAAAGTTTTATGAGCAGCAGTTAGTTTATATTTATTAAAAATCTCACCATTAGCTGTAAGCTTGCCATGAAATTTTGGGCCATACCAAGAAGCAATGCCTTTTTCGTCATAATTTAAATTTTTCTTTGGATAATACCTTTTTCCATCAACAACGTATGGATTTCCAATTTTATATATGCCATTAGACTTTTCTAGTTGGTCTTTTTTTATAAAGACTTTTTTTCCTAAATTTGCTGCCAATTCTACTGAAGTGCATGATGATAGAAAAGAAAATAAAGCAATTAGAATAAAATTAATCATTTTTCTACTTGCCATACAAAATATGATCGGAAAGACTCCCTACTGCGATAGCAAAATAATTTGAACGGTTCCATTTTAAAATATTATCAAAATTTTGATATGCAAGATATCCATAATCCTTTTCATTTTTTAAGAATATAATTCTTGCGTTTATATTAGAATTTGGAAGAGTTTTTTTATCAAAGTTTAATAAATTTAATTGCTTTAAATAACTTAATTTATGTTTTTTATTTTCATCAATTTTTTTACTTAATTTACCAATATAAACTTTTCTTCCCCATGTTTGATTATAATTCCAACCAGTATTTTTAAGATAATTTGCTGCTGATGCAAAGACATCAGACTTAGTTTTCCAAATATCTTTTTTTCCATCCTTATTCCAGTCTTGTGCATATTTCACAAAACTTGACGGCATAAATTGACATTGTCCCATAGCACCTGCCCAAGATCCATACATGCTATTCATTGAGACATGACCACCTTTTACAATATCAAGAGCATAGAAAAATTCTTTCTCAAAATATTTTGCTCTCCTTCCATCATAAATTAAAGTTAACAAAGATGGTATAACCTTAAATGAACCTGTGTAACGCCCAAAATCTGTTTCAATGCCCCATAAAGCTACAATAAAACGAGGTTGAACTTTATAATATGTTTCAATTTTTTTTAGAAGAGAGTAATTGTCTTTATAAAGTTTTTTAGCTTTCTTTATACGATTTGTAGAAACTGCCTTGGCAAGATATTGATTTAAAGATAATGTGAATTCAGGTTGTGACCTGTCTAATTCCACAACCCTTTTAATAAAATAAGAATTTTTCTTTAGGTCATTTATAATTGTTTTACTATATTTATTTGAAACTTTTTCATTTAAAAAATTATTTAAAAATGATTTAAATTTATCATCAGCAAAAGAATAATTTAAACTGAAACTACAAAGTAAAATAAAAATAAAAAAAATTTTAAATTTTTTAAAAAAACTAAGTACTTTATAAAATAATTGAAAATTATAAATATTTTTGTACAAAATTAGTACCCCTCTTCAATTAATGGAAATGAACTAATTAATGATGGATCAGATATGGATATATCCTTTTTGACATGATTACTATTAAGATCACTGAAACAATTTACACCTAATAATCTCATACATACCAAAATTTCATGTGTTAAAATATCAATCATTTTATTTAAGCCTTCTCTCCCATTAGTTGCAGCTGCATAACATTGTAGGCGTCCTATTCCAACACAATCAGCTCCAAGTGAAATTGCTTTAACAACATCTGTTCCTCTACAAACACCGCCATCAAAAAATACCTTTGATTTATTCTTAACAACCTCTGATATTGGTTGAATTAAATCAGCTCCTCCAAAACCGTAATCTAATTGTCTCCCACCATGATTGGATATATAAATCACATCAACACCCTCATTAATACAGATTTTAGCATCTTCTTCTGTTGCAATACCTTTTAAAATAATTGGTATATTAAATTTATTTTTAATTTTCCTTACATCTTTCCAAGAAAATTTCATTTGATACTCTGGTCCAGTTGCTGTTTTTCTAGATGTTGTTTTATATCTTTTCAAAAGGTCTCTTTCTCTTCTCCCATACGCATCTAAATCCACTGTGAGACAAAGTGCAATAAACCCGTTATCTATTGCTTTAGAAATTTGTTCATAAACCCAATTTTCATCTCCACGAATGTAAAGTTGATATATTTTAGGATAATTTACTGATTTGCCAATTATATCCACTCCACCTGACCACGTTGAACTTAGCATATGAAATATTTTTTTATCATATGCAGATAAAGTCGAATTTAATGCACCATCTTTTACAAAATCTTGCATAGAACCTATTGGTGCATAAAAAACTGGAAGTGAAAAATTATAACCAAATATTTTGGTGCTTGTATCTACATGCTCCACATCATTTAGAATTCTTGGTCTAAAAGCATAAGTATCTAATGCGTAACGATTTTTTTTAAAAGTTGTTTCTGTATCGGCTGCACCGATTATATAATCCCAGGTTTCAATTGGAGTGTTCTTTTTAGCAAATTGATAAAATTCTTGAAGAGATACTATTTTACTAGGATTCAGATTATTTAACATTTTCAAAATGTAATATAAATATATAAAATGTTAAACAATAAAAATAAAATAATTGTTTAGATTGACACTTTTTTATAATTACTAAATAAATCGTTTAAGTAATACTTTATAATATACTTTATTGTAATATTTATATGGAAAAAATAACATTTGATGAAAACGAAATAATTATAAGACTTGGTGATACCAGTGAATATGTATATGTGATTATAAAGGGAGAAGTATGAATTTATTTATCAGAATAATTTGATAATAAGCCAAATTTTGTGTTAGAGAAAAATAAAGTGTTTGGTGAACTTGGTGTTTTGAATAATCAATCAAGAACATCAAATGTAAAATCAATGACCAAAGTAGAACTATTAAAAATTTCAGAAAAAGTTATGCAAAAAATGATGTCAGAAAGTAATTTATTTATTCAAGGATGAATTAGAACTTTATCAACCATAGTTACTTCTTATATCTCAATTGTAAGAAAACATGAAATTTAAACTAATTAAACATTTAAATACTAATATCTTTAAATAATTTAATTCAAAGTTTAAATATTTGCTATGAAAAATAAGGAACTTATCTATTAACAATCATTCAGCAGCAACATTTTTTTCCTCGAACATGTCTTCTAGATTGTAACTATTTAAAATATCATCAACTAAAATCTTTGATCTATTCCAATCATAAGTTCTTAAAGCGTGTCCTCTTGTAACAAATTGCGCTCCTGCATAAAACATTTCATATTGGGTGTGCCTACTTGCAAACTCTGACCCAATAGCATCCCAAGCAAGTTTCATGAATTTCACTTTTTCTTCGGAAGTTCCAACCGCTGAATTTTGAGTTGCATGAATATATCTTGCTATTTCAGGGTTTTCAAAATCTTTTACTGACGAAGGTAGCATTATTAGACCACCTCCAGCTATCTCTCTCATTGATGTTATGAACTCTGGGTATAATTGCTGTGTTAATACTTGGGCTGTATACATTAGGTTTCTATCAGGCACATAATAACCATTATAATATCCACCACCTGATTCCATCCCATAAACCAAACCTTCAACCATGGCAGCTTGAGCTGCCATTTGTCCTAATTTTTCAGAAACAGAGGGCATATTTAATGTACCAATCGTCTCACAAATACGTCTTGCAACTCCAATTTGAAATTGCATTTTTATCATTAATCTAATTTGAGATTGATAATTTTGCATGTAATGAGCATATGTATCTTGAAATTGAGCTCTTGCTGTATCAGTGTCTTTATAGATAAAAACTCTTTCCCAAGGTACTTTTACATCATCACAATATATAAGAGCATCATTTTCATCAAATCTTGAAGATAATGGATAATCATAAGTAGATGTAGCAGTTTCTTCATATGATTTTCGTGACATTATTTTAAGACCCTTTGTATTCATAGGAATGGCAAATGATATAGCATACTTTTCTTCTCCAGGCATTAAAGGTTGAATATTAGCAAAAAGTATTTCATTTGCCATTATTGAACCTGTACCAAGCATTTTACCACCTCGGACCGTAATTCCTTCAGAATCTTCATCTACAACTGCTGTGGCTAAAAATTCATCTTTTTGTTCACTAATATTTTTATTACGATTTGCTTGGGGATTTATTATGACATATGTCATATAATGATCTTGATCCCTAGCCCAGTTAAAATAATCTAAAAGGGCTTTTGCACGATCGGGAGAGTGGTTTTCAAAAACATTTAGACCCATCACTTGTCCAACCATTGACGAAGCTATATGATCAGGAGATCGACCCAACCAACCAGCTGATAGTTTAGCCCAACTAGAAATTGACTTACGTCTTAAAACTAACTCATCGTAACTTTTAGTGAGCTGCCAACATCGGTTTACTCTTTTTTTTGAGGTTGGGCTCTCAAATGTCATATATTCAATATTTTTTGGATCAGATTGAAAATCATATAGATTTGCTGTTGCAGCAACAGCATTTTTGAAAGCTGGATGTTTAGTTACATCTTTGATTTTTTTGCCATTAAGATATACTTCTCTACCATCTCTTAAAGATTTTAAATGTTGATTACCCGTTTTAGACATATCTTAAACATATCTTAATCAATCTTTTCCTTCAATATCTTTTAATAAAAACAATTAAGTTTCTTCTAAAAGATAATATTAACTTAGAATAAATTTTATGAAACTTACTGTAAATAATTTCATTCATCATTTCATACTACACAACCTTATTGACACTACTATAAAATGTTTGTATCAAATATAAACATTTAATGGATGGGTGGCTGAGCGGTTGAAAGCACCGG
>CACMNV010000008.1 GCA_902615025.1 uncultured SAR116 cluster alpha proteobacterium | reverse complement strand
TATGATGATATACTTGCAGCGGCAACTAGAGCAGAGGAAGTTAAAAGTAATTTACGCATAACGTAATCCTCTCTTTAAATTAAGTTGATAAAACAACTTATGTTAGCTTAATTTTCCCCTTGAAAATTAATGATATATATATACAAAGTAATAATAGATATTTCTATAGTTTTTTTTGCATATTTATCACAATTTTTATTTTTTGTGGCAATTTTGCAACACTATTTAGATGGTTTAATATGGATGATATATTTGCTAATAGACATAGTTTGATAAAAACAATAGAAAAATGTCATAAAGAATCATTTTATTCTTCTAAATCTTCGCCTAAACTTGTTGCAGTTTCAAAGCAACAACCTGATTATAAAATCAAAAATGCTTTAAAAGCTGGTCATAGAGTTTTCGGAGAAAATAAGGTACAAGACGCAATAAAACGATGGACAAGCATTTTAGACATTTACGAAGATATTGAATTACATTATATAGGTCATTTACAAACGAACAAAGTAAAAAAAGCTCTAAATTTCTTTAACGTAATTCATACTTTAGATAGGAAAAATTTAGCTTTAGAAATATCAAAACATTTGACATCCACAAGTAAGACTAAGTCATTTATGATACAAGTAAATACTGGAGATGAACAGAACAAATCAGGTATTAGCTTAGAAGAGTTTGAAGAATTTTTTAAATTTGTAAATACTCTAAAAATACCCATTACAGGGTTGATGTGTTTGCCTCCTGTAGATGAAGAACCAAGCATTCATTTTTGTATCTTAAGAGAATTGGCAAATAAATTTAAACTTAATCATTTATCTATGGGAATGTCTTTGGATTACGAAAAAGCAATTAAATTTGGCTCTACCTATCTAAGAATAGGCACCTCATTTTTTGGTAAAAGAGATTAATCATAAATGTGGTTAGATTTAATTTTTTTAGTTTTTAAGTAATTTTCATTAATTTCGTTTGGTTCAATGTTTAATTTAATTATTTTTAAAACTTCTAATCCCCCTTCATTTAACTTTTTAATTTTTTCTGGATTATTTGTAATTAAATTAATCTTTGTAAAATTTAATTTTTTTAATATTGCAACTGCAACATCATACGATCTCTCATCGTCTCTAAAACCTAATGTTAAATTTGCATCTACAGTATCCAATCCATCTTCTTGAAGTTTATATGCCCTTATTTTATTTGTCAGACCTATGTCTCTTCCTTCTTGTGGAAGATAAATCAATACACCCTCTCCATTTTTAACCATTATATCGAGAGATTTGTTTAATTGTTCTCCACAATCACATTTTAGGCTGTGGAATATATCTCCAGTTACACATTGGCTATGAATTCTTACTGTTGGGGAAAAATCAGATTGATTTCTGTTGTTAATTTTACCAATTAGAATACAAAAAAACTCTTTTGGTTCATTATTAAATTTAAAAACAATTATTTCCGAAGCATTAGTTTTTTTTATTGGCAATTTAGCTCTTGTTATAATTTCAATGTTAGGTTTTTTTATATCAATTATTTCTTCAAGGTCAGATACATTTAAGTAAAATATTTTATTTTTTAAAGCTAATTGTTCAATTGAAATGTTTTGAGGAATATCAATTATTGAAAAAATACCACTGGGAAGTAATTTAGCTTTCTTAAGTATTTGTAAACTTAAATTCATAAGTTTTGAATTTTCTTCAATTACTCCATTTAAATTTAAGCCATTGTCTACAATATTACCAAATGCTAAATTATAGATATTCTTCATTGTCCATTTAAAATCAATTGAAAAAGAACAACAATAATCAGTTTTAATATTTAATTTCTTACATCTTTCAGCTGACAGTAAAATACTTGGAGAGCTTTTTGAAAATTTTTTATGAAAAAGAAGAGTATTCTCATTAATTGCTTCTGTAGCTGAAAATAGAATGTTACATCTGTTTTCATAATCAGAGAGAATAATATGATGTCCCCTATTCAACTCAAATAATATTCTTTCAAATTGTAGATTATGTTTCATGACAATATAATAGATGTTATATATATATATAGTTAAAAAAATGCAAAAAAAATTTGTTATAATTGATAATGATCAACCATTAAATGATTTAATTGAAGAACAAGTATCAATAGTTTTTGAAAAAAGCTTCAATATAAAATTTTTAAAAACGTATAACATTAATAGCCTTAATCTACTTGATACAATAGACTTAATAATAGTCAATTTTAAATTCATTAAAGATAATCATAATACTTTGATAAATTTAGCAAATGAAAAAAAATCAAAGATTATTGTTATCTATGATGATCATATTGATAGATCTCAATTTAAAAAATTCTATAATCTTAGTTTTGTTGTTAAGCCATTCAGACTTAAGCAAATCATTGATATTATGCAAGATTTTTTTACAAGTTTTGAAACAAACCAGAAAAACATCAAAATAACTCGTGATTTAATTTTCAGGCCTGAGACTAAAACTTTATTAAATAGAAATAAGATTATAAATCTCACTGAAAAAGAAAGTAGATTACTAAATTTTATATTAGAAAATAAAGAAAATGTTCTTAAAAAGGATGAAATATTAATAAATGTTTGGGGTATTACCGAGAGAATTAATACCCATACATTAGAAACGCATATATATAGTTTGAAAAAAAAACTTGATGCTTTCGAGTATCAACATCCATTTATTTGTTCAGATAATTTAGGTGGTTATTACTTCAATAAATTAATGTAATATTTGGCTGGGGTGGTAGGATTCGAACCTACGGTACACGGGATCAAAACCCGATGCCTTACCACTTGGCTACACCCCAACATATGCATATTTAATATATTATTCTATTATATCCAAACTCTTTTTTATTACCATGCCAAATAAAATAGTTTTTTTTAAATTTTAATTTCTCAAACTCCTTATCATTTATAAAATCTTTAGAGCTTTTAAATATGCCAAAACAACTTGATCCACTACCAGACATACCAAAGGCAATAATTTTCTCAAAAGATTTTAATATTTTTAACATTTTATTAATTTCTGGTTCAATGGATTGAGATGCAAATTTCAGAGAGTTATATATTTTAATCTTATTAAAATATATGGGGTTTAAATTATTTTCAGTTCTAAAATTAAAATTATCAAATACTAATTTTGTTGATAAAGTCTTGTTTGGATAAATTAATAAAAATTTGTAATTTTCTGGAACGTATATTTTTTCTAATTTTTCTCCAATTCCACTTAATTTTAGGCTCTTACCAACTATGCATGCGGGAACATCAGATCCAATTTTTAGACCTATTTCCTTTAGTTTTGTTAAAGTAATTTTTTTTGAATTGTGAAGATTTTTGTTATAAAAATATCTAAGCCCTAATAATAGAGTTGCACTGTCAGAAGATCCTCCACCTAAGCCAGCTCCTATTGGTATATTTTTTTTCAAAGTAATTTCAAATTTATTTTTGTTTTTGAATTCTCTATTAAAACAGTTCAATGTTTTCAATAAAATACTTTCATTTTGTAATGAAAAAGTACTTTTATCACTTATTTTGATATTATTTAAATTACTAATTTCAATATTTATTTCATCATGTAGGTCTAAAAAACAAATATCACTTTCTAATGAATGATAACCATTTTTTAATTTTTCTTTAACAATAAGATTTAGATTTAATTTTGCTGGGGCAATTAAAGAGATAGAATGTGTCATTGAGCATATCTGTCTAATTTAGATTTTATATCTTTTTTCAACTTATCATTTGCATTTCCAATTAAAGCTCTTTTCCATTCATAAATAGCCTCTTTTTTCCTTCCAATATTGTAATATATGTCACCTAGATGATCAATTATTTCTGAATTATTTGGTTCTAATTCTATAGCTAACTGTAAAGATCTTATAGCTTTATTTATATCATTAAGTTTAAATTGTATCCAGCCTAGAGTATCTAAAAAAAAGCCATTATTTTTTTCAATTTCTAATGCTTTTGTTATAAGTTTTTTTGCTTCAATTAAATCTTCATCTCTTATAGCCATTGAATAACTCAGATAGTTAAGTGCATAGGCATCATTTGGTTTCTCGGAAATAAGCTTAATTAATATTTTTTTTGAATCTTCCCATTTATTAAGTTTATCCAAACAAATTGCTTTAAGATAATTATATCTATATTCATTTTTACTTTGCACAATTAATTTATTATAAATCTTAATAGCTTTATGACATTTATTTTGATCTCTGTAATTATTTGCAATTAAAGATAATACTTCATTATTTTCAGGGTATTTTTTCTCAATAGATTTCAAAAGTAAATTTGATTTGTTTTTATCAACAATTTTCAAAATCTTATATTTTTTAATTCTTGAATATAAAAACATAAAGGAATCCTGACGAATTCTATTTAATTTGTTTAAAGCAATTTTAAAATTTTTCTCATTAAAGTATATTTCTGCTAAAAAATAATTACTGTTTCCTAGAGTAGGCTCTATAAAATGTGATATTTCATTTAAAATTTTTAAATATGAATTAGGAATATTTTTTTTTGAACTAAGAATGAAAGATATATAAGTGAATAAATTAGCAAATATAAACTTTTGATTAGGTTTTTTATTAACATTTTTTTGGTTTTTAAAGTATAATTTTAAAGTTCTAATATCGTAATTGAATCTCAAGCTAAAATTATTAATTTCTTCATTAAATTTTTTAGGATTATTTCTTTTTAAGTATTCTAAAAATAAAACATTTTCAATGACACTCAAATTTGTCTTTGGTAAATTTAAATAAACTTGATTTTCAATCTTTGTACCTTCAAAAATTAATAGTTTAAAAATATTTGATGTATTTTTATTTATAGTAACATCATCAAAATTATTAGTTTTAACTAATTCCATATATTTAAGATTTTCAAAAATTATGTTAAATCCTGGTAGTTGATTTTTCATAAAATCTAAATCTTTTGTATTAATTAATTTTTCATCTTTTAAATTAATTACAAAATCAGGTAGATCATACATCGGCAAGTTACTTAAACCAGATGGAGCAATTAATTTAAATTCTTTTGCTTTATCAAAATCACCATTAATTAAGTAACTATTAAAATTTAATTCAGCTAATGTTAAGTCTGAGCGTAAATTTTTAGATTTTGAAATTATTTTTGATGCAATATCATTATCACCTAATTTTAAGGAGTATTTTGTTGACAAAAAACGACCAAAATTTGAAGTTTTTTCAAATTTCATTTTTGTTTCATTTTGTTTTAAATTATTCCCACAACTCGTGAAAAAAACAATTATTGTAAACCAAGAAATTAACTTTAAAATTTTCATTGGAAAAAGATTATATTATATACGACATCATCAAATTATCCTATCATAACTATCATGGAACTAAAAAATGAAAATGAATTTTTGAAGTTAAAAAATTATAGTAGTTTTTTATTAGATCTAGGATTAAATGTATCTTTTATTCAAGAGAAGAATATAGGGGTAGAACAAAGTAAAATTGAAGAAAAATTTAAAAGTATAGAGGATATAGATAATTATATCAAAAAATGGCAAATTAAAAATAATTTACAATTGATATTAAGGAATAAAAATATATCTTCAAAAAATATTTTATTACTATCTGAAAAAAATAGTTTTATGAGTCTTGATCAACCTAAAAAAAAACCAGAGCTATTGGACAAAATGTTTCTTTCAATTGGACAAAACATTGATGAATTATTTATTATTAATATTGATATAGAAAAATTAATGGAAAATCATATAAGTAAAGTAGAAGAAATATTAGAACTTTATTTTACAATTTTAAACCCAAGGATTCTAATTGATATGTGCTCCATAGACTTAGAAAAATTATTTAAAGCAAATAAATTAAATTTAAATTTTGATTATTTTAAAATTCCTTCAGTGTCTAATATTATGAAAAACCAAAGTTTAAAACGTGAGGCGTGGGTTGAGTTGAAATTATTAAAGGAAAAGTTAGATGATTTTTAATTATCAATACTTAAAATGGTTTTTAATTTTGTTATTAAGCATTTTTCTAAAATCCAGTTATTTATTTGCAGATAATCACCTCAAAATTAACTTATTAAATGACAATGATATTAAGATTTATAAAGAAGTTTTTAAATTACAATCAAAGCAAATAAAAAGCAGGAATTCAAAAGTATGGAAAAAAATAGAAAAACTAAAAAAACAAATTGACAATAAAATTCTATTGGGAACCTTGAATGCTGATAAATATTTGCATCCGACAGGATGGAGAAGTTCTTATAAAGAGTTAAAGGATTGGTTAAATGAGTATCATGACCATCCAGATGCTTATAAAATTCATAGAATTGCTATAAGAAGAAAACCAATTAAATCGAAACCACCCAAAAAGCCAAGTGGAAACTTTTTGAATGGTTATGGAAATATATCCAAAGATTTAATTAAACCAACTTTTCCTCTTGCAAAGTCAAAACACAAAAGAGACTCCTTTATAATTTCAATAAAAGTAAGAAGAGCCATTAGAAGAAAAAATTTGGACTATGTTGAAAATTTATTATCATCAATAAAAACAAAACAGAAACTTACATCTCAAGAATTAGCTCAATTGAGAGCAGAACTTTCGCATGCATATTTTATTTTTAAAAGAGATGAAAAAAGTTTAAGACAAGCAAGAATATCAATAAGTTTATCTGGGCACAAAAATGCATTAGCTTTTTGGTCTGGTGGATTAGCTGCTTGGAGACTAGGAAAACTTGGATTATCTAAATGGTTTTTTAATAATCTTTCTAACTTAGAAGATGGTCCAGAGAGTATTTTATCGGCTGGAAGTTTTTGGTCAGCAAAGGTTGCCTATCATTTGGGTGAATATAAAAATGTTAACAAACATTTATATAAGTCAATTAAACATCATAGAACGTTTTATTCGACCCTAAGTAAAGCTGCATTAGGTTATCAAGATAATTATGACTTTAAATTAGAAGATATATCAAAACAATTTATTGCAAAATTGAAATCATTAAAAGCTGGAAAGAGAATTTTAGCATTAATACAAGTTTCTGAGTATCATAAAGCGTCAAGAGAATTTAGAAAAATAATTTTCAACTTTAATGAAAAAGAATATCCAGAAATTATATCTTTTGCATCTAAAAATAATATGCCTGGTTTCGCTTTTAGATTGTCTGCCATTTTAAGAAACGATCATAATAAAATCCTTCTTGGTGGCTTGTATCCAGTTCCAAATTGGAATGTAACATCTTTACCAATTCAGGATAAATCTCTTTTAATTTCAATATCAAGACAAGAGTCTGGTTTTAATCCTAGAGCCAAGAGTTATGCCAATGCGTTAGGCTTAATGCAAGTTTTACCGTCAACAGCCTCATTTATAATGAAAGATAGGGCATATCGAAAAAAAGAAATGTTATATGATGAAAATAAAAATTTATATGTTGCATCAAAATATATAAAATTTCTTTTAGATCTAGATATTGTTAAAAATGATGTTAGTAAAATGTTAGCTTCTTATAATGCTGGTCCGGGTAATTTTAGTAAGTGGTCAAAAAATTTTTATAAAACTAAAATTGATCCTATTTTTATGATTGAAACGTTACCTGCAAGACAAACAAGAAACTATATTAAATTAGTACTTACGAATTTATGGATTTACAAAATAAGATTAAATGAAAAACCTGATTTGTTATTTAAATTGGCTAGTGGAAGTATCCCAGAATACGATTTTAAAAATGATAGATAAATCAATAAAATTTTTTGGAATAAATATAGCTATATTAACAATTTCAGACACTCGGAATTTTGATAATGATAAATCAGGATCAACATTAAGAAAACTAGTTGAAGATGGTGGTCATATATGCATTTCAAGAGATATTGTTAAAGACGAACCTAAAGAACTTTTATCTATATTTAACAAATGGACAAATGATAAAAACTTAGATGTCATTATTACCACAGGTGGAACAGGATTAACAGGTCGAGACATAACAGTAGATGTTTTAGAAAATTATTTTGATAAAAAAATTGATGGTTTTGGTGAATTATTTAGATTTATTTCTTATAAAAAAATTGGAACTTCTACTATACAAAGCAGAGCAATTGCAGGAACAAAGAGAGGGAAATACATATTCTGTTTACCAGGTTCTCCATCAGCCTGTAAAGATGCTTGGGAAGAAATATTAAAATTTCAATTAGATATTAGACATAAGCCATGTAATTTTGTTGAAATTATGCCTAGATTGAATGAAACATAATAAGTTAAACTAGTGCCAAATCTTTTTGAGGAAAAAAAGTATCTTTTTAATTCTGAAAGAGTAATGATAGGAGTGGATGAAGTTGGAAGAGGTTGTTGGGCAGGCCCAGTTTTGAGCTGTGCATCATATATTTATCCTTCAAAATTCTTAAATTTACCAAAAATCAATGATTCCAAAAAAATGAGTAAAAAGCATAGAAGAGATATATTAGCGTCTTCGTCAACTTTCTCTACAAGCGCCATAGGATGTTCAACGGTGAATGAAATTGAAAATTTTGGAATAAATGCTAGTAACGATTTAGCAGCGCTTAGGGCAATTCTTTTAATGGTTCAGAATTTCAGTTTTAATACTGATAAAAAGTTATTTTTTGACATATTTTTTGATGGAAATAGATTTCCGAAATTTGAAATTTTTAAAAATTTATACGATCTTATTGAAAATAGAATAAAAATTTATTGCATTGTTAAAGGAGATTCAAAAATAATGTCTATTGCTCTTGCTAGTATTATAGCAAAAGAGACACGAGATACTATAATGTATCGACAGCATGTATTGTGTCCTTATTATAATTTTAAAAATAATGTCGGTTATGGAACAAAAGAGCATAGAGATATGATAATGAAACATGGAACAACGAAAATTCATAGAAGGAATTTTAAGCCTATAAGTACAATATTTGGTACTTAGTGAAAGAAAAAATCTACATATTGTTAGTAAATATTTATTACACTATAAACTATTGACTTGATTGAATTTTTATAATTCTATCACATTATATTAAGTGCTTATCAACAAGATATAAATAATGAATATAAAAAAAATAAAAAATAAAATTTTTCATGGAAATTCTCTAGAAATATTAAAAAAAATTCCTGAAAATTCTGTCGATCTAATTTTTGCAGATCCTCCATATAATTTACAATTATCTAAAACTTTGTTGCGCCCAGACCAAACTAAAGTTAATGGAGTGAAAGAAAATTGGGATAATTTCGATAGTTTTGATCATTATGATGATTTTACTTTGAGTTGGCTAAAGAGTTGTAGAAAAATTTTAAAATCGAATGGCTCAATTTGGGTTATAGGTTCTTACCATAATATTTTTAGAATTGGTTTTATGCTTCAAAATTTAGGATTTTGGATTTTGAATGATATTGTTTGGATTAAAACCAATCCAATGCCTAATTTTCGTGGAAAAAGATTTACAAATGCTCATGAAACTATGATTTGGGCTTCAAAAAATAAACACTCAAAATATACTTTCAACTATGGATCCATGAAATCTCTTAATGGTGATTTGCAAATGAGATCTGATTGGAATCTTCCTATATGTAATGGTAAAGAGAGATTAAAAAATGAGGATGGTATAAAGATACATCCTACTCAAAAACCTGAAAGTTTAATTAGCAGAATTTTATTAGCTAGCACTAATATAAATGATACTGTACTTGATCCCTTTTTTGGGACAGGAACAACTGGAGCTGTAGCAAAGAAGTTAAATAGGAATTTCATAGGTATTGAACAAGATTTAAATTATGTAAACTCTGCTCAATATCGAATTAACAATACTAAAAAAATTGAACATGTTGAATTAATTCAAATGCCTCCAAAAGAAAAGGTGAAAAGAGTTCCATTTGGATCACTCATAGAAAAAGGGCTTATAATTCCAGGTGAGATTTTAACTGATTTAAGAAAAAGATGGACTGCAAAAGTGAGAGCAGATGGAAGTTTAATTTCTAGAGATAATAAAGGCTCTATTCATTCCGTAGGTGCGGCATTACAAGGTCTTCCTGCTTGTAATGGTTGGACATTTTGGCATATAAATAGAGCTGGTAGATTAATACCTATAGATCATTTAAGAAACACAATTAAACTAACGGCTTAAACTCTTTAACTCTAGCCTTCGTTCATGAAGTACTGGCTCAGTATAACCTGAAGGACTTGTAGTGCCCTTAAAAACAAGGTCTAAAGCTGCTTGGAAAGCAAGAGAACCATCATAATTCTTAGACATTTTTTTGTAATTAGTATCATTTTCATTTTGTTTATCAACAATTTGAGCCATCTTTTTTAATGATGCGATGGCTTGCTCTTTGGTAATAATATTATGATGTAACCAGTTAGCTAAATGTTGGCTAGAAATTCTGCATGTTGCTCTGTCTTCCATTAAACCTACATCATTAATATCAGGAACTTTTGAACAACCAACACCTTGATCAACCCACCTTACAACGTAACCTAGAATCCCTTGAGAGTTATTGTCTATTTCCCTTTCGATATCTTCTGGAGACCAGTTATATCCAAATGCAATTGGAGGAGTAAGAATTTTTGGCTGAAGGTCAGAGTTATTACTTTGATTACTTATATTTTTTTGTTCCTCAAATACGTCAACCTCATGATAGTGAAGTGCGTGTATAGTAGCAGCTGTTGGGCTTGGTACCCATGCTGTATTTGCACCACTTTTAGGATGTTGTATTTTTTGTTCATACATATCTTTCATCAGATCGGGCATCGCCCACATACCTTTTCCGATTTGTGCTTTGCCAGATAAACCGCATTTTAACCCTACTAAAACATTATTTTTTTCGTAAGCGTTTATCCATTCTGCACCTTTTATTTCTGCTTTGGGTATTATGGGTCCACCTTCCATGGCAGTATGTATTTCATCTCCTGTTCTATCTAGAAATCCAGTATTGATAAATACTAGACGTTCTTTAGCATGCCTAATACATTCTTTTAAATTTATTGTAGTTCTTCTTTCTTCATCCATAATACCAATTTTTATTGTATTATTTGGCAATCCAAGCATTTTTTCAACTGCAGCAAATAATTCAATTGTAAACTCCACTTCTTCAGGGCCATGCATTTTTGGTTTTACAATATATACAGAACCAGTTTTAGAGTTATTCTTTCCGTTTTTAAGATCAAACATTGATATCATAGTAGTAATAACTGTATCCATAATTCCTTCAGGTATTTCTTTGTTTCCAGAATAAATAATAGCTGGATTTGTCATTAAATGACCAACATTTCTAATAAGCATTAGGGACAATCCCGACAAATGTAATTCCCCATTTTTTGTTTTGAAAACTTTTGTTTTGTTAAGTTTTCTTACAATTTTTTTTCCATTTTTTTCAAAAGTATCTTCAAGATCCCCTTTCATTAAACCAAGCCAATTCTTATAGGCTAAAACTTTATCTTCTGCATCTACAGTAGCTACAGAGTCTTCACAATCTTGGATAGTAGTTATTGCAGATTCAAGAATAACATCTTGAAGAGAAGACTTGTCACTTGACCCAATCAAGGAGTTTTTATCGAATGATAAGATAACATGAAGATTATTATTTTTTAAAAGAATTTCATAAATATCTTCATTAATTTTATTGAACCCAATGTATTTATTATTTTCTCTCAAATTTGTTTCATTATTATCTGACAGTTTAATTGTTAACTCATTATCTATTACAGAATAATTTGTGACCTCTGCGTGAGATCCATTCGAGAGAGGAAAATACTTATCTAAAAAATCTTTAGCAAAAGCTATAACCTTTTCACCTCTTTTTGCATTATAACTACTTCCTTTTTCACAACCATTTTCTTCAGGTATGACATCTGTTCCATATAGTGCGTCATATAAACTACCCCATCTAGCATTAGCGGCGTTAATAGAATATCTAGCATTTGTTACGGGAACTACAAGTTGTGGACCAGGGATATTTGCAATTTCCATATCTACATTTTCTGTATTGATATTGAAGTCTGGCCCTTCAGGAACAATATAATCAATTTGCTTTAGAAAATTGATGTAGTCGTCATGATTATATGGTTTATTTTTGTTTGAAATATAATATGCATCAATTTTCTTTTTTATATCTTCTCTCTTATTTAAGAGATTTTCATTTTTTGGAGCAAAAACTTTAATTACATGATCAAAATCTTCCCAAAACTTATCAACATTTAAATCCAACTTATTAAGAACTTCATTTTCCAAAAATTGACTTAACAACTTTGAAACTTTTAAAGAGCTTTTAATTTCTAAATCTTCCATAACCTACCTTTACAATTAAACTTGCAAAATATCATTTACAATTATTTTTTCACTTTTCAATAAAGCATCAACTTCTTTAGATAAATTTACAAAATTTTCCTTTGTATTACCATCGATTCTTAATATTAAAGAATTTTCTGTATTACTTGCTCTGATTAAAAACCAACCAACATCTAAATCTATTCTGATTCCATCGATAAAATTACAATATTTAGTTGCATATTTATCTTGAATTTTAAGTTTTAAATTTTCAATTACACTAAATTTTTTATCATCAGAACATTTAATTTTGATTTCAGGTGTGGAAAAATTATTTTTGAAATAATTCAAAAATTCATCTAATTTATAGTTTTCTTCAATTAGCGCTAAAAATCTCATACTTGAGTATATGGCGTCGTCATAACCGTAATATTTGTCTCCAAAAAAGATATGACCCGACATCTCACCTGCAAATTGAGACTTGATCTTTTTCATTTTTGTTTTTATGTGAGAATGTCCTGTTTTCCAAATTAATACTTCATAGTCTAAGTTTTCTAAAAATTGTTTACATTTTTGACTAGATTTCACATCTAAAATAATTGGGTATTTTTTTTCAGATATAGATTGAGCTAAAAATGTTGTTAATATATCGCCTGCAATTAACTCTAACTTGTTGTTTACAACACCAACTCTGTCTCCGTCTCCATCAAATGCAAATCCAAAGTCAGCATTTTGTCTTTTTACTTCTTGTTTAAGTTTGATTAAATTACTTTCGTTACTTGGATCAGGATGATGATTTGGAAAATTACCATCTATCTCTGAATACAAAACAGTATTTTCACATGGTATTAATTTAACTATTTTATTTATTATATCTCCCGTAGCACCATTCCCACAGTCCCAAATAATTTTTTTATCTTTTAAATTTTTGGCATTAGCTAATGGCATTAAAATCTTTTCTAAGTACTTTTCATCTAAATCTAAACTTTCAATGCTACCATTCATGTTAATGTTTGAACCTGATTTAGCTTTAACTCCTAATTTTTGAATATCTTTTCCAAAAAATGATTCATTATTTATCATCATTTTAAAACCATTGTAATTTTTAGGATTATGACTCCCTGTAATTTGAATTGCGCCATCAGCATTCAAATAGTGACTTCCAAAGTATAAAATGGGTGTTGGATTTAATCCTATATCAATTACATTACAGCCTGATTTGGTTAAACCAGATATTGTTTGTTTTTTTAAATCTGCACTAGATAATCTTCCATCCATACTGATTACAATATTTGTTTCATTATTAAGATTTTTTTCTTTGCAAATTAATCCAAAAAAATAACCAATCATAAAAGCATCTTTTTCAAAAAGAGTTTCATTTATTATGCCTCTGATATCATATTCTCTTAAAATGCTAGGATGAAAATTATGTTTGTACATTTTGATTAAACTATTGTTTTTAACCAATTACTGAGATCAGAATTTAAATCTTTTCTATTTAAAGCAAATGATATATTAGCTTGTAAAAATCCAAGCTTTGACCCACAGTCAAATCTTTCATTTTTAATTCTATATCCGAGACAAGGTACTCTGTCCAATTGAGAAGAGATTGCGTCAGTGAGTTGTATTTCTTGACTTGCGCCACGTTCTTGTTTTTCTAAAACATCAAAAACTTTATGATCAAGAATATACCTTCCAATTATTGCTAAATTACTAGGAGCATTTTCTACAGAAGGTTTTTCAACCATTTGATTTATCTGCATTAAATCTTTATCGCTTTTATCTACTTTGACAATGCCATAAGATGAAACTTTTTGTTTATCAACTTCCATAATAGCAACCATATTTCCTGACGTATAACTTTTTATCATTTCTTTTGTTGTTGATTGTCCAAAAATTAAATCATCAGCAAGTATAACGGCAAAGGATTCATTTTGAATTAGATGTCTTGCACACCAGATTGCGTGACCCAATCCAGCAGGTTCTTGTTGACGAACATAGGCATAACTGCCAGGTATTTTGAGCATTTCTTGAGCAGATGCTAGAGTTTGCCTTTTTCCCTTTGCAAGTAAATTGTTTTCTAATTCGAAAGAGTGATCAAAATGGTTTTCTATAGCTGATTTTCCTCTGCTTGTAACAAATATAAATTGTTCTATACCTGCATTTGCAGCTTCTTCAACAGCATATTGAATAAGAGGTTTATCAACTATAGGGAGCATTTCTTTAGGCATAGATTTGGTGGCAGGTAGAAATCTCGTGCCTAGTCCCCCTACTGGGAATATTGCTTTCTTAACATTCATGTAATATATATGTGATATAAATTATATATTTAAATAGCACATCTCCATATAAAAGGAATTATTAAATATGAAAATTGTAATGTTAGGTACAGGTTATGTTGGATTGGTGACAGGTGCCTGTTTTTCTGAATTTGGATATGATGTGATTTGCGTAGATAAAGACAAAGAAAAGATTAATAATTTAGAAAGTGGAATCTTACCTATATATGAACCTGGTTTGGAAGTGTTAGTAAAAAAAAATTATAAGAACGGTAAATTAAAATTTTCTAATTCAATTGAAAAATCAATATCAGACGCGGATGCAATTTTCATTGCGGTAGGCACTCCAGAAAGAAGAGGTGATGGTCACGCAGATTTAACTTATGTATATGCAGTGGCCAAAGAAATTGCGCCAATTTTAAAAAAATACTGTGTTGTAATCACAAAATCAACAGTTCCTGTTGGAACTTCCTTAGAAATAAGTAACATTATTAAAAAGCATAATAGAAATGCAAGTTTTGACGTAGTATCAAATCCTGAATTTCTTAGAGAAGGTAGTGCCATAGAGGATTTTATGAGGCCTAATCGGGTTATTATTGGTTGTAAAAATGAAAAGTCAAAAAAAATTATGGAAAATATTTATCAACCACTTAATTTAATACAAACACCCATTTTATTTACAGATTTAAAGTCAGCTGAATTGATAAAGTATGCATCTAATGCATTTTTAGCTATGAAAATTTCCTTTATTAATCAAATGGCAGATTTATGTGAAAGCCTAAATACCGATATACATTTTATATCAAGAGGAATGGGTTTAGATAGAAGAATTGGTAATAAGTTTTTGCATCCTGGTCCTGGATATGGAGGGTCATGTTTTCCGAAAGATACAATTGCTTTATCAAAAATCGCTTCAGATAACAATGTTGATCTTACAATCATAAATAATGTAATTTCTTATAATAACAATAGAAAGAAATCACTTATTAAAAAAATAAATCATATACTTGGAAATCGCATAAAAGATATGAGCGTTGCTGTATTAGGGTTATCATTCAAGCCTGGGACAGATGATATGAGAGAGAGTCCCTCACTAGATTTAATTCCTTCCTTAGTTGAAAATGTAAAAGAAATTAAAGTTTATGACCCTATTGCTATGGATGAAGCCTCTAAATACATCAAGGATGTATATTTTGCAGATAATATTGAAGACTGTATTGAAAATGTTGATGTAACAATTATTTTGACTGAATGGAGCGAGTTTAGAACATTGTCAGCAAAATATTTATCAAAATTTATGAAAGGAAATATAGTTTTTGATTTTAGAAATGCCTTAAATCCTGAAAATTTTATAAATAAAAATATCACATTACATCAAATTGGAAGAGGGCCATTCAATTAAGCATATTTTTTAATTTCTTTTCTAGGTCTTTGAATTCCAGTCAATAATTCGTTTAATGTTATTCTTCCAATAATTTTGTCTTTTTTATCTTTAACCAATACAAAATAATTTTTTGTTTTAGTAATTTCTTGCAATACTTCTTCTAAAACCATTTCACTATCAATTATAGGAACATTTTCTTTACTGATAGAAACAGACTTAGTCATGATTGACTTTGCTTTTATAACTCTTGAACGATTAATATCTTTTATAAAATCAGATACGTAATCGTCAGAGGGATTAAGAATAATATTTTGGGGATTGTCGTCCTGTACAACAAAACCATCTCTAAGAATAGAAATTCTTTCGCCAATTTTCAAAGCTTCGTCTAAATCATGGGTTATAAATACGATTGTTTTTTTTAATTCAAGTTGTAAATCAATAAGAACATCTTGCATTTCTGCTCTTATGAGCGGGTCTAGTGCAGAAAACGCTTCATCCATAAGTAAAATTTCTGCATCAGTTGCCAATGCTCTTGCAAGACCAACTCTTTGTTGCATTCCTCCTGAGAGTTGATTTGGATAATAATTATCGTAACCTTCTAATCCAACTCTTTTTAACCAAAATTGACTTTTTTCTTTATAAATTTGTTCCGAAATATTTTGTACCATTAAACCATAGCTAATGTTTTCAAGAATTGTTTTATGAGGAAAAAGTGCAAATTTTTGAAAAACCATTGACATATTTTTTTGTCGATATTCTAACAAATCTTTATTATTAAGTTCTAATACGTTTACTCCATCAATTGTTATTTCTCCAAAAGTAGGTTCGATTAATCTATTTAAATGTCTAATAAGTGTGGATTTTCCTGACCCTGATAGACCCATGATCACGTGAATTTTACCCTTTGGTATATTAAGATTTATATTATTAAGTCCGAGCACACAATTTGTTTTTTCAAGAAGCTTTTCTTTACTTAAACCAGTCTTAACTAAATTCAGAGCTTCAGTAGTATTATTACCAAATATTTTATATAAGTTTTTAATTTTAATAAAATTATTCATTTAGTCACTCTTATATCTTTGCATTCTTTTTCCGATTCTTTGAGTTACTCTGTCAAAAATTATTGCTAACACAACAATTGCAAGTCCATTCATTAATCCTAAGGCAAGATACTGGTTTGAAATAGCTCTTAAAACAGGAAGCCCTAATCCCTGAACACCAATCATAGAAGCTATTACAACCATAGCGAGAGCCATCATAATAGTTTGATTTACTCCTGCAAAAATTGTTGGTAATGCAAGAGGTATTTGTATACCAAATAATTTTTGCCAATAATTTGCTCCAAATGACTCTGCTGCTTCTAAAACGTCTTTATCAACTAGTCTTATTCCTAGATTAGTTAACCTTACTATTGGTGGTATCGCATATATGCACACAGCTATTAATCCTGGAACTTTTCCTATCCCTAAAAGCATTACCACTGGTATTAAATATACAAAACTTGGAATTGTTTGCATTACGTCTAAAATTGGTAAAATTAATGCTTGAACCTTATTACTTCTTGCCATTGCAATTCCAATAGGAATGCCAATACAAATACAAAGCAATGTTGCTACTAAAATTATTGCTAAAGTAGACATGGTGTCTTCCCACATGCCAAAATAACCAATTAATAGGAAACTTAAAAATGTTCCAGCAATAATTATTATTGATCTTGAGGCTAACCAACATATTAATAAAATGGCAAATATTGTAATAGGCCAAGGCGTATTTAAAAATAGCTTTTCAAACGCAACTAAAAAACTTAAAAGAGGATCAAAAAAATTTTCTATACCTTCGCCGTAATTTCTTGAAAAAGATGTAAAAGCATTATCTACAGTTTTTTTAAACTCTCTTAAACCACTTCGATCCATTTCTGGAAATTTCGTTAACCATTCCATAATAAAAAAATTGCTCCTATGAACTAAATCATAGGAGCAAAATAAAGAAGTTTACAGACTAGCTTTAATTTTTTTTGCGGCTTCGTCAGACACCCACTTTCCCCAAACATTTTCATGTTTTTGAAGGAATTCAAAAGCAGCATCTTTACCAGTTGCTTTCTGGTCAGTCATGAATACAAGCATCTGATTCATAATCTCACCTGGATAAGTTCTATTTTTTATAAAATCTGAAGCAACACCAGAATTATTCATAAAATTATCTGTTACGACAGTCTCCACTACTGACTTTGTCCAAGAAGTTGGCTTGGGATCTGCACATTCTTTTTCTGGTTTAACAATACAATTATGCCAATTATCATCATCATAATCTACACCAAATGGAACTTTCACAAGACCGTATTTTCCAACTACTGAAGTTGGTGTCCAATAATAACCAAACCAATTTTCATTTCTAGTAGAGGCTTTAGCTATCGCACCATCTAAACCAGCCGCTGAGCCTGGATCAATTAATTTCCAGCCTTTTTCTTCCATCTTAAAAGCCCTAAATAAGTTATTTGTTGAAAGCTGACAGTTCCAACCCGCAGGACATGTCATCATTCCCCCTTTTGAACTATCTTCTGGATGTGGAAATAAATCTGGCCTTTCAATAATATCTTTAACCGTTTTAAGTTCCGGATGGTTTTTTACAACGCTTGGTGAAACCCACCAACCTTCTCCTAAACCAGTTATTGGACCTGAATTTGCGACAAAAAGTCTTTTTTCATCTTTTGCTTTAGAAAGTGGACCT
Source organism: uncultured SAR116 cluster alpha proteobacterium (assembly GCA_902615025.1). GTDB lineage: Bacteria > Pseudomonadota > Alphaproteobacteria > Puniceispirillales > Marisalimonadaceae > TMED54. The sequence continues at coordinate 28,914 of CACMNV010000008.1, read as the reverse complement.
TGTACTGCGTTACTCCAAAGTTCTGGAGCAATATCTGGCATTCCTTTTTCATTCATAGATGTAAATGTTGGCATTGTAGCGCCCGCAACTAATTCAACCTCACAACCATAACCCTTTTCTAAAATTATCTTATCAACATTTGCCATAAGTTCAGCTGATGCCCAATTCATCTCTGCAATAGTAACCTTACCGCAAGCTGTTTGCTCAACTTTTTTCTCGGCAGTCATGAAATAAATACCGACTGCTACGGCTACTGCTATAATAACAGCTCCGAGTTTCCGATTCATAATAATCTCCTTATTTTTTATTTAAAATAGCCTAACATTAAAACATACCTCATTGCAAATTTACATCAAAAAAAAGACATAATTCCAATTATAAAATAGAAAATTATTCAAATATTTATATAAATTATTTGTTTTAGGATTATATAATTTGATATGGAGAGATAATTGACCGCGTTTGAAGATACAACACCCTTTGTTCTTGCTTTGTTAATTACATTTACGGCTTTAGTCTTTATTTCAATATGGAACAATTATAATTCTGTTAAGGTTGAAAAAGAAGTGTCAAAGCCAAAAAATGATGGGCCTTCAAGAACTAGAGAGTTATTAATTAGATTTACTAAATTTTATAATGAATTAGATGCACATAATGATTATTTGTATGATACGCAATTATTACCTGACCCAAAACAACATATAATACATGCACTATATGTTGGTTTTGATGAATCTGAAAATGATGAAGATAGAAAAGCAATTAAAAATGGATTAGAGGCTTTAGTTCAGTTTCAAGATTTGATTGGGGATGAGCCACTTAAACCAGAAATAGATGAAGACACAGAAGATCAACAAACGAATTTAGAAAATTCAGATCTTACTGACGAACAAAAAAAATATTTAGATTTTAATAATAAAAGAATTCAGGAATTAGAAACACATTTTTCTCATTTAAAGATTGAAATGAATGAAATGAATGAAAATGTGTCTAGTGAAGACAAAATAGATGTTTTAGATAAAAGGAATGTAAGTGAGTAACTTAGACATGGAAAAAAAATTCTTTATATTTCGAATATGAGGAGGGTAAATAAAATATATATTCGCATTTGCAAATGCTTTAACTGGCAACACTTCTGCTTGGAATGGCGTAATTGGCAAAAGAGTAAGAAATGCAGGCCATGGTCATTTGACGTATAATTTTCGTGGACAAATTAATTTAAGTTTTACAAAAGCATCAACTTAACATCCGAAATAATAATTTCTGATCTTTTAAAATTAATTGACCATTTAAATTTGAAAAATATTATACTTTGTGGATTATCAATAAGCGGTTTTTATGCAGCTATTGCCTCATTAGAAGAAATTGATGTAAAAGGTCTTGTTTTAATCTATACACTTAGAAAACCCCCTTCCAGGTTAGATTGGATAAATAGTGCCATGGTAAATGCTGCTAAACTTGGAGGTAGTGCATTAATTATGGATATGGGCATGTCAGTTATAGCTTCTCCAAAATTTTTAGATAAAGTAAATACTAACGCTTTAGATTTTGAAAATTATAAACCTCTACATAAAAACGATTGAATTTTCAAACTTACAGAAGTTTCATTAACTGCATACTGGTCTTTTAACTGGTCTAAAATAAATGTTCCAACTTTAGTTATGACGGGCCATTTAGATAAATGTTTAGAATTCCAGAAGACATTGAAGAATTAGTAAAAAATATAAAAAATTCAAAAAAAATAGAACTGCCTAATTTTGGTCATTTAATCCCATTAGAAGAACCTGAAGAGTTTTCCGATCATATTATAAAATTTGAAAAAAATTTAAACTAAGTCTTAACTATAACTAAAACATCGTCTGGCAAGATTGAAGAAAAAATAATTTCAGTTTGTCCAAAATTTTGTTCGCAAATATCTTTTATCCAATTTTTATTAGTATAATATAATCCTTGTTTAATTTTTCTTTCATTTTGATGTAACAAATTAAAAGCCATAATCTTATTTGTTTGTTTGCAAATACTGGTTAAGTTTTTTAAAACATATTTTTCCCATGTCATTATATCATTAGTTACACTTAAATTAAAAGTTCCTGACATTATAGAAAAGTCTACCATTCCTTTTGGTGAAGATTTTTTATAAAACTTACAGTTCTTATCAGAATAAATTCTTGTACAGTAATCAATTAGTTTTTTGTTTAAGTCACAACCTTGATATTGAAAAATAGATTTTTTTAATTTATTTCTTAAAAACTCGAAGAATTTTCCATATCCACAACCAATGTCACAAATTGTAAATTTTGTGAGATTAGAATATTTACTTAAAGCAGTAATTATTAATTCAAATCTATGTATTTGGGTAAACGAATTTTTCCAGAACAGACCTTGAGGGGTGTTTCCATATTTCATTAATCTATTCGTATATGAATTATTGATTTTATACTCAAGATAAGAGAAACTTAATTCATCAAAAAAATGCATCTTAAAAATTATATGATTTTTTAAAAATATTAAAAAGAGAAATTAAATGAAAAGAATCCTATTACTTGGAAGCGGTGAACTTGGCAAAGAACTCACTATAAGTCTTCAAAGATTTGGTTGTTACATAATTGCATGTGATAAATATAAAAACGCACCAGCTATGCAAGTCTCTCAAGAATGTGAAGTTTTTGACATGCTGAATTCTAATAATTTAAAACAAGTGATTGATAAACATAAGCCAGATTTAATAGTTCCAGAAATTGAGGCAATTGATACTGAAAGTCTTATACAATTTGAAAGAAATGGTCTAAAAGTTATTCCTTCTTCCAGAGCAGTTAGTATGACAATGAATAGAGATAAAATAAGAAATAGAGCAAAAGAGCTTGGAATTAAAACTGCAAGATTTGGTTATGCTGAAACTTTGAATGGATTAATTGAAATGTTTCATAATATTAATGATAAAGTTGCTATCAAACCAGTTATGAGTTCCTCTGGAAAGGGTCAAAGTTACGCTTCTACAGTCTCTGAAGTCAAAAAAGCTTGGACAGTTGCTTTGAACGGTATGAGAGGAAAGAAAAAAAAAGTTATAATTGAAGAGTATATCAATTTTGACTATGAAATTACATTATTAACTATTCTGGACTCAGAAGGAAAAATTCATTTCTGCCCTCCCATAGGACATGTTCAGGAACGAGGAGATTACCAGTATAGTTGGCAACCAGCAAAGTGTGAACAAAATATTGTTAATAAAATGAAAATTATTGCTAGAAAAATTGTAAAAGATTTAAGTGGTAAGGGTTTGTTCGGCATAGAGTTTTTTGTAAAAAAAAATGAGGTTTATTTTAGTGAATTAAGTCCAAGACCACATGATACTGGAATGGTTACAATGTTCACTCAAAACTTTAGTGAATTTGATCTACATGCTAGAGCGATATTAGATTTTACAATACCAAAAATTGAGCTCTGTAAAACGGGAGTTAGTCAAGTTATTCTTGCAAATAAAAACGCACAAGGAAAGTTTTTTATCAAAGGAATTCAAAGTGCATTGCAAGATAAAAATATTGATATTAGAATTTTTGGTAAACCTGAAACTAAACCTTACAGAAGAATGGGTGTGATTTTAGCGAGTAATCTAAAAAAAGCTAAAGAGGCACTATCAAAAATTAAAGTTGTAAAGGCGGAAATGAATTAACTATATAAACTATTTTCTGAAATATCTGTAATTAGCATATGCCCTGGGGTATGAGTAATACAAAATGGAATCCTGGCTTCAATAATTGCATTTTGAGGAGTTACACCGCAAGCCCAAAAGATATATTCCTCGTAGTCATTTTTTTTTCTAGGACTGTTTCCCCAGTCAGGAATTAAAATATTTTTAATCCCAATCTCAATTGGATCACCTATATGGATTGGATCCCCGTGAGCAAAAGAGAAATTTCCCGAGATCTGCTTAACTTTATTGATGTCTTTTTGATTGAAAATTCTCATTGATACAACCATTTCGCTGTTAAAGGGGCCACTTTTTTTATTTTTGATATTTGTTCTATACATTGGAACAACTTTATTATTTGTAATGTGGTCAATTTCTAGACCTGCATTTAGTAATGCATCTTCAAATGAAAAAGAACATCCTATAGCAAAAGCTATAAAATTATTGTTCCAATACTCTTTGATATTTCGAACGCTGGTAACCAAATCTCCATTTTTATAAATATTGTATAATGGTACATCATATCTAATATCAATATCATCACCTAAAGAGTCAAAATATGGGTTATTTAATTTTGTTTGACCAACTAAAGGACACGCTTTCGGGTTTAATTTACAAAAATTAAAAAAATCATGAGCATATTCATCAGGTAAAATGACTATATTAGCTTGAAGTTTATTAGCTGCCAAGCCTGATGTATGATTATTATAATGTTCTAATCTAATTCTTTTTCTTATTGCTTGCGAACTTAATTTTCTTGCATCTTTAAAACTTAAAACTTGCATATTTACATTTTATTATCTTTATAATTATTTTTCCATTTTTCTTTTAATTTTGTGATATTATCAAAAATCTTTTTGGTAGTTAGCAATATTGGTTATTGAACAATTTTGGTTGCTTATAAAACGGTCATTATTTAAAGTTGTTAGTTTTAATGATTTTCTATCTAATTTTCTATTTAATTTAATTTTTCGAATGAATAATCTTTCTTTGAGGATATTGATTTATCATTGAAAGTATAGAAACAATATTTATGTCTATCTTTTAAGATATCTATTTTTTCTTTAGATGTGTCAATTTTAATAATTTCTTCAACAAATTCGCCTTTATTAATTGTAAAAAATAAAAACCTTTTATTGATAGAAAGATTTTCGTCTTTTGGTTTATCTATCTCACAAATTAAATATTTGTAATCTACAAAAGACCAACTTGCATTAGATAAAAAAATTAATATTAAAATAAAAATAATTCTCATGTTAAAATTTATGTAATATTTATATATATATATGTATATTTTATTTATTCTTTAACAAAGGATTAGTTAAAAATGTCTAATTATTTTTCTGATAAACAAGTAAAGCTTTTGGAAGAAGCAAAAAGTTCAAAAAATTATGTTCATTTAAAAAATGAAAACCAATCATTAAAAGACATAATGAATTTGAAAAATCTGAATAAAATAATTTCAATGCATAATTGTTGGGGCCAAAATAATTTTTCTTTAGTCTTAGATAAAAATATCATTCCATTTCGAAATTTTTCAACTGATGGAAATGATTTAGGTTTCTCTAAAACATCTCCAGACCCAATTAAAGTTGAAAATTATATTAAGAAAGGCGCCTCTCTTGTCTTAAATGATTTGATTTATTTATCCAAAGATATTCAGCTTTTAGCAGATGATTTACAAATCATTACAAATGGAAAATGCCAAGCAAATTTATATTTTTCTATGCAAAGCCATCAAGCATTTGCACCACACTATGATACTCATGACGTATTTGCACTTCATTGTGAAGGAGAAAAAGTTTGGAATATTTATGAGAATTTTGAACAAGATCCAATTAATCATCCAATTTTTAAAAACTCACTTGATGAAAGAACAAAAAAGAGTGGCAAAATTATTGATCAAGTTCTATTGAAGCCTGGTGACCTTCTCTATCTGCCAAGAGGTCAGTTTCATGATGCATTAGCTTCAAAAAACGGAGCTATTCATATTGCTTTTGGAATAACATATATGAAACCTTTAGATTTATTTCAGTATTATTGGGAAAATTATATTGTAAATGAATATTTCAGATCTGATGTAAAAGAGTTAAACTCAATTAAAGATGTCAAAGAAATACATAGTAAAATTGTGAATGAGTTAGATAAAATAATTAATAACAATGACCTTTATGAACATTCTTTACAGTATTTTCAAAATTGGCCATATAAACTCGTAGGATACGATATTAAAAAAATCGTAAATGAAGGTGTTCAATATCAAGTTTCTGATAAAATATCTATATCTGAAGATGGAAGTAAATTATTTTTAGTTGATGAAAAAAACAAAGTTCCTGTACCTGATAAATTTATAGAGATAATGAAATTTACTTTTGATAAAAAAATTATTAGTTATAAAATTCTGAAAGATAAATATCCCAATTTAACTGATGAAACTTTAGACGAATTTTTAAATGCTATGAAAAATATGATGGTATTTATCTAAAATTAATCATTTAAAGAATTTATATTGGTCATTTAAGTTGGAGCGGGCGAAGGGATTTGAACCCTCGACCCCAAACTTTGGGTTAACCCTAATTTTTTAAATACTATCTTCAGTTTTGAAAACTCCTAATCTTTTTAAATCATAATAAACTTAGCATTAAGCGTGTCAATATGCTCATTATTTGTCTACCGTTTTGTAGCTACATAAAAATATTTTAATTGGTTTGTAACACAAGGTCCACCGGGGGCATCCCAATATATGCATGCAGTGGTTAGGACGTTTTGGAAGGGCACATTAGTTGTACGAGTAACTTTTATTTGATAATCTTTTTACTGTTTTTATATTGAGTTTGTTCCCTTAATTGTCCATTATCATAGTAATAAAGCCATTTCTCTTCTTTCATGTCATTTTGGTGATTACCCACTGATTTTAATTGTCCATTTTTGTGGTATCTATACCAATCTCCAATCATCTTACCATTTTCATTAAGACCTTTTAGGTTAATATTTCCATTATAATAATAATGAATGCTTTGCCCATCCATCTTGCCGTTTTTGTACTGAACTTTAGACAGTAATTGTCCATTATCAAAGTAAGTAAGCCATTCTCCATCTTTCATATCATTTTTGTAATAACCCTCTGTCTCCAACTTTCCATTGTCTCTGTGAAAAAAAGCTTTTCCATTAGTCATTCCATTTTTAAAATTGAATTTGGTTTCTATTTGTCCATTATCATAGTAAGGAATCCATAACCCATGCATCTTACCGTTTTTAAATGACCCTTGTTGCTTTTTGCCTTCGACATTTCCTGTGAAAGGTATATCAGTAAATTTTTTATAAAACAGCCCATTTCTCGTGACCAAATCATTCATTGTTTCACTTAAAGCAATTGAAGACACGGAGCAAAATAGAAAGGTTTTAATGATTAAGAAAAGGTTTTTCATATTTACATTATAATCAAAAAATGATGAAGAATATAGTCTGTCGATTTTAATTGGATCTAACAGCCTTTGAACTTTTTGGCATAGCATTGTTTAGCTAGTTTTTGGGCTTTGGATATTTGATCAGGGGTCAAATTATTATCTAAAAAATTTCTAAACTCTTTAGCTTTCGATATGAATACTTTATTTTTTAATTCTGCAATCGAGAGATTTATCCACATATGTGATTTGATAAAATCTTGCGGTATGCTTTTTCCTTTAGCATATAGGGAACCTAAAACGAGTTGAGCATGTCCATGCCCTTGCTCGGCTGCTTTGGCGTACCATTCAACAGCTATTTTATAATCGTTTGGCACGCCCTGTCCGTTAATATACATGAAACCCAAATTGTTTTGAGCTTCTGCATATCCCTGTTCGGCTGCTTTGGTAAACCATTTAACAGCAATTTTATAATCTTGTGGTACGCCCTGTCCATTATAATAAATGGAACCCAAATTGTTTTGAGCTTCTGCATCCCTCTGTTCGGCTGCTTTGGTAAACCATTTAACAGCCATTTTAGTATCTTGTAGCACGCCCTCACCCTTTTCATATTTGAGACCCAAATTGTTTTGAGCTTCTGCATATCCCTGTTCGGCTGCTTTGGTAAACCATTTAAAAGCGATTTTATAATCTTGAGGTACGCCCTCTCCATTATTATATATGAGACCCAAATTGTTTTGAGCTAGTGCATATCCCTGTTCGGCTGATTTGGTAAACCATTTAAAAGCTATTTTATAATCTTGCGGTACGCCCTGTCCGTTAATATATATGACACCCAAATTGTTTTGCTCTTGTGCACTCCCCTGTTCGGCTGCTTTGGTACACCATTTAAAAGCTATTTTATAATCTTGCGGTACGCCCTCTCCTAGTAAATATATGAGACACAAATTGCTCTGACCTTTCCAGTATCCCTGTTCGGCTGATTTGGTATACCATTTAACAGCTATTTTATAATCTTGCGGTACGCCCTGCCCTTTATTATACATGACACCCAACTTGTTTTGAGCTGATGCATTCCCTTGTTCAGCTAACGGTTTAAGATAAATAATTGCAGTTTGGAAATCACCCTTTAAATAAGCATCAACAGCTTTCTTCAAATCATCACCAAAGACAATATTCAAATTTCCAAAAATCATGGAAATAGCAATAAAGAGGGTTACAAACTTTTTTTTCATAGAAGCTATTTTAACAGAGTATTGAATTAAAAAAAGAAAAAGGAACTTATCTCATGATAAAGCCTCTGTGTGACTCCCTATGAGTCAGTAAAGGCTATTTCTTGGCGTATTTCTTTGGTAATAATATCTATTACTTTTGATTAAAAAGTTATTCATAATTATATTTAATATCTAATATCTGGACATTATTAGTATATAAAAAATTTGGCAAAGTTTCTGTTTTAATTAATTTTCCGTTCGCACTAAACATTTTTCTTGTTTGTAAACTTGAATTAAGAATGGCTTCCCCTTTATCAGCAGTTTGTTTACTTGCATGATAAAAACCATCTCTAAAATAGGCAAAACCATTTCTACCATAATAACTTTTTTTATGAGCTAAATGACAATAACTATTATTTTCAGTCATAGTTGAAAATACATCAAGTGTCTGAAGGTAACCATCTCCTAAAGTAACGTTGTATCTTAATAATAACTCTTTTGTTCCATCTTTATCTGTGTCTATAAATTTAGGCATATAGAAATACTGTATGGGTCCTTTAATAATAAAATCTTTACAAAAGTTTCTTATCTTCCCTCTTTTGTCTAATATTCCAATTTGTACTTTAGCATCATGCATACCTATAGTATGAGCTGTCATTCCAGTTTTTTCATTGCCTATAATTGACCATGTTTCTATGAAGGGTTTGCCCCAAATAAATATAAAATAATTTTTATAATCATTTGCTTTTATGATGATATAATCGTCTCTAGCTTTATTAGAACCCCATTGATAAGCTGCACTGGAGAAGAAAAATCTAAAAAATTCCTCTGAGTAAAAACCACTAATAAAAGATGTCGGTTTTGGGTTTTTAAATTCAATAACTTTTAAAGCATTATTTATATCTGAATTAGGTTTACCTAGATGGCGTGCAATGTAGAAGTCACCTTTATAGTAATTTTTATTTATATAAGAATTTTTGGCTTTTGATAAAAAATCAGTAGAATTTGAAGTCTCGGCAATGGCTGAGTTACCAGCCAATGCCATAAAGAGAGTAATGTATAAAAAAACGATGGAGGATTGTCGTTTCATGATTTCATTATTCTTATAATTGTGATTAGATTTGGAATAGAAAAAGGTAATATTAAGGCAATTTTTTTATGAAATCTTTATTCGAAAGTTTATTTACTACTAAAGATATAATTAGAAAAAAATATCCCGGTGGATGGACTGGCTGGATTAATGATAAAATGTCTGATGAAGATGATGGAGAGTTAACTCGTTTCACTACAATGGATGGGCAATACATGTATGCTAAAGTGCAGCACCTAATTAAAAATGGTTTTATGCCCCCAGAGTTGGTGAATGGTACATATTACTATAAGGATTATTTTCTAGATGTAATTGAATACAATTATATCTCTGATGAAAAACTTGATAAATATAGTTTTAGCTTACCTAAGTGGTTAAATGTAAAAGAACCAATGATAGGAACTCATTCTTTAGAAGAAATTATGACTAAAAAAATTGATCCTCAAAAACATAATGTTATGAGATGCTCATATTTTTATAATCACTAATTAGATAAAGAATAGTTAAAAAGTTTTTCTAGAGAAATCCTTTAATTAATCACTATTCATTTGTTATGAGTACGAATAATATAGAGGTATTACGACGATAAAATACTATTCTTTTCTTTTTTCCATAAATCATCTCTGTTACTCCATTGTGAGTATTCTGGCTCAGGATTTAAAATATCATCGAATGTTTCATCCAATTTTTTGTTATTTTCATTATCTGATTGATATATTATGATTTCATTAGTAACACCAATATCTTTCCCATTTCTATTATAATAAGCCCTTCTCATTGCTTCTTCTAATTCACCAGATGATCCGAATGCTTGATGCGTTATAAAGTTATCGTGAACTGGTAAAGCGGGATAATCCATCTTTGAAAAATGAAGCATTACATCCTCTGCAAGTATACTGTCTTCGAATTGCAATCTATTACCTATGCCAGTAAAAAATAAGTCCTTAATGGGTTTATGGGCATTTAATGTAGATTGTCTAAGTTCAGTCCAAGACATTCCAATTTCATCAAGGTTTAATTTTGAGGGTTTACTTTTTAGTTCAGTGTTAGATTGTAACATTGCATTAAAAGCTTCTTTAACTACATCTCTATGTTCAGGCCCAAGTACTCTGGAATAAGCATCTTCACTTCCTAACTCATGGTTATGAAGAGCATAAATCATATTAGGATTCAGTTGTGAGTAATCACATTCTTGTGTCATTTTTGAGTTAATAGTTATGTATGGTCTAAATTCACTTGGTACATTTTGCCACCATCCTCTATAAAATCTACCTCCTTGTTTGAAGGAGTTATTGATAAAAATACGAACTAATGTTTTTTTAGAAAGATCTATAGGCTCCCTACCATCATCGTTTAATAATCTTTCTTGTAATGAAGTAAACTCTGTATCTTTTAACCTTAAATCAATTATATATCTTACAAAACACGAGTTGATATCCTTAAGATTTTTTCTCCAGTTATTGGTATCATCATCATCTTCATAAGAAACTAATAATCTTCTGCCCTTTACTTTATCTCTAAGTAAAATCGTATTGATATCTAAGTCAAGTCTTAAAGAGATAGCTGGATGCCCTTCTATTTGATTAAACAATTCAGATAATTCATGAGTTGCTTTATAACGAGTTAAATTTCCTTCCAGTTTAATTCGGTCATAATGCCCTTCTTTAGTTACAGTAATTAAGTTTAATTTTTGCAACCCTTCAAAGACTTGCATAGCCATACGGTAAGTTAGATTAGGATCACGATATATTTGTAAAGCTGAATAATAATTTTTATTCTTTTGTATAGAAGATTCATGATCATGATGCGTGAAGTGTTTCTTCCAAAGTTCTATTAATTGATGGGTAACAGCATAATCAAATCTTTTCTGTTCTTTTTCAGTTCTGGAACGTGAGCGTATATCCTTTGAATCTATTTCATGTGATATCTTTTTACATAATTCATTGAATGAATGCATAAAGGTAACTTATATTAATGTAATTTATATAACAATTCAGAATACTATATTAATAAAGAGGGGTCCCAGAGGGCCTATACTAAGAACAGTTAATTAATAAACATGTTCAACACTATTGCAGAAAATAGAATCATTAATATAATATTCATATGAATTTCTTACAAAAGATATTAGTTGTACTTTTTATTTTAATTTCAGGATCATTAAAAGCTGGTGAAGTAACAGATTTATATGAAAATGAAGAATTCGATGCAGCCTATAGATTAGGTTATGCTAAAGCATTAAACGGTGACCCAGAGAGTCTTTTTATAATAGGTAAAATATTAATTGGGGGAGAGGGTTCTTCTAAAGAAAACGTAAAAAAAGGGTTAAAATTCATAAAATCTGCAGCTGATGATAACTACCAAAAAGCTATAATATTTTCTGCAGAAGCTTATGAAGAAGGCGAGATTATAAAACAAAATAATGATATTGCATTAAAGTATTATGAAAGATGCGCAGAAAACGGATCATCAAAATGTAAAAAGAAAAGGGATAAACTATATATTAAATTAACAGGTGAGATCAGCAAAAAAACTTGTAAAACTTATAATAAAAAAGATAAAAAATTAGCTAATAAAATTGCAAGATGTATTGTAAGTGGGCATTTACAAGGAAACGCATCAAGTTATTATCTGATATCTTTTGACAAAGGAAATACTAATGATTTTATTAGAGCTGCTAATAGGATGTTGAAGCCAGATGCGGGTGCTAACTTAAGGGTATTGATTAAAAAATTGCCAGATTTTTATAGAAAAGCAAATAAAACACAAATAAAAAAATTATCTAATATAGCCAAAAAATATGGATATGATTTTAAATCATGTAATATCACAATTGATAAAAAAGATAGGCTTGGTTTTAACAAAAATAAAAATAAAGGCAATGTTGAAGCATGTGTATTTGCGGGGGTTGCCGGGGATAGTGAAGCATCAGCTGTTGTTGCAAAATGGTGGAGAGATGGATTAAAAGGTTTACCCAAAGATTCTAAAATCGCGAAAATTATGATAAATAAAGCTATTTCAAGCAAAAGGGTAAATTATGCCAGTGTTTTAAAATCGCTGGAAAATAATCCAAGAGAACATTTTATACAGGCAAGAAAGTTTATCAAAACTTCTCCTATAAGCAAAAAAATTGTAGCTAAAGAATTAAAATTTGAAGCTAGATTAATAGCTACTGGAAAAGAACTAGATTTTGCTAAAGAGGCTCGAGATATTGCCTTTGTATTAAGAAATGTTAACTGGCTAGGATTGAAATCAACTGCTTTAGCTGATATTTACCTACTTTATTATACAGAGTATCAACAATATAAGGAAATTGCTTCTTCTCTTAAAGTAAAAGATAACTTTAAAAAAATTCCATTTTCAAAAGACTTATATATAAAACTTGTACGTGCCAAAAATGAAAATGCAGGTGAATTATCACTCAAGTTTTTAAAACAAAAAATGTTGGAAGATTGTAAAGCTTTAGAGTATGCATCTGAAAGTGATAGTATTAGTAATGAATATTTAAGAAAAGCTCAAAAAAAGATGGGAAATCGCTGTATGCAAATCGCTGGATCTTCCCAAAAATCAATGGAAGAACTAATGATGGAAGCAGAAATTGACTTTGAAAGAAAAAGAACTTTAATCGAAAATCGACTAAATGCTAACAAACCTTGCTTAGATTATAAAATATTTTTGAAAAATAAATATAGATTAAGTACTAATGTAGATTATTTAGAAATTAATTTAAAAAAACTAAATAAAAAATGTGCTAAAGATGAGGCTGTCATCTATGAAAAAGCAAAAGAGTCATACTTTTCTGGAAATTACGATGAAGCACATGATTTGTCTGAACAATCATGTAACTTAAAAAAAGCTACTGGATGTGAAATACTAGCATCTATAATAAAAGATCAAAAATCTATTCGTTCCAAAAAAATGGATTTAAATAAAATTAGAGGCAGAGTTATTTATTATCTGGAAAAAGGTCACGCGAGCAAAGATGATAAGAGTACTGCCATGCTTTATGATTTGTACAACCAAGCCCCTTTTCTGTCAGCTTATAGTAATTTTAGTATGGCAGAAAAATATATTGGTATTTTAAGTAATAAAAAAAGTACGGCTGCAAGAGTCAGACAAAAAGCAGATTGTTTTTCAAATAGAAAAATAGATATAGTAAAATTTTTATCAAATGATTGTAGGCCAGTTTGTATATGGGCAGAAGAAGAGTTCATGAGCAAAAACAAAGAAGAGAAATATGATATTGCTTCAATAAATGCCATAGAAGATATTACAAATAATCCTGTTTGTTGTCCAGAGGGTGCTGGTCAGTGCAGTAAGAAAAAATCAAAGAAAAGTAATATTAGCAATTCTAAATCTAATCAATAACTTTAGTTTGGAAATCAAGTTGAAGCCCAGTTTCATAACCATTTAATTTAAGATCATTCCAAAATTCTAATGTATTTTTACTTCTATTTGGATTAATGAAGGTAACATTAGGTAATGAAATCTCAGATAAGTCATAGTTTTGTGTTATTTGAACAAAGTTTTTATTAAAAGAATTTTTATCATTAGGGTCTACATCATATGGTAAAAGGGAATGAAAAATGTATGTGTTTTGATTACTTAAGTTTCTTCCTCTGTAATAGTTGTCTAAACTAGATAAATGATCAATGACGCTGTATTCACTACCTCCTTTAGCTAATTCAGATTTTATTATTTTGCTATATTTACTTTTGAAAATAACCATATCTTTTTTTGCAACTTGATCGCTACATTCAGTATCAATAAGTTTATCAAGGAAATCTTTTTTTGGACAACCGGGCACACATTGGTCAATTTGAATCTTAGCATTTTCATTCTTATGAGTGACAATTCTAATCTTATTTCCTGCTTTAAAACTTTGACTAATTTTATTTAATCCATTTAAAAAGGCTCTTTTATCATCCTTATTTTGGTAACTTTCACCAAATATATTAATGACTATAGGTTTAGAAGTTTCTTCTTTAAGACAATATTTTTCAGAAGCCAAAGCTTCTATACTAAATAATTTAAAAATAAAAAGAATGGATATTAATCTAAACAATTGTGTAACTTTCTTCTTTAAAATACTCTGGAGATGCTTTTGTTCTATTGTCATTATTAGCATCTCTAAAAATTCTTATTTTTTCATTAAATATATCATTGACCTGATTTTGAAAATCAGACACAAAATAATTTAGTTCATTCAGCTCTTTGTCTATTTCATGCAGAGTTTCTTCTGCTATTTCACGATTTTGTTTAATTTTAGTATGAAGATCTGATTGTTTCTTATCTATACTGGCAATTTTATCATCAAATGTTTTCTTTACCTTAAATAATTCTTTACGATCTTTATCATAACTTTTTTGTGCTTTTTCGTAGTCAGGATGACTGTCATGTCGAACAAAAGCTGCAACAAAACCACAAACATAAACAGCAACATTTATCAGCAATAAAAACATTCCTTCTGGACCAAGATTAATTTGCATTAGGGTATCGAGAATATTTGGGGATCCTAATACTTCATTAAGCCCCGGTGTATCTGAATTTAATAGTTTATCAGCATCTATATTAAAACCTTGTTCATTTTGATTACTTATAGATACAAATGCTTGTCTCATTTTAGATAAATAAAAAATTAAAACAACAACAAGACTATTTAAAACACCCATAGATAAATATGTATTAGTTTTAGAAACAGGCACTTCTTTTGATTGAGTTCTTTTAAATGATGATCCGGTTATATGGGCAAAAAAGACTAGCATTGCTCCAACCCCAGTTGCTACAATAATGGATATTAATTGACTTGATTCAAAGAAAAGTTCGAAAGCAAGGCTATTTACAAAAACTTCTGCAAAAGCAAGCAGTACCATAAAAGGCACATAAAATATAACAAACTGAGTGCTTAAAGGTCGCTGGTTAACTTGGATTTTGATTGCTTGTAAAGTTCGATAAGATTCTTCAGATTTAATTCTAACTTCGTCATATTTGCTACTACTTTCTCCTACAAGTTTTTGAATTTGCTCTCTTTCATTTTCATGCATCTGATCTGTTTCATCTAATGACTTTGGAATTTGAAAATCAAGTTTTCTTAAGAGTTCGTTTTTTTCTTTTTCAAGCTTTGAAATTTGTTTCTTAGCATCAGTTGAAAATTTTGAATAAGCTTTAGAAAGTTTATTTTTCTCATCTAATTCGAATTTTGACATTGATTTTGAAGAGGAAGAAGGTGTATTAGATTTTCCCATATCAATACCTTTTCTTTCAAGACGATTTCTTTCTTGATCATCTAATCTTAGTAGTCTTTCCAGAGAGGATTTTGAAATTGAACTTTTCATAATTATCTATAGCAGCTCACAGCTGAAACGGTTCGAGTAGCAATCTCACCAATTTCGTCTGAGTCTAATTTTTTCCTTCTTTTACCATCATTTTTGTAAATTATATTAGTACTATTAATCCAATTTTTCAACTTTATAGACGAGATCATCAAATTCATTGTAATGTTTGTCTCTAGTGTTTGACTGGAGTTTGCACCTGTTTTACGTTTTACATACTTATCAAAATTTGTAACAAGTTTTTTAATGTCATATCCTGCAGTTATTTGTCCTCTAATTAAACCATATTTACCTAAAACAGGGCCGCCGCTGTTACCACTTGCTATTGGAACACTTATTAACAGAAAATTAGAACGTATTATTTCAGTATTAGCTAAAATACCTTTTGATAAAGTCATGTTTTTCACTGCTTTTCTAAAAATCAAATCTGTTGTAATTGGATATCCAGCAGCATACAAATCTTCGCCTAATTTA
Source organism: uncultured SAR116 cluster alpha proteobacterium (assembly GCA_902615025.1). Lineage (GTDB taxonomy): Bacteria > Pseudomonadota > Alphaproteobacteria > Puniceispirillales > Marisalimonadaceae > TMED54. The sequence goes on along the minus strand of CACMNV010000008.1, from coordinate 12,712 downwards.
TGATCGTTACTATCGAAACTTAGGTAAAAAGGAGTTAAAGCATTTACTTTTAAAATCGCCGAATCCATTTTTTTGTTTACTGCTAATACTTTTGCTGAACCAAACATTTTGTTATAATAAATATCTACTTCAATACAATTTTTAATAACATGATGATTCGTTAAAAAGTGACCATTTTTTGAAATGGCAAAGGCTGAACCCCAGCCAGAATATTTCAAGTTATTTTTTATTGGTTGAACTTTTTTCCATGAATTTTTTACACTCTTACTAATGAATTTAGTATCACTTTGATTATCATTCTTTTTAGAATATTTCTTTTTAAAAAGTTTCTTTTTCTTTTTTGGTTTTTCAGCTAATTTTCTATTTTTATTTTTATAGTCATCGCATTTAGATTGAATATATTCAATCCTAGTTGGTTTAAAATGAGGACCTCCTCTTTTAAAATATTCTCTTTTTAATAAGTCAAGAGCACGCGAGTTGCACATCATTGCTGATATTTCTAACCAATTAAATGCTTTATCTACATCTACAAATTTACCTCTTAAAAATAAAAGTCCTATATCACGAGCTGCTTCACTATCACCTTTTTTCACTAAAGCTTCTAATTTTTTAAAAGCTAATTTTACTTCACCATTTTTATAATTCTTTATAGCTTCTGCTCGTTTAGATTTAAATGAGTCAGCAAAGGTTTGAGGAGTTATAAAAATACTCATTACAAACAGAATATTTATTATAAATTTCATCTATTAATCATCTGAAATTTTATGCATTGCTTCAAGTAAATTTTTTAATGTATATCCAGATCCATAATTTTTGCCTATAGATTGATTAGACCACCCTCCTATTTGGTCAATCATTTCACTCGGAGCATTTATCGCTCGTAATCTATCTCTCATATTATGTCTAAAACTATGAATGACACATTTTTTAGGAACTCTTGGTTTAAGCCATTTGTTTAATGCAGCACTTGCAGAATTCGTATGACAATATTCTTTATTAGTATAATGAGGAAAAGCGAATTCATCTTTCACATTCAATGAGATTTGATTTGCAGCCCATAGTGCTGTACCTACTAAAGGAATTTGTTGTGAGCTTGATTTCGTTTTCAATTTACGAGTAGAGTTAGGAATTAAATTTATATGAGGTATTTTTTCATTAAGTTTTATATCTTCCATTTTTAATCCAAGTGCTTCTGATAATCGCATGCCAGTATCTGATAAGAGTGCAATAAGCCATCGATTGGGATCATTAATTTTCATACATTCTTGTTGGATTACTTTGATTGTTTCTAAAGGTATAGGCATTCTTTGAATAGAGTTCTCAAGGTCTGGGATATACGTCTTAGCAAAAGCATTTTTACACTCTAATCCATGCTCTTGTATGGATAAATTAATGATCGCACGAATGATTGAAAACACCCTTCTTACTGTTGATGATACAAGTCCCCTACTTAGCAAATGATCTCTAAATCTTGATGCATCAGTTGTTGTATACTCATCTAAAGAACGATCTTTTAATAGGCTTATAACGTCCCTTACAGCCCTTCTGGACGCTCTAAAAAAGATCTCACCTTTTCCTGAACCTTTTAGCTTAAAATAGGTTTGAAGAGCTTCTGAGAGTCTTGGAATATGGTTTATTTTTTTTGTATTTGAACTATTTTTCAGCAAGGATATTCCGGGAATCTCATCATTTTGCATCCTTAAATTTAACCAATAACTATTCAGCTTTGATAAGATTGAATCACGAAGCTTTGTTGCATCTTTAGGGCATTTAGTTCTTAAACAAATGATCATTCGATCTTTTAAATAATTGCTTCGAATATCTTTTGGGATTTGTTTAGAGAAATAATAAACATCTCTTTTTCGATAAAGATATTTATAGTTCAATTTGTCTACCATTTTGAACCCTTTCAAAAACAAATAGTTTTAAAAAGGTTAGAAATCCAAAGATTTGAGAGAACCTGTCGAAGACGAATTGGAGCGGGCGAAGGGATTTGAACCCTCGACCCCAACCTTGGCAAGGTTGTGCTCTACCCCTGAGCTACGCCCGCATGAAATAAACTTATAATTATTTAAATACAAGTAAGCAAGTAATTAATTATTTATAATTTCATGTGCAACTTTTGATATATATTCAATGTCTTCAAATGACAAATAAGCGTGCATTGGTAAAGATATAACGCATTTAGATAAAAGGTTTGTATTTTGAAGGTTATCTGATGAAATTGGAAATTTTTTATATGGTTTTTGGCAATGTATAGGTATTGGGTAGTATATTGCAGTAGGAATACCTTTTTCTTTCATTTTTATTTGAAAATCCTCTCTATCGCAGTTTAGAGGAAGCCTTATTGTGAATTGAGCCCAACTACTTGTGGCTCCTGAAATTACTTTTGGTAATTTAATGTTTGTACCAAGATCTAAGAATTGTCTTTTATAATATTCTGCTAATTCACTTCTTTTTATTAATTCGGATTTAAAAATTTTTAATTTTTCGATTAGTATTGCTGCCTGAATAGTATCTATTCTTCCATTCATTCCAATTCTATCATATTCGTATTTATTAGATCCCATCCCATGTAAATGTGCAGAATATGCTATTTTATAATAATTTTCATTATTTGTAAAAAAAGCTCCACCATCTCCATAACATCCTAATGGCTTAGCAGGAAAAAAAGAGGTTGCTGATATATCACATAAATTTCCTGAAATTTTATTTTTATAACCAGATCCAAATGACTGAGCTGCATCATCTAAAACCCATAATTTATTTGCATTTGCTATCTCTATAATATTATCAATATCACAAGGTTGCCCAAATAATCCAACTGAGATAATTCCTTTAAGTGTAATACCTTTCTTTTTTGCTTTGGCAATACAATTCAATATACTATTTTCACTGATATTAAATGTATCTATATTAACATCTGAAAAAAAAGGTATTCCACCGAGCATACATACAGCTTCTGCAGTTGAAGCAAATGTAAAAGATGGAACAATTACCCCTTCGTTTGGGTTTAATCCAAGTGAAATGAGACCTAATAATAATGCGTCTGTGCCACTAGAACAACATAAAACATATTTAGATTTTGAAAATAAAGATAATTCATTTTCTAGTTCTCGAACCTCTGGACCTAAAATATATTGTCCATGATTAAGGACTTTTGATATACTATTATCGATATTTTTTCTAATTAATTCTTGTTGTTTTTTTAAGTCAATAAAATCCATCATTTATCCATACTTTTCTTTTAATTCCTTATCTATCATATTTAACACTACTTGAACATTTATAGCTTCATATATATCAGTTGTAGGTTTATGAGTTTTTGTAATACATTGTAAAAACGATTCTATTTCTTTTTTTAATGGTTCCTCATTTTGAACTGTTATGGCCTTTTCGGGTTTATAAATTATTTTCTTTTCTTTATTAATAAAACTTGGATTTATTATTAATTTATTAGGCCAATCTTTTGTGTCATCAAAAATCAAACTTCCTTTTGATCCCAAAACACTGAATCTATGTTCTTTGTATGGGCTTATCCAATCAGCATTTATAACTGCAATTAAGTCATTCTCGAAGTAAAGAATAACGTTTATGTAATCCGCAATTTTTCTTGAGTTGTTAAAAATAGCATTTACTTCAACTTTTTTTGGCATTGCTTCGGTAATAGATAAAATCATAGAAATATCATGTGAAGCTAAATCAAAAAGAACTGACTCTTTTTGCCTTATGGCACCCAAATTTAATCTATTGGCCTTTATGATTTGTAAATCACCAATTTTTCCTAATTTAATTGTTTTTTTCAATTCATTAAAACCATTGTGATAATGTAAAAGATGACCTACAAAAACAATTTTATTTACTTCTAATGAAAGTTTTTTTATTTCTACAGCATCTTTTAATGATAGGCATAATGGTTTTTCTACAAAAACATTTTTGTTATTTAATAAAGATTTAATTACGTAGTTTTTATGAGTATCTGATGGAGACGCTATAACAATACTATCAATATCTCTTGATAAAATTATTTCATCTGCATTATCAGCAATTTTTTTTTTTGAGGTAACAGTATTATTCAAGTTTTCGGTATTAGTATCATAAATTTTATCTAATACATCAAATCTCTCTAAATTGCGATAAATATTTTTCCCCCAATTTCCTAGACCAATCATTCCAACTTTGTTTTTGTACATACTAAATAAATACACTTCATCGTTATTAAGCGTCAATAGTAGTCTTTTGTAACAATTAATGAATATTTGCTCTTGAATAATCTTTCTAACTAAGCATATGATTATTTAAAGGTAAATCTACTTAATAGAAAATAATTAATATCCATATGGCAGACAATATAATCGAAGTAACAAGTGAAAATTTTGTAGAATTAGTTATTAAAGGTTCAGAAAAATTACCAGTTATTGTGGACTTTTGGGCTCCATGGTGTTCACCTTGTAAGCAATTAACTCCAATAATTGAAAAGGCTGTAAATAATTTTCAAGATAAAGTCATGTTAGCTAAGGTTAACATTGATGAAAATCAATCAATCGCCTCACAAATGCAAATACAATCAATACCTATGGTATATGCATTTTTTAACGGACAAGTCGTCGATGGCTTTCAAGGAAATATTCCTGAGAGCCAAGTTCTAGATTTTATTCAAAAGGTATCTGATTTATCTGGTCCAAGCCCACAAACAAAAGAAAAATTAGAAAAATTAGAGGCGTCTCTAACTGATTCTAACTGGGAAGAAGCATTAGATTTATCAAATATTATTTTAGATAATGATCAAAATAATATTGATGCTTGCAACGGAAAAATCTTATCATTAATTGGACTGAAAAAGTTTAAAGAGGCTAAAGATTTTATTTCAATATTACCCGAAGAAATTTTAAATGATAATAGAACTAAAGATTTATCTTCTAAAATAGAAGTTGCAGAGAAATCATTTGATGCATCTAAAAATTTTGTTCATCTTGAAAAAGCTTTGAAAGATAACCCAAAAGATATTAAAGCGTATATTGATTTGTCTGATGCTTTTTTTGGAATAGGGAAGATTTCAGAATGTTATCAATTATTAATTGAAGCTATTAAAATTGACCCTAAATGGAATGATCAAGAGGCTAGAAAAAAATTGATATCATTTATAAATAGTCACGATTTAAATTCTGAAGAAGCAAAAAAAGCAAGAAGGCAGTTATCATCAATTTTATATAATTAACATTTTAGTATGAATTCTTATACACTAGATATTCCAATTTTTCCACTTGATAACGTTATTATGTTACCCGGATCCTTTCTTCCTTTAAATATTTTTGAAAAAAGATACTTAAATATGGTTGATGATTCATTAAAAACAAGTTCAAGGTTAATAGGAATAATACAACCTTTAATGAATAAGAAGGAGAATATTGAATCTTTTAAAAATGCGATTGGTTGTTATGGTAGAATAATTAAATTTGAGGAAACTGAAAATAAAACCTATCTGATATCTCTAAAAGGACTTTCAAGATTTAAAGTTATCAATAGTCAATTAATAAAAAGGGGTTATTTAAGTTCAAAGGTTTCAGTCGAAACATATAAAAATGATTTGAACGAGTCTAAAACAAATGATTTTAAATTTACAAATGATAACAGATTAAAAACGACTTTAAAAAGTTATTTAAAGTTTAAAAAATTAGATTCAAATTGGAATTACATAAATTCATGTTCGAATTTGGATCTAATAAATCAGTTATCAATGATTTGTCCATTTTCGATACACGAAAAACAAATGTTACTTGAATCTAAATCTATTGACGATAGATATATTCTACTATTATCAATACTAGAAAATACGGTAAAATTAAATGAAGAAGAAAATCAAATCAGACATTAATATTGAACAAAACCTTGATGAGTTGTTAGAAATATTAATATGTCCTAAAACAGGATCAAAATTACTATTTGATAAAGAAAAAAATGAGTTAATAAGTAAAAAAGGAAAATTAGCTTATCCCATAAGAGATAATATTCCTATTTTACTTGAAAATGAAGCAAGGAAATTGAGCTAAAGACTAATATCCCTTTGCTAAAAATTTAAAAATATCTTTTAGCGAAGTTTTTTCAATTTTTTCAATATTAAAATTAATTATATCATTTAATTGATCATTTTTCTTGGAAAAAACATAAAAAATAAGTGTTGTAGCTAGAGTAATGAAATTCTTTCTTGTCTTTCTCATATTATTATATGTCTTTAATAAAGAGAGGGTTCCAAAATCTCTGCCAACAAATTTTGCATTTTTCAGACATTTGACCATGTCAAAGCAATCCTCAATGGATAGATTAAAACCTTGTCCAGCTAAAGGATGAATGGTATGAGCTGCATCTCCTATTAATATTATTCTTTCTTTAAAAGGCTTGTTTACAAATTTAACGTTTATAGGATAAGTTTGTACTCTTTTAAATTTATCTTCTTTTGACCTAGGAAGATTAAAAATTAATTTATCTTTAAAAAAAAATTTATTTAGCATTTGAATAATTTGATTATGATAATCAATTCTATTCGTATTTAATATTTTATTATCAACGCTCCATACAAAATTAATTAAATTCTTTTCATTTTTTAACGGCAGCAGTCCTATAAAATTATCTTTTAAAAAAATTTGTTTAGCTGTTGAATTCTCAAAGTTTTTACATTCCAAATAGCCTGTGATTATTGTATGATCAAGTTTATTATTAAAATATTTAATTTTGCACAACTCTCGAAGTGGAGATAAATTACCATCAGCGGAGATTACAAGAGCTGATTTAATTTCTGTTCCATCATTTAAAAATAAATATCTCTTAAATGCGTCAAATCTTGTGGAAATAACCTTGGATTTATAAATATTAACTTTTTTTTCTGAAAATTTGATATTTTTTTTTAAAATGTCATTTCTAATAATTATCCCATGATTATTTAAATCATGTAATTTAAGTGGGTATTTTTCATTTGTATTGTGCAACTCAATTTTATCTATAACGGAGTAATCTTTAGAGGAAATATTAAATAAAATATTTTTTTTCATTTTTATAAAGTTTTTGTAATTTATAAAACTTACTCTTACATCTCTAAAATTTTCGTTATCTGTATTAATCCAGCATAATTTCTTTTCATCAAATGCACCGCAATTTATTATCACTGCAAGCATTAATCTTCCTGCAAGGCCTCCACCTACAATCGTTATATCATAATGTTTTTTATGTTCATTTTTAATCATATCAAAAAATTAAATTATTTTTATTTAATTTTCAAACATAGTGTGGTTTAAATATCCTATCTATTATGTTAAATAAAGATTTTGATGTTTTAAAAAATTGGATGTTTGGAAGTTTAAGTTCTTTATTAGACGATATAACACCTAATCCTAATTTAAATATATTAAAGTTGTCTATAGGTGAGCCACAACTAGGTCCGCCTAAGTTTATAAGGGACCAATTTGATAAATTTTTTGATTATTGGGGCAAGTATCCTCCATCTGAACCCATCCCAGTCTTAAAAGATGCTATAAAAGTTTACTTAAATAAAAGATTTCAAGGTTCAGAAAAAATAATTAATTTTGATAAAAATATAGTACCTGTTCCTGGAACAAGAGAAGCTTTACATTTAGTTGGTCTAATTGCTAAAAATGTTCAGAAAAAAAACTCTACAGCAGTCTTAACAAATCCGTTTTATCATGCATGGAAAGCTGGAGCAATAGAAAGTGATTCAAAAATAGTATGGCTAAATGCAAAAGAAAGTAACAATTATAATCCTAATATTGATGAATTATCTAAGGAAACTTTAAAATCTATTTCAATAATGTATTTATGCTTTCCTACAAATCCCCACGGTGCATTAACTAATATTGATTATTTTATAAAGGCTATTAAGTTAGCAAGAGAGTACGATTTTATCCTCGCAGTTGATGAATGTTATATAGATATATATAGAACATCGTGTTCAAAACCAATTGGCTGTTTAGATGCTGTAGTTAAAATGAATGTAAATTTGGATAATATAGTAATTTTTAATTCATTATCAAAAAGAAGCAATGTACCTGGTCTAAGAGCAGGCTTCATTGTTGGAGATGAGAATGTAATATCTTTATATAAATTACTAGTTTCTAATGGTGCATCACCTGTTCCAATTCCGATTCAACATATTGCTGCTTCATTATATAAAGATGAAAAGCATAATTATGAAACGTGTTTATATTATGATCAAAATTTCAAAATAGCTAAAGAACTTTTAAAGGAAACTCATCCAAATTTAAAAATACCAGATGCTGGATTTTATTTATGGCTTCCTGTAAAAAACGATTTGAAGATCGCAATAGATCTTTGGAGAGATTATTCAGTAAGAGTTATGCCTGGAACGTTTATGGCTGAAAATGTTTCTGGTGAAAATCCATGTAAGGGATTTTTAAGAATAGCATTAGTACATGAAAAAGAAATGGTAATAGAGGCTTTGCAAAGAATTTCTAATTATTTTAAAAACAATCATGTATGAAAATGAATATATTTCACAATTAACATTTAAGAAAAAAATAATATTGTTTTTTTGTGGTGTAATTTTATTTATATTATCAATATTTATCTCTTTATCTTCCCTTTCATTTAATTTCAATGAAACTGGCTGGCAAAGTTTATCTAACTTAGAATCTCAAAATATTTTTGGAGAATATGGATCATATGTCTCAGGATTTTTATTAAAAGAATTCGGGATATTAACTCCTATGTGTTTAAGTTTAATTTTGATGTTATACGGATTCAAATATTTAAGATATCAAGTTATATTTTATTTATGGTTTAAATTAATATTGATATCAGGATTAGTTATAATATCTGGTATATTATCTCAACCTATTCATGAAATATTAAATATGTTTCTTTCACAAGAATATGAATTGTTAAATCATGAAGGGTTTAGCAAAAAGATTTATAAATCTATTTTATTCATAGCAAATGAAGAATTTAATTTGGAAGGAAATCATTCTATTATTCTTGTTAATTTATTAATTACGTTATCTTTTATACTTTTATTTACTTACGTAGCCTCAACTAAAATAAAAGAATTACTTTTTTTAAAAAAAATAATAGAGCCTTTTTATTTGCCATTGGTTTGGGTTTATCAATTATTAACCAATTTGTTTATTAGAGAATTATATTTTCACAATAATAATGATGAATATATTTCAGAAACAAAAAAATCATTTTTTTCTTTTTTAAAAAGATTTATTTATTCTAATTTGTTGAAACACAAAAAAATTAAACCTAAAACACCAATAAATATTAATAAAACTAATGTATTAAAAAGTGAAAATTCCAAATTAAAAAATACAATAAATTCGCAACGAGTTCTACCTTTAACATCGCAAAATGGATTTATTTTGCCTTCTCCAGATTTGTTGGTCGATCCAAAAATATCTAGTGAAAATCCGGATGATAATATATTAAATTCAAATGCAAAATTATTAGAGAGTGTTTTAAAAGATTATTCCATTGAGGGTTCGATTGAAACTGTGCAATATGGTCCTGTCGTAACTAGATATGATTTAAAACCTGCTCCAGGATTAAGAAGTCAAAGAGTTATTTCATTATCTGATGATATAGCAAGATCTATGTTAGCAGAATCTGTCAGGGTGGCAATGGTTCCTGGAAAAAATGTAATTGGGGTTGAATTGCCAAACAAAAAAAGAGAAATTGTTGCATTAAGACACCTTTTGGAAGATGAAAAATTCCAAAACTCTAATCATAAATTACCTCTTTGCTTAGGAAAAGATATTGCTGGAAAACCTGTGATAGCTGATTTAAGTACAATGCCTCATTTATTAATTGCAGGTACAACTGGTTCTGGAAAATCAGTCGGTGTTAATTCAATGATCATATCACTTTTATATAAACATGCTCCAGAAACGTGTCGATTTATAATGATTGATCCTAAAATGCTAGAACTATCAGTTTATGATGGTATACCCCACTTATTAACTCCTGTCGTAACAGATCCAAAAAAAGCAATCACAGCATTAAAGTGGGCTGTAAGGGAAATGGAAAACAGGTATTCTTTAATGAGTAAGTTAGCAGTTAGAAATATAGAAAATTATAATGAAAGATTATCATTAGCAAGAAAGAAAGGTGAAATATTAAATCATAATATTCAAGTAGGCTTTGATTCTGAGACTGGCCAGCCAATATTTGAGGAGAAAGAAATTGATCTTACACCTTTACCCTTCATTGTGATTTTAATTGATGAGGTGGCAGATTTAATGCTAGTGGCAGGGAAAGAAATTGAAGCTGCAGTCCAAAGATTAGCGCAAATGGCCAGAGCAGCTGGAATTCATGTGGTAATGGCTACTCAAAGACCGTCAGTAGATGTTATTACAGGTACCATTAAAGCAAATTTTCCAACAAGAATATCATTTCAAGTAACAAGTAAAATTGATAGTAGAACTATTTTAGGGGAACAAGGAGCAGAACAATTACTTGGTAAAGGAGATATGTTATTTATGGCAGGAGGTGGTAAGGTAATAAGAGTTCATGGCCCATTTTTAGATGACACAGAAGTAGAAAAAATTACTTCATTTTTAACCAGCCAATCTGTCCCAGATTATGATGAAACGGTTACTGAAGAATTTTCAAACGATGCTTTTGTAAATGGATTTGATTCAAATAATGCAAAAGATGAACTATATGATGAAGCAGTCAAATTAGTAATAAGAGAACAAAAAGCAAGTACATCATTCATTCAAAGGTACTTTAGAATTGGTTATAATAGAGCTGCTACAATTATTGAAAAAATGGAAGAAAATAATATCATCTCCAAACCTGGTAGAGCAGGAAAAAGAGACATAATTTCAGAAAAATAAATTCATATGTTAAAAATTTTTAAAACATTATATTTTTTTACTTTTTTAATTTTCTTATTTTATAATTATGAATTGTCAGCAAGTCCTAAAACTGAAAATAATTTTCGTGCAGTCAGAGAATACTTAAAAAATTTAAATACATTGGAAGCTAATTTTATTCAAATATCTAGTGATGGGGATATAAAAAGGGGTAAAATTTTTTTTAATTTACCAGGAAAATTAAGAATAGATTATATTGAACCTGATGATCTTTTAATAACATCTAATGGTTTTTGGTTGACTATTCAAAATAAAAAACTACAGCAAACAAATAACATTCCTCTAGAGAGAACACCATTAAATTTATTTTTAAATAAAAAATTTAATTTTGAGGATAATTCAAATATTAAGTTTAAATATGAAAGTGAAGTTGTTACATTATCCTTTTTTGGAGATAAAAATTTAAATGAATCAAAATTTGTATTAGAATTTAATTTAAATCCTATAAGATTAAGAAAATGGGTAATTATTGATGAATTTGAAAACCAAACTTCAGTAATGCTCCAAAATATAAAATTGGGTGTAAAACTCTCAAATAAAATATTTATTCCTGACTTTTATAGTGAAAAAACTGACTGATAAGCATCCAAATTTAATGTATAGTTAAATTTATATAAATATGAAAAAAAATATTAGAAAAGCAATCAAAACATAAATATGGAATTTCACATTTCTATTTTCATTGTTTTTTTGTTGATATTACTTATATTGCCGATAGGTATTGCAGTTCAAAGATTGGTATTGTGTGCGTTTAAATGTTTGGATTAAGAATGAAGTTTTGTTTTAAAATTTTTCTCAAAAATGTCTCAAGGTGTTTTTATGCGAATAGTAACATGGAATATTAACTCTGTAAGGCTCAGAACGCATCATGTTTTGAGGTTTATAAAAGAACAAAATATAGATGTTATGTGCCTGCAAGAAACACTTACTTCAATCAAAACCTAACGTCTGCTTCAAATACGCTATAATAAACTTGGCGAATAATTGGCGAATTTGAGTGTGAGTTAGCGAGGAACAATCAATGAAAGATATGTTTGTTCAAACTGTAATGATGTTTTCTCAATCAGGTCAAATAAACCCACAATATTATAAGTTAGTGAATGAGTTAGAAGCATTAAAAAGGCGAGTAAAAAAACTTGATGGAAAAAACATGTTTTTTGTTCATCAACCTTTTAATCCTTCAACTGCAACAATGATTGTATCAGAAGCAGAAGTAGACCAAATAGTAACCTCAGCCATGTATATGAAACCACGTGCCTTCAATGAAAAGTTTTTTGGTGGTAAAACAGCACCAGACAAGCTGAAGTTTATGACAGGTTCTTTAAATCGTGCAATAGCAAAGCGACAAGCACAACCCAAAAGACGTGTTTTGAGAACAAGAAGAGAGTTTATGGAATTTTATCAGCAATCCTTAAATATCTTTGACCCTTCAAAAACTGGCAAAATGGGAACTTTTTTAAACAGAACTATGACTAAAGATTTAACCAGAAAGAGATAAGTTTTTTTTTATTATTTCTTAATGTGAACATACCCTCATTTTCTGTTTCCTCCTCTCGGGGAAGATAATTCATTAGATAATCTTGGGTTGCTTTTTTTAGAACTTAAGTTTCGATTAATTCTAATAGAGGAAAATTTAGAGATGTGTATTTTAGTTTCTATACATTAAGTTTTTTAAACTACTTATGCTAATTAATTTTCCCCTTAAAATTAATGTAGTTTATATAAAATTTAAATTTGAAAGGAGATTTTATGCGTAAATTACTTTTAACTTCTTCTGCTCTAGTTGCTGCTGCAAGTATATCATCATA
>CACMNV010000007.1 GCA_902615025.1 uncultured SAR116 cluster alpha proteobacterium | reverse complement strand
TATTTTTATATAAATCTATTGGCTTAATTCTGTTAGTTGCAAAGAGATAACTTAATAGCAATGAACTTGTAATTTTTGTAAGAATTAACAAACATGCTAAAATCATATCATCTAATTTAATTAACTTATTTTTTAATAATTCTATTGAAGATTTATTTTGTTTAATTGGAAGAATATTAAAAGTATAATCGAATTTTAATTCTTCTTTTTTCAATTTTTTTAATTGTTTACTCCAGTTATCTATTTGTAAAGTATATAGATCTTCTGGTTTTTGTTCCCAATAACAAATTAGGTCTGTATTTATGTACTTCATAACTTCATCAATGTATTTTTGTTTATCAAAAAAAATTTTATCTTTAGCTAAAGTGAAGATATTATAATATAAGGATTGATTTAAATTTTTTAAATTAAATCTTTTTATCTCCTTTAAAATTAACTCAGGAAAAATTTTTTCTCTAAAATTAAATAATGCGTTTTCTGGTGTTTTAATTTCTGTATCATTAATAAATAATTTAAAAAAACCGTCTGAACATTTTAATTTTGGTTTTAAATACATTTTTATAAATTAATTATTGTATCAAATAACTCTTTAGAATCTTTTATAATAAAATCAGCACCTTCATTTCGAAGCATTTCAATGCTATTATAGCCCCAGGCTACACCGATTGAATTAATTCCAGCATTAACACCTAAACCTATATCATTAATTGTATCTCCAACAATAATTGTTGATTTTTTTTTCATATTTAACTTTGACATAGCTTGTATAGCCATATCTGGATCAGGTTTTGCCTTTGCTTCATCCATTGTCAATGTGATATCAAATATGTTGTTTAAGTTATGTTTTTTTAAACCATTATTGAGAGCGATACGAGATTTATTTGTAGCAACACCAATATGAAATTCTTTATTATTTTTTAAATCATTTATAAGTTCAAACATTCCAGGAAATAAAGGTTCATCTTGTAAACCTAATCTTCCTTGCTCTGCGTACCATGTTCTATATGCGTTAGAAATCATTTCTGGTTTGACTTCGTAACCTTTAGGTGCGTAAGCATCAAGAGCAGTAGCAAGTGGTTTTCCAATATTTTCTCTGACTTTATTAGGATCTGGATCTGGTAATCCACACATTCTAAATGCTTCAATTGCTCCTTTTACAATCATTCTCGCAGAATCGACAATCGTACCATCATAATCAAACAGAATTAACTTTTTATTCATATTTAAATTCCTTTGCAAAATCTTTTTCAATTTTTTCTAAATCAATATGTAATTTATTTTCTATCATGAAATTAATAAAATGTTTTGGTAATGGTGCTTTTATAAAGTCTTCGTTTGGAAATTTAATAACATAAGAATGTAGTTTAAGAAAATTTTCATTATCTCGAAAGTTTTCATTTAATTTATATTTTTTATCTCCAATTATTGAACATCCTATATAGTTCATATGAACTCTTAATTGATGTGTTCTTCCAGTAATAGGGTATAATAGCGCTAACGCATATTTTGAGTTTTTTACTAAAATTTTCATATATGTTTTGGCAAACTTCCCTTTAACATCAGATGTTGTCATTCTTCTTACGTTCGAAAAACTACTTTTTTCAATATTTGATGTTATATATTGATCGTTCTTAGAAGGTGGAGGAGAAATTACAGCTAAATAAAGTTTTATAATTTTTTTATTTTTAAAAAAGTCGTGAAAAATTTTTGCTGTTTTTAAATTTTTAGCAATAACAAGTAGTCCAGATGTATCCTTATCTAATCTATGAACTAGTTTGAATTGACAATCATTTGAGATTAATCTCAAGAGTTCATCTATATTTTTATTTTGACCAGTACCTCCTTGAACAGCAATTTTGTTTGGTTTATTTAAAATAAACCAATTTTTATTCTCCTTTATTAAGGTTTTTTTATAGAGATCTAAATAAAAACTTTTTTTATTTTTACTTATTTTAGAAAATACTCTCTTATCTCTTAAAAAAAGTGATGCTTCATAAGTAATAACTTGGTTTTTTTCTATCTTATCTGAAGCTTTAGCCTTTTTTCCATTTAATAAAATATACTTATTGCGTAACGATTTTTCTAAAAGTGATTGATTTATTTCTCCCAAGTTTCTTCTAAGGCATCTATCCAAACGGGATTGATCTTCACTTTCGGGAATAATAAATCGCTCTAACTTGTTCACACTTTATCATTAATAAATTTAACACCGTAAATCCAGCCTTCTTTTTTTGCTGCTTTGTGAACTTTCCAATAATTTTTGTCTTGAGAAAAATATTTTAAAGCTGCTACGGATATAATTGCATCTGCTTCATCTTGATCAGGGCCAAACATTTTAAAGTTTTTAGAAACAGGTAAACAATTATATTTTTTTAAAGCATCATTTATTTGATTTAAGGTATAACCAGTATTTTTTTTTGGCTTTATTGAATGTTTCCTGAAGTATAGTGTTGGAAAAATTTCAACTATTACATTTTTTTTGTTATTTTTAAGATTATCAAATGGCCATATATTATAATTTTTTTTTAATATTTTTAATACTCTCATTCCTGCAAGACTGCCTGTTCCAACTGCACCAGGACCTACACAATTAAATGTAGGACTAGGAGAACAAATTTTTTTAGCATGCATTTCCGTAATTCTTCTTCTTGATTTAAATTTAGCTCCTCTTTTTACAGGTGAATTAAAATATTCACATATTTTTTTTTTTTTCCAGATGTTACCACCATAATAATTAGAGTTTTCAGAGTTATGAAAATCGATAAAATCCCAAAGTTTTTTTGCTGACTCTGGTGAATTATTTAAATCTATAAAGTAATTTTTGTAATCTTCAAAAGGATATGCAAAAGCAAAATCAAATCCAATTAAATACGATTTATTTGAATTTAAATTCTTTAAGTATTCGATTAGAGAAGACCTATTCCAGTATTTATTATTATTTGGTGGAGCAATTATTTTAGGATTTATATTTGTTTTGTCGAGGTAGGCTACCTTGATGCCTTTTTGAAACTTACTTTTATCACCTGACCAGTCGATCCCAAAAAAGCCGTCAAATAGCATGATAGTTTAACCAGCAGCTGCTGCAGTTTCTTGCTCTTTATTTGCGTTTTCGTTTGAATTTTTTTGTTCTTGAGTTGGCCCGCTATCTTTACCTCTAGCTTCTTCATCTCTATCTACTAGTTCTATAACAGCCATAGGTGCGGCGTCACCATATCTAAATCCAGCCTTCAATACACGCGAATAACCACCGTTTCTAGTTTCATATCTTTTAGCTAATATATTAAATAGTTTTTCAACTAATTTTAAATCTCCAACTTTGCTTATGGCTTGTCTTCTTGCCGAAAGATTACCTTTTTTACCAATTGTAATTAATTTATCAAAATATGGCTTAAGTGTCTTTGCTTTTACTAAAGTTGTAATTATTTGCTCGTGCTTAATTAAAGCTTGTGACATGTTTTTTAATAGTGCCTTTCTATGAGAAGAAGTTCTATTAAGTTTTTTTCCTTTTATTCTATGCTTCATAAAATTTACCTTTAATTAAATGGGTCCTCAATTTTCTTTGCAAGATCTTCAATATTTTCAGGAGGCCAATTTTCTATGATCATACCTAATTCAAGATCCATAACTTTTAAAACTTCTCTTATTTCATTTAAACTTTTTCTTCCAAAATTTGGAGTCCTTAACATTTCAGGCTCTGTTCTTAAAACTAGGTCACCAATATAAACTATATTATCATTTTTCAAGCAATTAGCAGATCTAACAGATAATTCAAGTTCGTCGACTTTTCTTAACAAGTTTCTATTAAAAGGTAAATCGTCAACTTCGGGAGTAGTTTCTTCTTCCTCCGGTTCTTCAAAGTTGATAAAATTTTGCATTTGATCTTGCATAATTCTAGCAGCAAAAGCAACTGCATCTTCAGGTAAAATTGACCCATCAGTGGTAACATTAATTAATAATTTATCAAAGTCTGTTTGCTGACCAACTCTAGCATTATCAACTTCATATGAAACTTGTAAAATAGGACTAAAAATTGCATCAATTGGGATTAAACCAATAGGTTTATCTTCTATGTAATTTACGCCAGCAGAAACATAACCTTTTCCATTTTCAACAGTGAATTCAATTGATAATTTGTTACCTTCTTCAAGCGTACATATTTCATGCTCTGGATTCATTATGGTTACATTTGATGTTTCTTCAATGTGACCAGCTGTAACGGTTATAGGCCCTTCAATATTTAAATATATTTTTTTAGGTCCCTCTTCTTCCATTTTCACTTTAATTCCTTTGATATTTAAGATCATATCGGTTAAATCTTCTCTTACACCTGGTAAAGATGAAAATTCATGGAGAGCACCTTGAACCTGAATAGATGTTATAGCAGAACCTTGAAGTGAAGATAATAATATTCTTCTTAAAGCATTTCCAATTGTGACGCCAAACCCTCTTTCAATGGGCTCAGCGATTATTGTTGCATTCAATTTTTGATCATCGTGATGTTTAACCATTAATTTAGCTGGTTTAATTAATTCTTTCCAATTTTTTTCGATCATTTTTTTTCCTTAAAAAATTTAAGTTTAATTTAATTGTATCTTTTATACTCTTCTTCTTTTCTTTGGCCTACAACCATTATGTGGAATTGGTGTGACATCTCTGATAGAATTAACTTGAAATCCTACAATTTGAAGTGCACGTAGTGCAGACTCTCTTCCAGATCCAGGACCTTGAACTTCTATATCAACAATTTTAACTCCATGCTCTGAAGCTTTTTTACCAGCATCTTCAGCTGCTAATTGAGCTGCATAAGGAGTAGATTTACGGGATCCTTTAAATCCCATGCTACCAGAAGATGACCAAGCTATTGTATTACCTTGATAATCAGTAATAGTTATTAATGTATTATTGAAGGAAGAATTAACATGTGCAATTGCATTTGAAATATTCTTCTTTTCTTTTTTCTTAACTTTTGTCTGCGATGGTTGTTTTGCCATTATTTCCCTCTAATTATTTCTTTTTACCAGCAATAGCTTTTGCAGGACCTTTTCTTGTTCTAGCATTAGTATGGGTTCTTTGACCTCTAACAGGTAGATTTTTTCTATGTCTTAGCCCTCGTAGGCATCCAAGATCTAGATACCTTTTTACATCAAGTGATATTTTTCGTCTTAAATCACCTTCAACTAAATAATCTTTATCTATTATATCTCTAATTTTTGACAATTCGCTTTCGGTCAAATTATTCACTCTTGTTTGATCTTTAATATTAGCTAGTTCACATATTTTCTTACTAGAACTTAAACCAACACCATGTATATATGTTAGAGCAATCTCAACTCTTTTATTAGTAGGTATATTAATACCAGCTATTCTTGCCATTAGACTTCTCCATAAAATATAGGGATTTGCGAATTATAGACTTTAACATAAACTAGTCAACCTTAAAGTCTTTCTTAATTAATACAGAAATATTAGATGAAACTTCATCAATTGTTCCCATACCATCAATAACATTTAATATATTTTGATTAAAATAGTGATCAAGAACAGGTTTAGTATCTCTATTATAGACTTTTAGTCTTTCAATCAAAACATCAGATGTATCATCTTTTCTAATTACTTTTTTTTGTTTCGCTCTATTTTCAATCCTACTAGTCAATATTTTTTCATCTACATCAATATGAAATACAAAGTCTAAATGCATATTCATATCATTCATAATTTTATCTAACTTTTGTGCTTGCTTTAAATTCCTTGGAAAACCATCAAAAATAAATCCTTTTTTTATATCTTTATTCTTTAATCTTTCATTAATAAGTGAAAAAATAATATCGTCAGGTACCAACTCTCCATTAGCCATGATATTCTCAACCTGTTTTCCTAATTCTGTTTTACGTTTAACTGAGTCTCTAAGCATATCCCCAGTTGAGATTTGAATAAGACCAAATTCTTTTATTAAAAAATTTGCTTGTGTTCCTTTACCTGCACCAGGAGCGCCAAATAAAATGATATTCATCTTGAATATCCTCCTAATCTTCTTTTCTTAATTAACCCTGAATACTGATGTGCTAACATATGCGATTGAGCTTGAGTAACAGTATCAATTGCTACTGTTACAACAATCAAAAGACTAGTTCCCCCAAAGTAAAAAGGTATTGAATATTTAGATATTAAAATTTCAGGTAATATACAAACTGCTGAAAGATATAATGCTCCAATAGCAGTCAATCTAGTCAAAACAAAATCTAAATAATCTGCAGTAGGTGGTCCAGGCCTTATGCCTGGAACAAATCCACCATTCCTTTTTAAATTTTCTGCTGTTTCATCTGGATTAAACACTATTGCAGTATAAAAAAAGGCAAAAAATACTATCAACCCTATATATATAGCTAAATATATAGGTTGGCCTCTGCCTAATAAAGAATTAACAGTAATCAACCAGTCAGGACTATCTGAACCAATACCTGCAAAAGAACTTACTGATGTAGGTAATAAGAGAAGTGCAGAAGCAAAAATTGGCGGAATTACTCCAGGGACATTAATTTTAAGGGGAAGATGCGAAGAATCACCTGAAAAAATTTTATTTCCTACTTGTCTTTTTGGATACTGAACAATAATTTTTCTTTGAGATCTTTCAATAAAAACAATAAACGCTATGACTGCGATTGCTAATACAAAAATTATTATAATTAAAATTGGAGATATTGCTCCCGTTCTTCCTTGCTCTAATATTTGCGCCAAAGCTCTTGGTAATTCAGCAACAATTCCAGAAAAAATTATTAATGAAACACCATTACCTAATCCTCTTTCAGTAATTTGTTCTCCAAGCCATAATAAAAACATGACACCGCCTACTAAAGTAACAACAGTTGTTATTTTAAAATAAATTCCAGCATTTAATACTAAAGAACCACTTGCTCCAGACGTACTTTCTAATGCAACAGCAAAACCCCAAGCTTGAACTGTAGCTAATAAAACTGTCAAATATCTAGTATATTGATTTATAATTTGTCGACCAGATTCACCTTCTTTTTTTAATTGAGCTATTTGAGGTGATAACGATGTCATCAATTGCATAATAATTGAAGCAGAAATATAAGGTATAATTGTTAAGGCAAAGATTGTCATCCTTCCAAGAGCACCTCCTGAAAACATATTGAACATACCTAGCACGCCACCACTCGTTTGATTAACAATCTCATTAAGAACAGTAGGATTTATACCAGGAACAGGAATATAAGTTCCAAGCCTATAAATGATTAAAGCTCCTAATGTGAACAGTATTCTTTGTCGAAGTTCTTTAGCTTTTCCGAATGTACCGAATATATTTTGATCAGCCATAATAATTTACTTGTTGTTTAAATCTTCAAAAGTGCCACCATTTTTTTCAATAATCATTTTAGCATTTTTTGAAAAATTGAACCCTATAAACTTTAGCTTACTTTTAAATTCACCTTTAGCTAAGATTTTGATGTAATTATTATTTTTCTTTAATAGGCCTACTTTTAATAAAGTCTCAATGTCTAATGGTTTTGAAGGAGATATTTTCTTTTCGTCTATTAGTTTCTGAATTATACCTAAATTAATTGGAACATATTCTGTTCTGAATAAATTTTTAAAACCTCTTTTAGGCAATCTTCTATGAATAGGCATCTGGCCACCTTCAAAACCTTTAATGGCAACACCAGATCTTGCTTTTTGCCCTTTATGTCCTTTACCAGAGGTTTTACCAGTTCCTGAACCAATACCTCTACCAATTCTTTTTTTACTTTTTTTATTATCAGATTTAAGTTGATTTAATTGCATAATTTACTCCGATAACTATTAAATTATTTTTACTAAATGACTAACTTTATTAACCATCCCGCGAACTGATGGTGTGTCCTCAAGCTCTCTAATCTTACCAACACGATTTAATCCTAAACCAATTAATGTTTTTTTTTGATCAGACTTTCTGCCAATACCACTTTTAACAAGCATAATTTTAATATTTTTCTTACTCATATCATTCATCATCAGTTCATTTAATTATTTTCTTTAGACCCAAAAATTTCTGAGACTTTTTTACCTCTCTTAGAAGCAATACTTCTTGGTGAGTTCATAAAAGAAAAAGCTTCAAAAGTAGCTTTAATCATATTATGGGGATTAGAGGTTCCAACAGATTTAGCAACAACATCTTGTACACCAAGAGTTTCAAAAACTGCTCTCATAGGTCCCCCTGCAATTATACCTGTTCCTGGGGGGGCAGATCTTAATACAACTCTTCCTGCACCATAATGACCTTTCATATCATGATGAAGCGTTCTTCCTTCCTTAAGAGGAACTCTTATCATTTTCTTTTTTGCATCATCAGTAGCTTTTTTAATAGCTTCCGGAACTTCTTTAGCTTTACCAGTTCCAAATCCAACTCTACCTCTCATATCTCCAACGACCACTAAAGCAGCAAAACCAAATCTTCTTCCTCCTTTAACAACTTTAGCAACTCTGTTGATGCCAACTAACTTATCTGTCAGTTCGGTTTCATCTTTATTATTTTTTTTAATATCAATCTGATTCATAAATTATCCTTAAAATTTTAATCCAATGGATCTAGCACCTTCAGCCAACGATTTTACCCTTCCATGATAGAGATATCCTCCTCTATCAAAAACAACTTTTTCAAATCCAATTTTTTTTGCCTTTGCTGCTATATCTTTTCCTACTTTCTCTGCGGCTTCAATTGTACCTGAGCCATTAAGATCTTTTTTTACTTCAGGGTCTAAAGTAGATGAAGAACATAAGGTGATTTGCTTAATATCATCAATTATCTGACAGTAAATATGTTTATTTGATCTAAAAACTGAAAGCCTAAGTTTATTCCCAATATTTTTTTTAATTGATATTCTATTTCTTAATTTTCTTTTATCAAATAGAGATTTTTTTGTACTCATTATTCAACCTATTTTTTCTTACCTTCTTTTTTTATAATATACTCATCTGCATATCTAATCCCTTTACCTTTAAATGGCTCTGGTGGTCTCTTCGACCTGATAACAGAACAAAATTGACCAAGTTTCTGTTTATTTACACTACTTATGGCAAGTTTCGTATTACCATCCATTTTAACTTCAATATCATCTGGTATTTCAATTTCAACTGCATGACTTAAACCAAGGTTCAATGTTAATTTTTTTCCTGAAACAGACCCTCTGTATCCAACGCCGACAATTTCTAAATTCTTGGTAAAACCTGTTGTTACACCAATTACCATATTATTTATCAAAGCTCTTGTTGTACCCCAATTTGCTTTACCCTTTTGTGTATCATCTTTATTTTCTATAAAGATATTACCGTTATTAATTTTCAAATCTACGGAATTTGAAACTTCTATTTCTAAAAATCCTTTAGGACCTTTAATTTTAAGCAATTTATTTTCTAAAATAGCTTCAACGTTTTCATTAATATTTACAGGACTTTGACCAATTCTAGACATAAAATACCTCTAATATATAGTACATAAAACTTCTCCACCAACATTAGCTTCTCGTGCCTCATTGTCACTCATTACACCTCTTGGAGTTGACAAAATAGAAATACCTAAACCATTATAAGTTTTTTGTAAATTCTTTATGCTTGAATAAACTCTCCTTCCTGGTTTTGAAACTCTTTTAATTTCTGATATTACAGGTTTACCATTATAATATTTGAGTTCAATTTCAAAAAAATTAATTCCTGGTCTCATTTCTTTTTCTTCAAAGTTTCTTATGAAGCCCTCTCTTTTTAAAACTTCTAAAACATTTTTTCTAAATCTGGAAGCTGGAGCATCAACAACTTTTTTATTTGTTGTTTGTCCATTCCTAATTCTTGTTAACATATCACCCAGTGTATCACTCATTGACATTTTAATTCACCCCTTACCAACTTGACTTAACCATGCCCGGTATAAGACCAGCTAAGGCATGTTCTCTTAAAGCTATTCTAGACATCTTAAATTTTCTGTAAAATCCTCTTGGCCTTCCAGTAACTTCACATCTATTTCTTAACCTAATTTTTGCTCCATTACGCGGACATTCTGACAATTTTAATTGAGCATTAAACCTTTCTTCAATAGATAAGTTTTTATCGCTGCAAATTTTTTTTAATTTAGACCTTTTTGAGCTGTATTTATTAACAAGCTTAATTCTTTTAAGGTTTTTTTGTATAGCACTCAATTTAGCCATAAATCATCTCCATATATTATTTAGCAAAGGGGAAATTAAAATTTTTTAACAATTCCTTTGCCTCGTCATCTGTTTTCGCAGTAGTAACAATTGTAATATCCATGCCTCGAGGAGTATCAACAGTGTCATATTCAATTTCAGGAAAAATAAATTGTTCTTTTAAACCTAAAGAATAATTTCCTTTACCATCAAAACTTTTATCACTAATACCCCTAAAGTCTCGAACTCTAGGTAAAGCAATGTTTATTAATCTATCTATAAACTCATACATTTTACTTTTTCTTAATGTAACTTTAAGACCAACTGACATACCTTCTCTAAGTTTAAAGCTTGCATTCGCTTTTTTTGCCTTAGTAATAATTGGAAACTGACCAGTAATTGAAGCTAATTCTTTTTGAGCAGTTTCAATTTTTTTTGAATCCTTTACAGCTTCTCCAACTCCCATATTGATAACTACTTTATCAATTTTTGGAATTTCCATTACGTTTTTATAATTAAATTTGTTTTGTAAAACTGTTACAACTTCATTTTTATAATTTTGGTATAATCTTTCAATCATAATAACTCCTAAATCAAACTTTCGAACCAGAAGAAACTGTTAGTCTAATTTTTTCTTTTTTATTAATTTCATATTTAAGTCTTGTAGGTTTTGAGTTTTTAGGATCAAGAAACGCAACATTTGATATATGAATTGGAAGCTCAATTTCATCAATTTTTCCAGGATTCTCTTGTGTTGGTTTTCTATGTTTTTTTACTATATTAACACCACGCACCTTAACTTTATCTATTTTCTTTAAAACTTCAATTATTTCACCAGATTTACCTTTATCCTTACCTGATAGAACGGTAACGTTGTCTCCTTTTTTTAATTTAAATTTTTTCATTACAAAACTTCCGGTGCTAGTGATACTATTTTCATAAATTTTTTTCCTCTAAGCTCTCTGGTAACAGGTCCAAATATTCTAGTACCTATTGGCTCATTACTTTTATTAACAAGCACAGCTGCATTTTTATCAAATCTAATACATGTTCCATCATTTCTTTTTACTTCCTTAGAAGTTCTTACAATGACTGCCCTATGCACATCACCTTTCTTCACTCTGCCACGAGGAATAGCTTCTTTGATTGAAACTACAATTACATCTCCGACAGATGCAGTTTTACGCTTACTACCACCTAATACTTTAATACACTGTAATAATCTAGCACCTGAATTATCGGCAACATCTAACTTTGTTTGCATCTGAATCATTTAATTCTCCAAATTAGTAAATCACTTCAAATTTTTTTGTTTTTGAAATAGGTTTCGTTTCTATTATTTCAACAAAATCTCCAGGTTGAAACTTATTATCTTTGTCATGAGCCTGAATTTTTTTAGACTTTGTAACAAATTTTTTATAAATAGGATGCATTATCCTTCTCTCAACTAACACTGTAATTGTTTTATGAGCTTTATTACTTACAACTTTTCCTGTTAATATTCTTTTTGGCATTATTTAACCTTCATTAAATTATTATTTATAATAGTTTTGATGGCAGCAATTTCTCTACGAATTAATCTAAACCTAAGTGGGTTTTCAATCTGTCCATTTACTGCCTGAAACCTTAAATTAAACTGTTCTTTTCTTAAAAACTGTATCCTATCTTTTAATTCGTCTTTTGTTTTAGTTAAAAGATCTTTTGATTTATATTTAGCCATAACAAACCTTATATTATTTTTCTTACAAACTTTGTTTCAAGTGGTAATTTAGCAGCAGCAAGAGAAAAAGCTTCTTTTGCAGATTCTTCCGTAACCCCGTCTAATTCAAACATAATTTTACCAGGCTTAACCCTACAAACCCAAAATTCAGGTGTACCTTTACCTTTCCCCATTCTAACTTCAGCGGGCTTTTTTGAAACTGGCACATCTGGAAAAATTCTAATCCACAATCTTCCTGTTCTTTTCAAATGTCGAGTTATAGCACGTCTCGCTGATTCGATTTGTCTTGCAGTCACTCTCTCAGGTCGAGTTGCTTTTAATCCATATGAACCAAAGTTCAATGATACACCACCTTTAGCCATACCATGGATTCTGCCTTTATGTGCTTTTCTAAATTTAGTTCTTTTAGGTTGTAACATAATTTTCTCTTTTAAATCTGGTTCTGTGGTTTGTTATTTAAAAGCTTATCTTGAGCCATTGGATCATGTTCCATAATTTCACCTTTAAATATCCAAACCTTAACTCCTGTTGCTCCATAAGTAGTAAATGCTGTAGCTTCACCATAATCAACATCCGCCCTCAGAGTATGCAGAGGAACCCTACCTTCTCTGTACCATTCTGTTCTTGCTATTTCAGCGCCCCCTAAACGACCAGCACAATTAATTCTTACTCCTTTAGCACCTAATCTTAAAGCTGCTTGAACAGAACGTTTCATCGCTCTTCTAAAAGCTACTCTTCTTTCTAATTGTTGTGCAATTGTTTCGGCAACTAATTTTGCATCTAACTCAGGTTTTCTAACTTCAATTATGTTAAGATTTACATCATTACCAATTTGCTTTTCTAAATTTTTTCTTAATGTTTCTATATCTTGACCTTTCTTTCCAATCACAAGTCCAGGTCTTCCTGCATATATTGACACTCTTGTTTTACCAGCAGGTCTCTCAATAATAACCTTACTTAATGCAGCAGCTTTTAATTTAGCAAAAAGATATTTTCTTACCTTCAAGTCTTGATGTAATTGATCAGCATAGAGCTTGGTTCCAAACCAACGAGAATCCCATGTTCTATTTACACCTAGTCTGAAACCTAAAGGTTTAGTCTTTTGACCCATTTTTTTCCTCCGTTTCTTCAGAAAGTATAATTGTCAAATGGGAAAAAGGTTTTAAAATTCTTGCACCTCTTCCTCTTGCCCTTGCATGAAATCTTTTCATAACAATCCCTTTCCCAACAAAAGCTTCTTTTACATATAATTTATCTATATCCAATGAATGATTGTTTTCAGCATTTGAGATAACTGATTTTAATGCTTTTTCTACATCTTTTGAAATTCTTTTCTTTGAAAATTGCAGCTTAGATATAGCTATATCAGCTTTTTGCATTCTAATCATTCCCAATACTAAGTTTAACTTTTGAGGGCTAATCCTCAAGTTCTTTAAAACAACTTTAGCTTCATTGTCTTTTTCTCTACGAATATTTGACTTTATGCTCATTTATTTACTCTTAACTTTTTTATCAGCTGCATGACCATAAAATGTTCTTGTAGGAGAGAATTCGCCAAACTTATGCCCAACCATAGCTTCAGTAACTGTTACTGGAATAAACTTTTTTCCATTATGCACACCAAAGGTCAGCCCTACAAATTGTGGCATTATGGTAGAGCGTCTTGACCATGTTTTAATAACATCATTTCTACCTGATTCTCTAACTACATCAGCTTTTTTTATCAAGTACCCGTCTACGAAAGGACCTTTCCATACAGACCTAGTCATAATTTTATTTATTCCTTCTTCTAATTATTAATCTATCAGTTTTTTTATTATTTCTTGTTCGTTTACCTTTTGTAGGTTTACCCCAAGGTGTAACTGGATGTCTGCCTCCAGATGTTCTACCCTCACCTCCTCCATGAGGATGATCGATTGGATTCATAGCTACACCTCTAACAGAAGGTCTTTTGCCCATCCATCTTTTCCTTCCAGCTTTACCAAAATTTTGATTTTGATTATCTTGATTAGATACAGCTCCTATAGAACACATGCATGTTGATAAAACTAATCTAACCTCTCCAGACGTAAGCCTCAAAATAGAGTACGATAAATCTTTACCAATAAGTTGTACATATGATCCAGCTGATCTTGCTATTTGCCCACCTTTACCAGGTTTTAACTCAACATTATGAATAATCGTACCGACTGGAACTGCATTTAACGGCATAGCATTACCGGGTTTTATATCTGCCTTATTTGAAGAAACTACTTTGTTACCTATTAATAATTTTTGCGGAGCTAAAATGTAACTTAATTCACCATCATCATATTTTATCAATGCGATGAATGCTGATCTATTTGGATCATATTCAATTCTTTCAACAGTAGCTTCAACATCTAGTTTTTTTCTTTTAAAATCAATTATCCTATATTTCTTTTTATGACCCCCACCTTTTTGCCATGATGTAACTCTACCAGTATTATTTCTTCCCCCAGATTTTGTGAGTCCTTTTGTTAATTTTTTGATTGGCTTGCCTTTAAAAAGTTCCGACCTATCAATTAATACAAGACCTCTTTGGCCAGGTGTTATTGGTTTATACTGTTTTAAAGCCATTAATTAAACTCCTGCAGAAATATCAATTGTATTTCCCTCTACTAAAGTGATAACTGCCTTTTTAATATCATTTCTTTTACCTAAAACACCCTTAAATCTTTTTACTTTGCCTTTAGTATTAATAATATTCACAGACTTAACTTTAACTGAAAACAGTTTTTCGATTGCACCTTTAATTTCATTTTTATTACTTTTTGAAGCTACCTCAAATACAACTTTATTAAATTCAGAAAGCTTAGTAGCTTTTTCCGTTACTATTGGTTTACGAATAATTTTGTATGATTTATTTAAATCAACTTCTTTAAGATTATTTCTATATTTTGTCATTTTGATAACCTATCTTCAAATTCTTTTAAGCCTTTTTCAGTGAAAAGAATGTGGTCCTTCTTTAAAACATCATATACATTTAAACCAACCTGATTAATTGTATCAGCTAAAGGAACGTTTCGAATAGCTAAATTTAGATTATCTTGCTTATCGTCTTTACCTAAAACTAACAAAACTTTTCTGATGCCTTCTTTAGAAAAAATTTTGACTATTTCAGAAGTTTTTTTTGAAATTTTATCAATATTAAAAACTAAAACATTATTATTTTTTGCCTTCTGCGACAAGGCATATTTTAATCCTAATACTCTGATTTTTTTTGGCAACTTATGTGAATGAGATCTAGGAACTGGCCCATGAACAACTCCACCACCACGAAATTGGACGACTGATGAAGCACCATGACGAGCTCTTCCTCCTCCTTTTTGCCTATACATCTTTGCTGTTGTAGATTTAACTTCACTTCGAGATTTAACTTTATGATTGCCTTGCTGTTTTTTAGAGAGTTGCCAATTTAAAACTCTCAAAATAACATCTTCGTTAGGGTCAATTCCGAATATTTCATCCTGAATTACAACTTCAGAATTGTTTGACTTAGTTTTATTTAAAGTCTTAACTTTCAATTTTAAACCTCTTTATTATTAGTATTTTTGTCAGTATCTGTCATCTCTGTACTAGATGTTTCATCAACAGAATTGATAGCTTGTTCATTTACTTTTTGATCATTAGATTGCCCATCTTTAGCTTCAACATTTTCAGATTTAATTCTAACCTCTGCATCTTGTACAATTTCTTTTTTATCAGAAGTATTTTTCTCATGGTTTTTATTATCTTTAAGGCCAGCAGGTTTTAAAGCCCCTTCAGGTAAGGTAGACTTTATAGCATCTCTCACAGTTAAATAACCATTTTTAGGACCAGGAACAGCTCCCTTAACATAAAGCAAATCATCTACATCATTAATTTCAAGTACTGTAAGATTCTGAATTGTTTTATTAACATTTCCATATTGGCCAGCCATCTTTTTTCCTTTCCATACTCTACCTGGATCTTGGCTGTTTCCAGTGGAACCGTGTGATCTATGACTAATTGATACTCCATGTGTTGCTTCTAACCCAGCAAAATTATGTCTTTTCATACCGCCAGAAAATCCTTTGCCATGAGATACACCAGAAACATCAATTTTTTGACCTACACTAAAGTGATTTATAGAAAATATTTTACCTTCTTCAACAAGCATGTCTTCATCAACACGAAATTCTTTTAAAATTTTTTTTGGTTCAACATTTGATTTTGCAAAATTACCTCTAATAGCCTTGCCAATATTTTTTGTTTTTACTTTTCCTGTGCCAACTTGAATTGCAAAGTAACCATTTTTATTAAGATCTAGAACCTTTACAACTTGATTTTCCTCAAGTTTTAAAACTGTCACAGGAAATGAATTTCCAGAATCGTCAAAGATCCTGGTCATACCCATTTTTTTTAAAATTAATCCACTCCGCATAATAAACTCTTAAATCTTTATTTCTACATCTACGCCCGAAGCAAGATCTAACTTCATCAAAGCATCTACAGTTTGAGGTGTTGGCTCAATTATATCTAATAATCTTTTATGAGTTCTAATTTCAAATTGCTCTCTACTTTTTTTGTCAACATGAGGACTTTTTAATACAGTAAATCTTTTTAATGATACAGGCAAAGGAATCGGCCCTTTAACCTGAGCCCCAGTTCTTCTAGCCGTATTAACTATCTCAGATGTAGAATGATCGAGTATTCTATGATCAAAAGCCTTAAGCCGTATTCTAATATTTTGATTTTCCATTAAATAATCCTAAATAATTATGATTCGATGCTCGACACAACACCTGCGCCCACAGTTCTACCACCTTCTCTTATTGCAAATCTTAATCCTTCATCCATTGCTATTGGCTGTATTAATTCAACAGTCATTGCTATATTATCGCCTGGCATTACCATTTCTGTACCTGATGGTAATTCTACTGACCCCGTAACATCTGTTGTTCTAAAGTAAAACTGTGGTCTGTAATTACTAAAAAAAGGTGTATGTCTTCCACCTTCTTCCTTAGTCAATACATAAGCTTCAGCTTTAAACTTTTTAAACGGCTTGATAGAACCTGGAGCAGATAAAACTTGTCCTCTTTCGACTTCTTCTCTTTTTGTTCCTCTTAAAAGAACTCCTACATTGTCTCCAGCTTCACCTTGATCTAATAGCTTTCTAAACATCTCAACACCAGTACAGGTGGTTTTTGTTGTGTCTTTTAATCCAACAATTTCTATTTCTTCTCCAACTTTAACAACCCCTCTTTCAATACGGCCAGTTACAACTGTTCCTCTACCGGAAATTGAAAATACATCTTCTATAGGCATTAAAAAAGGCTGATCTTTTGGTCTATCTGGCTGAGGTATATATTTATCGACCTCTGCCATCAAAGCATTTATAGAATTTACCCCTATCTCTTCATCTCTTCCCTCAAGAGCGGCTAAAGCACTGCCTTTAACAATTGGTATATCGTCACCTGGGAATTCATAACTTGTTAACAACTCTCTAATTTCTAATTCAACTAATTCTAAAAGCTCTGCATCATCAACCTGATCAACTTTGTTTAAATAAACGACCAAAGCAGGAACACCAACTTGTCGAGCTAATAATATATGTTCTCTTGTCTGTGGCATAGGACCATCAGCAGCATTCACTACTAAAATAGCACCATCCATCTGAGCCGCTCCAGTAATCATGTTTTTAACATAATCAGCATGACCAGGACAATCTACGTGAGCATAATGCCTATTTTCAGTTTCGTATTCAACGTGTGCAGTAGATATCGTAATACCCCTTTCTCTTTCTTCAGGAGCTTTATCAATCTGATCATAAGCAGAAAAGTCAGCTCTTCCTGCATCAGCCATCACTTTTGTAATAGCAGCTGTTAATGTTGTTTTACCATGATCAACATGGCCTATTGTACCAATGTTAACATGTGGTTTGCTACGATCAAATTTCTCTTTAGACATTTTGTAAACCTCTCATTTGTTGTTATGCTAATTTAGCTTTTACCTCATCTGCTACTGCTTGAGGCACCTGTTCATAATGATCAAATTGCATAGTGAATTGTGCCCTTCCTTGGCTCATAGATCTCAAGTTGTTAACATAACCAAACATATTTGCTAACGGAACCATCGCATCAATAACTCTTGCATTTCCCCTACTATCCATACCACCAACTTGCCCTCTACGGCTGTTTAAATCTCCTATAATATCTCCCATATACTCTTCTGGAGTCACAACTTCAACTTTCATTATTGGCTCGAGGAGAGCTGGGCTAGCTTTGGCCATGCCTTCTCTAAATGCTGCTCTTGAAGCAATTTCAAATGCCATTACTGAAGAATCTACATCATGGCTTGCGCCATCAATAAGATTAACCTTAAAATTAATACACGGGAAACCGGCAACTACACCAGATTCCTTAGCAAGAATTAACCCTTTCTCAACTCCCGGTATATATTCAGTAGGAACAGAACCACCACGAATAGAATTTATAAATTCATAGTCGGTAATATCATTTGGAGAAAAAATTAACTTTATTCTTGCGAATTGCCCAGCTCCACCAGACTGTTTTTTATGTGTATAATCAACTTCAACTTCTTTAGTAATGGTTTCTCGGTATGCTACTTGAGGTGCTCCAATATTTGCTTCAACTTTGAATTCTCTTTTTAATCTGTCGATTAAAATATCTAAATGCAATTCACCCATACCCTTCATAATTGTTTGACCTGATTCTAAATCTGTAGAAACTTGAAAAGAAGGATCTTCAGCTGAAAGACGTTGCAAACCTACAGACATTTTTTCTTGGTCATTCTTAGATTTTGGCTCTACTGCAATTTCAATTACCGGGTCAGGGAATGTCATAGTTTCAAGAACAACTGGTTTATTGGCATCACACATAGTGTCGCCAGTTGTAGTGTCTTTCATTCCTGCTAAAGCAACAATATCACCTGCAAAAGCTTCTTCAATCTCTTCTCTGTTGTTAGAATGCATCATCATCATTCTACCTACTCTTTCTTTTTTACCTTTAGTAGAATTCATAAGAGTATCTCCTTTTTTTATGGAACCAGAGTAAAGTCTCATAAAAGTAAGAGAACCAACGAATGGGTCGTTCATTATTTTAAAAGCTAGTCCAGAAAATGGATCATTATCATCAGCTTTTCTTTCAATATTTCTTTTTTCTTCAGGGTCATTTGGAGCAAAACCCATGTAAGGGGGCACATCAAGTGGACCAGGCAGAAAATCAATAACGCTATTAAGCATGGTTTGTACACCTTTATTTTTAAATGCTGATCCACACAAAACCGGTACGAAGGACATATTTAAGGTCCCTTTTCTAATTAATTCTCTTAAAGAATCATTGTCAGGTTCTTCACCTTCTAAATACTTTTCCATCCATGCATCATCTTGTTCAACAGCTAATTCAATTAGTTCAGAACGCATTTCATCAGCTCTAGTTTTTAATGATTCTCTAATATCACCTAGCTTCCAGGATGCGCCTAGATCATCAGAATCCCATATCCATTCTTTCATGGTTACAAGATCTACAAGACCTTCAAATTCGTTTTCTGATCCTATTGGCAAATTTACAGGTATTGGCAAAGCGCCAGTTCTATCTTTAACCATTTTTACACAATTAAAAAAATCGGCACCGATTTTATCCATTTTATTAACAAAAACAATTCTAGGTACTTTATATCTATCGGCTTGTCTCCAAACAGTTTCTGTTTGAGGCTCTATTCCAGCATTAGCGTCTAAAACACATATAGCACCATCTAATACGGCTAGTGATCTTTCGACTTCTATTGTAAAGTCAACATGACCAGGGGTATCAATAATATTAAATCTAAACTTCGCTTCATCTTCCGTATTACCAAATTTCTTTTCAAAAGTTTTACCATCTTCTGTTCTAAACCAAAAACATGTTGTAGCTGCAGAAGTAATTGTGATACCTCTTTCCTGCTCTTGTTCCATCCAATCCATTGTTGCATTACCATCATGAACTTCACCAATTTTGTGATTTTTTCCAGTATAATATAATATTCTTTCAGTAGTTGTGGTCTTTCCAGCATCAATGTGAGCCATAATTCCAAAATTTCTGTATCTTTGTAAATCAAATTTCCTAGACATTTTTATTTAACCTTACCATCTATAGTGTGCAAATGCTTTGTTTGCGTCTGCCATTTTATGAGTATCTTCTCTTTTTTTTACAGAATTACCTTTATTAGATGAAGCATCTATTAATTCTGCACCTAATCTATCGATCATCGATTTTTCAGATCTTGAACGACTACTGTTTATTATCCATCTTATAGCTAAAGCTTGAGATCTGTCAGACCTTACTTCTACAGGCACTTGATATGTTGCGCCCCCAACTCTTCTGGATCGAACTTCAATCTGTGGTCTAACATTATTTAAAGCTTCATGAAATAAAGCTAATGGGTCAGATTTTGTTTTCACTTTAACAAAGTCTAAAGCGCCGTAAACTATTTTTTCAGCAGTTGATTTTTTACCATCAAACATTATGCATGATGTAAACTTAGATATAGTAAGATCCTTAAACTTAGGATCTGGCATAACTGGTCTTTTAACAGCTTTTCTTCTTCTTGACATAATAAACTCTATTTCGGCCTTTTAGCACCATATTTGGATCTTCTTTGTTTTCTGTCATTTACACCTTGAGTATCTAAATTTCCTCTAATTATATGATATCTTACTCCCGGCAAATCTTTAACACGGCCACCTCTGATCATCACAACTGAATGTTCCTGAAGATTATGTCCTTCGCCAGGTATATATGAAGTTACTTCAAATCCATTTGTAAGTCTAATTCTAGCAACTTTACGAAGAGCAGAGTTAGGTTTCTTTGGTGTTGTAGTGTAAACTCTGGTACAGACCCCTCTTTTTTGAGGGCATGACTCCATTGCAGGCACTTTAGTTTTTTTCAATGGTTTTTTTCTACCATTCCTTATTAATTGGTTAATCGTTGGCATAATTATCCTTATAGTTTAATGTTTTAGTGTCTGGTTATACCACTACCTAATACATCAATGTTGCGAAACATAAACTTTACTATCGAAGAGGTCAAGTTAAATAAATAGTTTTTTTAATTATTCTATCAATTCCTGATCAATCTCATTTTGCTTATCTATTTCTTCTAATAACTTTTTATCTCTTTTGCTTGCAATTTTTTTAAATTTATTCACAACTGAACCCGTTCCAGCTGGGACTAATCTTCCTACAATTACATTTTCCTTTAAGCCTGAAAGTAAATCTGTTTTTCCAGAAACTGCAGCCTCTGTTAAAACTCTAGTTGTTTCTTGAAAAGACGCTGCAGAAATGAAACTATCTGTTTGTAAACTAGCTTTTGTAATACCCAAAAGTACATGATTTCCTTCAGCAGGTTTCTTGTTTTCCTTTATCGCATTATCATTGACTTGTTTAAATTCACTACGATGTACATGTTCTCCATTTAAAAAAGTAGTATCACCGTGATCTGTTATTTCAATTTTTTGAAGCATTTGCCTTACAATAACCTCAATGTGTTTGTCATTAATTTTAACACCTTGTAACCTGTAAACATCTTGTACCTCTTTAACAAGATAGTTTGCAAGAGCTTCAATGCCAAGTATATTCAAAATGTCGTGAGGCACAGGACTACCATCGATTATAAGATCTCCCTTCCTAATGAAGTCTCCTTCTTGAACTGCTAATAACTTACCTTTTGGAACCATGTACTCTACCGGTTCTATTTCTTCAGATTGAGGGACAATCCTAATTCTTCTTTTTGTTTTATAATCTGCACCAAATTCTACAACGCCATCAACTTCAGCTATAACTGCAAAGTCTTTTGGTTTTCTGGCTTCAAACAATTCTGCCACACGAGGAAGACCACCAGTGATATCTCTAGTTTTGGAACTTTCTCTCGGTATCCTTGCTAAAACAGTTCCAGCCTTAACCTTAGCTCCATTCTCAATTTGTAGTATAGCATTGACAGACATGAAATACCTTGCCTCTAAACCATTGCTTAGTGTTATAACCTCACCTTTTTCATCCCTAATAGTTACTCTAGGCCTTAGGTCACTGCCGTCTTTTTGTTGCTTCCAATCTACAACTTGCCTATTTGAAATACCAGTTACATCGTCTATAACTTCATTCATGGAAATGCCATCAATTAAATCAACATAATTAGCAACACCTTTTTTTTCAGATATTATTGGTATAGTGTAAGGGTCCCATTCTACAAGTATGTCTCCTCCTTTTATGTTTTCACCTTCTTTTTTTAGAAGTTTAGCGCCATATTGAAGTCTATACCTAGCTTTTTCTCTACCTTGACCATCAAGAATGGTCATCTCTGAAGACCTGGACATTACAACTTCACTCCCATCTTCTGTTTGTATAAGAGATGCATTATCTAGTTTAATCTTACCATCAAATGGAGCCTCAATATTAGATTGTTCAGCCCCCCTTTGAGCAGCGCCACCAATATGAAATGTTCTCATAGTCAATTGAGTTCCTGGTTCACCGATTGATTGAGCAGCTACAACACCAACAGCTTCACCAATATTTACTGATGTACCACGTGCCAAGTCCCTGCCATAACAAGCTGCACATATGCCAATTTTAGACTCGCATGTTAAAGCTGATCTAATTTTAATTGTATCCACACCAGATTTTTCAATTAAATCTACAGCTACTTCATCTATTATTTGGCCACCTTTTACAATTATGACATCTTTTTCAGCTGACAAAATATCATCTAGCGCAGATCTACCAAGAATTCTATCTCCTAAAGATTCGATTATTTCACCACCTTCAATAATAGCTCTACAATCAAAACCATTTTTGGTACCACAATCATTTTCTGTAACTATACAATCTTGAGCAACATCAACTAGTCTTCTTGTCAAATATCCTGAATTAGCAGTTTTAAGAGCAGTATCAGCAAGTCCTTTTCTAGCGCCATGTGTAGAATTAAAATACTCTAGAACATCAAGACCCTCCTTAAAGGATGAAATAATTGGTGTTTCAATTATTTCACCTGACGGCTTTGCCATCAAACCTCTCATGCCAGCTAATTGTTTAATTTGAGCAGCCGATCCTCTCGCACCTGAATGAGCCATCATCCATACTGAATTTACTGGGTCATTTTCTTTAGTTGTAGATATATTTTTCATCATTTCATCAGCAACGTCATCAGAACATTTCGACCAAACATCAACAACTTTGTTATATTTTTCACCTTGAGTAATTAGACCATCAAGATATTGCTGTTCAAAATTTTTAACTTTTTTTTCAGCACTTGAGACGAGATCTGCTTTAGCCTTTGGTGTTTCAAGATCTGTTATTCCAAATGAAATTCCCGAAATACATGCATGATTAAAACCTAAAGCCATTAATTTATCACAAAAAATAACTGTTTCCTTTTGACCACAATGCCTATATACAAAATCAATTACATTAGTAACTTCTTTTTTGGTCATAAGTTTATTAACTATCCCATAATCAACCGAGGCATGCTTTGGAATAACATTAGATATCTTAGCTCTACCAGGAGTAGTATCAATAATTTTGTATTCTTTTTTTTCGTTTTCATTATTTATTGGAACTCTTAATTTTATATTTGCCTGCAAATCAACAACTTCATGATTCAAAGCAATTAAAACCTCTTCAACACTAGAAAAAATTATACCTTCACCTTTTGCATTCTCTTTTATAAGAGATAAATAATAAAGACCTAATATTATATCTTGAGATGGGACAATTATTGGTTTTCCACTTGAGGGAGATAATATATTGTTTGTTGACATCATTAATACTCTTGCCTCTAGCTGCGCTTCCAATGACAAAGGAACATGTACTGCCATTTGGTCTCCATCGAAATCAGCATTAAATGCGGTACAAACCAAAGGATGCAAATTTATTGCTTTTCCTTCAATTAAAACTGGCTCAAAAGCTTGTATTCCCAACCGATGTAGTGTAGGAGCTCTGTTAAGTAAAACTGGATGCTCTCTTATAACTTCTTCCAATATATCCCAAACCTCAGGCCTTTCTTTTTCAACCATCCTTTTTGCTGCCTTAATTGTATTTGCAAGGCCATACAACTCTAATTTTGAATAAATGAAAGGCTTAAATAATTCTAGAGCCATTTTTTTTGGCACACCGCATTGGTGAAGTTTCAATTCTGGGCCTACAACTATTACTGATCTTCCAGAATAATCGACTCTCTTACCAAGCAAATTTTGCCTAAAACGACCTTGTTTTCCCTTAAGCATGTCTGAAAGAGATTTTAAAGGACGTTTATTTACACCTGTAATAACCCTTCCTCTTCTGCCATTATCGAACAAAGCATCAACTGATTCTTGTAACATCCTTTTTTCATTTCTAACAATTATGTCAGGCGCCCTAAGTTCAATAAGTCTTTTTAATCTATTATTTCTATTGATTACCCTTCTATACAAGTCATTTAAATCTGATGTGGCAAACCTTCCACCGTCAAGAGGAACTAAAGGCCTTAGTTCTGGCGGTATGACTGGAACAACATCTAAAATCATCCATTCCGGCTTAGAGCCAGAAGACAAGAAGGATTCTACTAATTTTAATCTTTTAACTAATTTTTTTCTTTTTAATTCTGAAGAAGTTTGCTCTAAATCTTCTTTAATTTTTAATAGTTCTTGATTTAGGTCAAGTTCAGATAATAAATTTTTTATTGCCTCAGCACCAATGGCAACTTCAAAACTTTCATCTCCAAATTCATCCAAAAATTTATCGTATTCTTCTTCAGAAATAATTTGGCCTTTGTTTAATGATGTTAGCCCTGGCTCAGTAACTATAAAACTTTCAAAATAAAGAACTTTTTCTAAATCTTTTAGGATCATATCTGTTAGAAGACCGATTCTTGATGGTAAAGATTTCAAAAACCAAATGTGAGCAACTGGTGAAGCTAATTCAATGTGCCCCATTCTTTCACGTCTAACTTTTGAAAGAGTGACTTCAACCCCACATTTCTCACAAATAATACCTCTATATTTCATCCTTTTATATTTTCCACAAAGACACTCATAATCTCTAACTGGACCAAAAATTTTAGCGCAAAATAAACCATCTCTTTCTGGTTTAAAAGTTCTATAGTTTATTGTTTCAGGTTTTTTAATTTCTCCAAAAGACCAACTTCGAATAGAGTCAGAAGAAGCAATAGATATACCAATTTTATCAAAAGATTGACTATGATCTATTTGTCCAAAAGGATTAACTAATTCATTCATTTTATTCTCCAATAATTATTCAGAAATTTCTAAATTTACATTCAAACCTAGGGATTTTAATTCTTTTACTAACACGTTAAATGATTCTGGTATGCCAGCTTCAAAATCGTCATCACCCCTTATAATTGCCTCATATACTTTAGTTCTACCCGACACATCGTCAGATTTAACAGTAAGCATTTCTTGCAATGTGTATGCAGCTCCATAAGCTTCAAGAGCCCAAACCTCCATCTCTCCAAATCTTTGTCCTCCGAATTGAGCTTTTCCTCCTAATGGCTGTTGAGTGACTAAAGAATAAGGCCCAATAGATCTAGCGTGTATTTTATCATCAACTAAGTGATGAAGCTTTAACATATAAATATAACCAACTGTAACCTTCCTATCAAAATATTCACCAGTTCGACCATCTATTAACTCTATTTGACCCGATTTGTCTAAACCAGCTAGTTCAAGCATTTTACTAACATCTTCTTCATTAGCGCCATCGAAAACAGGAGTTGCCATTGGAAGACCACGTTTTAAATTACTGGCGTGTTGGATAATATCTTCATCATTCATTGATTTAAAATTTTCATCATACTTAGACCCATAAATATCTTTTAGATAATTTTTAATCTCACTTTTTTTTCCTTCTTTATTATAAGTGTCTAACATATTTGAAATTCGTTTACCTATACCATATGCAGCCCAACCTAAATGAGTTTCTAAAATTTGACCTACATTCATTCTTGATGGCACACCTAATGGGTTCAAAACAACATCTACAGGTGTCCCATCTTTAAGATGAGGCATATCTTCAAGCGGTAAAATTTTAGATATAACTCCTTTGTTTCCATGCCTTCCGGCCATTTTATCACCAGATTGAAGTTTTCTTTTTACAGCTATAAAAACTTTGACCATCTTCATTACGCCTGGAAGTAGCTCATCACCCCTTTGTAATTTGTCAACTCTATCACTAAATTTATTCTCAATATTCGCCGTAACAGTCTCAAAATGACTAACAAGTTTAATTATTTGATCTTGAACTTTTTCATCTTCAACAGTAATTGACAATAATTCCATATTTTTTAGTTCAGACAAATGCTTTTCTGTTATTATCGATCCTTTTTTAAGAGACACGCCTGATTTAATTACTTTTTGATTTTCTAAAATCTCTCTCAGCTTTCCATAAAAACCTTTTTCAATTATCAACTTTTCATCATCTCTGTCTTTTGAAAATTTGTCTATTTCAAACCTTTCAATAGCTCTAGATCTTTCATCTTTTTCAATACCTCTTCTAGAGAATATTCTCACATCTACAACCGTTCCTGAAACTCCAGGAGGAACTTTCAATGAGCTATCTCTTACATCTGATGCTTTTTCACCAAAAATAGCTCTTAATAACTTTTCTTCTGGAGTGATTGGACTTTCACCTTTTGGGGTTACTTTCCCAACTAAAATGTCACCTGGTTTAACTTCAGCACCTATATATATCATGCCTGCTTCATCTAAGTTTCTAAGGGCCTCTTCTCCAACATTTGGTATATCTCTGGTAATTTCTTCTTGACCCAATTTTGTATCACGAGCCATTACCTCAAATTCTTCAATGTGTATTGAAGAAAATACATCATCTCTTACTACTCTTTCAGAAACTAAGATTGAATCTTCAAAATTGTAACCATTCCACGGCATAAATGCGACCAAAACGTTTTTACCTAAACCTAACTCACCATCTTCAGTTGAGGGTCCATCAGCTATTATATCACCCACATTTACATTATCACCTACTTGCACAAGTGGCCTCTGATTTATGCAAGTATTTTGATTACTTCTTTGAAATTTCATGAGTGAATAAATATCCACTGGAGAAACGTCATCCGAATTGGAAGTAATTGCTTTAATTACAATTCTAGTAGCATCAACTTGATCAACAATACCTTTTCTTCTTGCAACAATTGTTACCCCTGAATCACGTGCAACAGTTGCTTCTATTCCAGTTCCAACCAAAGGACTTTCTGCTTTAATAAGGGGAACAGCTTGACGTTGCATGTTGGAACCCATTAAAGCTCTGTTAGCATCATCATTTTCCAAGAAAGGGATCATTGCAGAAGCTACAGAAACAAGTTGTTTAGGGGAGACATCCATTAACTCAATATCGTCAGGTCTGGCTAGACCAATTTCACCATCCTTACGTACTGGTATTAATTCACCTGTGAATGCGCCTTTCTCATCTAATTGCGCATTTGCTTGTGCAATAGTATATCTACCTTCTTCGATTGCAGAAATATATAATACTGTTTCTGTAACAACCCCATTTTTTACTTCTCTATAAGGTGTTTCTATAAAACCATATTTATTGACCTGGGCAAATGTAGCTAAGGAATTAATTAATCCAATAT
This sequence comes from uncultured SAR116 cluster alpha proteobacterium, assembly GCA_902615025.1. Taxonomy (GTDB): domain Bacteria; phylum Pseudomonadota; class Alphaproteobacteria; order Puniceispirillales; family Marisalimonadaceae; genus TMED54. The sequence goes on along the minus strand of CACMNV010000007.1, from coordinate 21,241 downwards.
TGGGACCTTCTGGTGTTTCAATTGGACATATTCTTCCATAATGAGTTGGATGAACATCTCTTACTTCAAAACCAGCTCTTTCTCTTGTCAAACCACCAGGACCAAGTGCTGATACTCTTCTTTTATGTGTAATTTCTGAAAGTGGATTAGTTTGATCCATAAACTGAGATAATTGACTTGATCCAAAAAATTCTCTTATAGATGCAGCTGCTGGTTTTGCATTTATTAAATCTTGAGGCATTAAATTCTCAATTTCGTTTGCTGAGCTCATCCTTTCTCTAATAGCTCTTTCCATTCTCAATAATCCGACTCGGTATTGGTTTTCTAACAATTCACCAACTGAACGAACTCTTCTGTTCCCTAAATGATCTATATCGTCTATTTCGCCATGACCGTCCTTTAAATTAACTAAAACTTTAAGTATGGACAAAATATCAATTTTTCTTAAAGTTCGGACACTATCATCTACATCTAAGTTTAACCTAGCTGACATTTTAACTCGACCGACAGCCGATAAATCGTATCTCTCTTCCTCAAAAAATAAATTATGAAATAATGATTCTGCACTTTCGTATGCTGGAGGTTCACCAGGCCTCATTACACGATAGATATCAACTAAGGCCTCTTCTCTAGTCAAGTTTTTATCATTTTGAATTGTATTTAAAATCCAAGGGCCAACAGTATTACTATCAACTGTCAATATATTAACACTTTTAATATTAAGTTCTTTCAAAGAAGAAAAGAGTTCTTTATTAATTAAATCTCCAGCTTCAAACAAAACTTCACCAGAAGACATATTAATAATATCTTCTGCAAGATAATTTCCATATAATTCATCATCTTTTATAAGAATGTGTTTTAAGCCCTCTTCTTCTAATTTTTTTAAAAATCTTGGAGTTAACTTATCTTCAGGAGTTGCTACAACATTACCGTCATCAGCGTTTACTAAATCAAACTTAAGTTTTATATTCTTTAATTTGTCTTGGTTAAATTTTGACACCCAACCAACGTCTTTTAATTCTAACAATTGAGAATCATAGAAAAAATTTAATATCTCTTCTTTTGTCATGCCAAACATTTTTGATCTTTCAGGAACAACTTTTTTATCTTTACATGAATTGATATAATTTTCAGTTTCTTTACTAGGGAGTGCCATAAGTAATGTACTGCAAGGTATTTTCCTTCTTCTATCAATCCTTACATTAATTATATCTTTAGGATCAAATTCAAAATCAAGCCATGAACCCCTATAAGGTATAACTCTAGCTGCAAATAAAAATTTGCCAGAAGCATGAGTTTTCCCTTTATCATGATCAAAAAACACACCTGGAGATCTATGCATTTGTGAGACAATTACTCTTTCAACACCATTAACCACAAATGTACCATTAGGTGTCATCAATGGCATTTCACCTAAATAAACATCTTGCTCTTTCATATCCCTAATTGAACGAGTACCTGAATCTTCATCAATATCCCAAACAACAAGTCTTAGAGTAACTCTCAATCCTGATGCGTAAGTCAATCCTCTCTGTTGACATTCCTCTACGTCATATTTTGGTTCCTCAAGACTATAAGATACAAACTCTAACATAGACTTTCCTGAAAAATCTTTTATTGGAAAAATTGAAAGAAAAACTTCTTGAAGACCTTCCTTTGATCTTTCTTCAGGGTTAATATACATCTGTAGATATTGGTCATATGAATGCCTTTGAACTTCAATTAAATTAGGCATCTTGACGGCTTCAGAAATATTTCCAAATGATCTTCTAATTCTTCTTCTGTTAAGTAAAGTACTTGTTTGAGGTTGCATAAATTTCCTTATGTACAGTTGTTATGATAAATGGTTGTTATGGTTGAAAATTAACGTTTAGCTACTTCAACTCTACAGTTGCACCTGCAGCTTCAAGTTTTCCCTTAATCTCATTAGCTTCAGCCTCTGCAACACCCTCTTTAACAACTTTAGGCGCACCTTCAACTAAATCCTTAGCTTCCTTTAGGCCAAGTCCAGTAATTGTTCTTACTTCTTTAATAACATTTATTTTCTGAGCCCCTGCAGCAGTTAAATGAACGTCAAATTCTGTTTTAGCTTCTGCAGCTGGAGCAGCATCACCACCCCCGGCACCCGAAACCGCTACTGGTGCAGCAGCTACGGCGCTAACACCCCATTTTTCTTCTAAAATTTTTGAAAGTTCAGCTGCTTCAATAACAGAGAGTGAACTTAAATCTTCAGCAATTTTTTGTAAATCAGCCATTTTTTTCTCCTTATAATGATTTAATTATTTTTTGTTGCTAAAATACGAGCCAACCTTGATGATGGCTCTTTTATTGTTCTTACAAGTTTAGTTGGGCCTGCCATTAGCAATCCAATAAGCTTAGACCTTACCTCATCCAAACTTGGTAATGATGCTAAATAAGTTATTTCCTCAACGGAGAGAGATTTTGCTTCAACACCACCACCTATAATTTTGATTTTCTCTGATTCTTTTGTAAAATTAACTAAAACTTTTGCAGGTGCTATTGCATCATCTGAGGATCCTATAGCAGTTGGACCTGTAAAAAGATTATCCAAATGTTCAAATTTAGTTTTTTTAAGTGCAAGTTTAACTATTTTATTTTTAGTCACCTTAAATTTACAATTAGCATCTCTCATATTTGATCTTAGAGTAGTAGTCTCTGATACAGTCAAACCACTAATATGTGTCACTATAATTGATTGAGAGTTTAAAAAAGTTTTATTTAGACTTTCAACCAATTCTTTTTTTTGTTTCCTATTCAATTAAGGCCTCCATATTTAAGTAGGCCTGCCCTCACTATTTGTCTATGCAGGAAATTACGTAATCAACCTACAGTCTTGGACAGGTTTAGTTTATTTCACAATTGACACTTACTCCCATAGTCGATGAGAGTGAGATTTTTTTTATAAATGTCCCTTTTGCTCCAGATGGTTTAGATTTTTTTATAGTATCTACAAATGAAACTATGTTTTCGACTATCTTTTTAGCATCAAAATTAGATTTTGCAATACCTGCCTGAACTATTCCATTTTTTTCAGTTTTAAATTGGACTTGTCCAGACTTAACTAATTTAACAGCTTCGCCTATATTAGGTGTAACGGTACCCATTTTAGGGTTTGGCATCAAACCTTTAGGACCTAAAATCTTAGCTACTTTGCTTACGGAAGCCATCATATCAGGTGATGCAATTACTCTATCAAAATCTAGAAAGCCATCTTGAATTTTTTGAATCAAATCATCTGTCCCAACAACGTCTGCACCTTCTTTTTTAGCATCTTCTGCATTTTTATCTTTTGCAAATACTGCTACTTTAATTTCTTTTCCACTTCCATTAGGTAAATTAACTGTACCTCTTACCATTTGATCTGCGTGTCTTGGATCTACTCCTAAGTTTAGAGAAATTTCTATTGTTTCATTACTTTTGGTTCTTTTATTTTTAAGAATTATATCAACAGCATCATTGAAATTATAAATTTTAGAAGAATCATAAGATTTATAAGCCTCAACCAAAAATTTTCCTTTAGACATTAATCACTCCGTAATTTCAATACCCATTGATCTAGCAGACCCCTCGACCATCCTAATTGCGCCCTCGATATCTGCAGCATTTAGGTCTTTCATTTTATTCTCAGCAATTTCGCGTACTTGTTGAGAATTAACCTTACCCACAAAACTTCTCCCTGGTTCCGATGAAGCTTTATCTTTACCAGCAGCTTTCTTTAAAAAATAAGAAACAGGAGGTGTTTTTGTAACAAAAGAAAAAGATTTGTCAACAAATACAGTTATAACTACCGGTATTGGCATATTTTTTTCTAATTTTTCGGTAGAAGCATTGAATGCCTTACAAAACTCCATTATATTGATGCCTCTTTGACCTAGAGCTGGCCCAACTGGTGGAGAAGGATTTGCTGCTCCAGCAGGAATATTTAGTTTGATGTACCCATCTATTTTTTTTGCCATAATTACTCTCTAATAATTTTATATTTTCTCAACCTGTGTGAATTCTAAATCAACGGGTGTTGCTCTACCAAAAATTGACACTGAAACCTTAAGTCTTGATTTATCTTCATCTATTTCTTCTACTAAACCATTGAAGCTCTGAAAAGGTCCATCAGAAACTCTAACTTCCTCGCCAATCTCAAAAATAACATTAGATCTAGGTCTTTCAACTCTTTCAGTTATCTGTTCTATTAATCTTTTGGCTTCAACTGAACTTAATGCAATTGGTTTTCCTCTTGCACCAAGAAAATTTGTGACCTTTGACTGAGATTTAACAAAATGCCAACTTTCATCTGTCATATTCATTTTAATTAATAAATATCCTGGAAAAAATTTTTTTTCAGTTTTTACCTTTGCTCCTTTTCTAATTTCAAGAATTTCTTCAGTCGGTACAAGAATTTCTTCAATAAACTCTTCCATATTTTTAGATTTCATTTGCTCTTCTATTGTTTCTTTAACGCGTTTTTCAGAACCTGAATAAACATGCACAACGTACCATTTATAACTCATAACTAAATGCCTAATCCTAATACAAATTCAACTATGCCTGATAACAATAGATCAACCAGAAAAAAGAATACAGATGCCAAAACAGCCATTAGCAACACTGTTATTGTAGCAAATATAGTATCTCTTTTAGTAGCCCAAGTTATTCTTTTTAATTCTTGCCTGACCTGTCTTACAAATTGTGCAGGACTTGTTTTAGACATATCTATCCTTCCTAAACGTTAGTCAATATATCTTTTTTTTTAATTAAGTCAAAATTTAACATAAATAAAAAAAACATGGCAGGAGTAGAGGGACTCGAACCCCCAGCCCCCGGTTTTGGAGACCGGTGCTCTACCAATTGAGCTATACTCCTAAATAATTATGATTCGATGCTCGACACAACACCTGCGCCCACAGTTCTACCACCTTCTCTTATTGCAAATCTTAATCCTTCATCCATTGCTATTGGCTGTATTAATTCAACAGTCATTGCTATATTATCGCCTGGCATTACCATTTCTGTACCTGATGGTAATTCTACTGACCCCGTAACATCTGTTGTTCTAAAGTAAAACTGTGGTCTGTAATTACTAAAAAAAGGTGTATGTCTTCCACCTTCTTCCTTAGTCAATACATAAGCTTCAGCTTTAAACTTTTTAAACGGCTTGATAGAACCTGGAGCAGATAAAACTTGTCCTCTTTCGACTTCTTCTCTTTTTGTTCCTCTTAAAAGAACTCCTACATTGTCTCCAGCTTCACCTTGATCTAATAGCTTTCTAAACATCTCAACACCAGTACAGGTGGTTTTTGTTGTGTCTTTTAATCCAACAATTTCTATTTCTTCTCCAACTTTAACAACCCCTCTTTCAATACGGCCAGTTACAACTGTTCCTCTACCGGAAATTGAAAATACATCTTCTATAGGCATTAAAAAAGGCTGATCTTTTGGTCTATCTGGCTGAGGTATATATTTATCGACCTCTGCCATCAAAGCATTTATAGAATTTACCCCTATCTCTTCATCTCTTCCCTCAAGAGCGGCTAAAGCACTGCCTTTAACAATTGGTATATCGTCACCTGGGAATTCATAACTTGTTAACAACTCTCTAATTTCTAATTCAACTAATTCTAAAAGCTCTGCATCATCAACCTGATCAACTTTGTTTAAATAAACGACCAAAGCAGGAACACCAACTTGTCGAGCTAATAATATATGTTCTCTTGTCTGTGGCATAGGACCATCAGCAGCATTCACTACTAAAATAGCACCATCCATCTGAGCCGCTCCAGTAATCATGTTTTTAACATAATCAGCATGACCAGGACAATCTACGTGAGCATAATGCCTATTTTCAGTTTCGTATTCAACGTGTGCAGTAGATATCGTAATACCCCTTTCTCTTTCTTCAGGAGCTTTATCAATCTGATCATAAGCAGAAAAATCAGCTCTTCCTGCATCAGCCATCACTTTTGTAATAGCAGCTGTTAATGTTGTTTTACCATGATCAACATGGCCTATTGTACCAATGTTAACATGTGGTTTGCTACGATCAAATTTCTCTTTAGACATTTTGTAAACCTCTCATTTGTTGTTATAAATTTAATGTATGGTGGTGGGGGTAGGATTCGAACCTACGTACGCTGACGCGGGCAGATTTACAGTCTGCTGCCTTTAACCACTCGGCCACCCCACCAATTTCAATTCTAAATACATTCATAATGTTATATTGCCATTAAAAAAGGTTTGATCAAATGTCAACAATAAAGTAAAAAAACCACTTATTTTGAATACAAAATGACTATTAAACAAGTGAAAAAATTAAATAAATTTAATATTCCCAACAATGCTATTAACATATATGGAAATCATCCAGCTAAATCAGCATTACTAAGTTCTAATCGTAGTTGTTATCTTCTTTGCACAACAGAAAAAAAATTTGATTATTGGAATAATTTTGTAATTAGCAATAAAGTCAATATCAAGATTGTTTTACTAGAAACATTTGAACTCAATAATCTTAGTAATTCTAATAATCATCAAGGCGTAGTTGTATTTTCAAGTAAAATAATCAAAAAAAAATTATCTGAATATCTAAAAAAATTGTCTTCAAAAAAAACTAAAATTTTAATTTTAGATCAATTAACTGATCCTCAAAATGTAGGATCTATTATAAGATCAGCATTTGCTTTTAATTTTGATGCTGTATGTCTACTTAAAAACAACTCACCAATTGAAACGCCCTCTTTGATAAAAGCCTCAGCAGGAGAAATTGACAAAATTCAAATTTTAGAAATTGGAAATTTAGTACAAGAAATAAAAATTTTAAAAAAACAAAATTTTTTTATTTATGGTTTAGATGGAGAAGGCAAAATAAAAATTCAGGAAATTGATAAAACTGATAATCGAATAGCATTAATCATTGGCGCTGAAGGAAAAGGTCTAAGAAATTTAACAAAACAAAATGTGGATGAACTGGTAAAAATTGGTATTAACCCTAAATGTAATTCATTAAATGCAGCAAATGCAGCTTCAGTAGCAATGTATGAAATATCTAAAAATTAAGTTTTAATATAACTTGATAGATATTTAATTTTATTATAAAAAAAAAATGTGCCGGCGTAGCTCAGTTGGTAGAGCAGTTGATTTGTAATCATCAGGTCCGCGGTTCGAGTCCGTGTGCCGGCACCATCTTAGCATTATAAATCATTTTTTGGTGTATAATATTAGCCTCAACAAATTCTTCACCAACTTCAATAAAACCAAATTTTTTATAAAAATCTTTTGCCTCAATCTGACTATTTAATGTCAAATTATTTACTTGGTTTAAATTTAAATAGTGTTTTAAGATTTCTTTTATTATTGCTTTGCCTACGCCCCTTTTTCTATATTCTTTTAAAACAGCCATTCGTTCAATTTTAAATGTGCCTTTTTTTTCTTCTCTAATTCTAGCTGTGCCGATTGGAAGTTCATTAATCTTAGCTAAGTAATGATCACAAAATTCATCTAAGCCATCAAATTCAATTTTTTCTGAAACTTTTTGTTCTTTACAAAAGACTAAATTTCTAATTTCAAAAGCTGTTTTCTTATCAGATGGATTCTCTATATTATTGACAATAATGTTTAGCATAATTTATTAATTTTCAACATTATGAGTTCTTATAAGTGCAAATATACCACTACCTACAATGAGAATTCCACCAAAAATTAGGTTTAAAGTTAGCAGATCATTAAAAACTAAAATTCCAATAATTGATGCAAAAAATAATTGTAAATAAATAAAAGGTTGTAAAATACTTGCTTGAGCTGTTTCAAGAGCTTTTATAAATAAAAAATGCCCACAAGTACTTAAGATGCAAAGTAATAAAAACCAAGGAATATCTTTTAGAACTAATAATTCGAAAAAAAATGGGCCTATTATTGTCATTACAACTGCCCCTACTATAGCAACCCAAAAGAAGCTTGTTTCAGAATTATCATAAGTAGAAATATTACGAGTTAAAATTGAATAAATAGCTAATAAACAAGCAAGGATTAATGGCCATATCATATTAAAGTCAAAACTCATCGAGATCGGATTTAATATAACCATGATACCAAAAAAACCGATGAATACAGCACTCCACCTTCTCCAACCAATTTTTTCATTAAGAAAATAATATGAAAGTGGAAGAACTAAAAGTGGATAAATTGCGATAATTGTATGTGCAGCTACCAATCCGAGAACTGTAAATGAGTATACACCAATGCAGACACAGGAAATTAATAAAATTCCCCTAATGATTTGAATTAATGGTTTTTTCGAAAAAGAGATCTGTTTAACACCACCTTTTTTAATTGAATAAATTAAAACAAATAGAACCAATACCCAACTCCTGTACATATTAATGATAAAAACGTTATATTCTTCTGCTAAATATCTCGAAACACCATCCATAATGCCAAAGCATAATGTTGCTAAGATCATTAATATGATACCTAATTTAATTTCACTCTTCATAATTTGAAATTTACATGTAGACTGATTACTAAATTCACAATGTATATTATTAATGGACTTAAAGAAATTTAAAATTGTAGATTCTCATCATCATTTGTGGGATTTATCAATGAAAAAGCATCCTTGGCTTTGTGAAAAACCACTAATTAATTTCCGTTATGGTAATTACGAACAAATCTGTAAAAATTTTCTTTTTAACGACTACATGGAAGTTTCTGGCAATTATAATGTTTATAAAACAATTCATATGGAAGCTGAATGGGATAGTAGAGATCCAATTGGAGAAATAATCTGGCTAGAAAAAATTTATAAGGATTTCGGCTTTCCTAATGGGGCTGTTGGACAAATTTGGCTACATGAAAAAAATTCAGAATTAGTATTAAAAGAATATATCAAACATCCTATTGTCAAAAGTGTTCGACAAAAACCTAATTACGATGATTTTCAAAAACCGATTGTAAAACTGAGTGACGAGTCCTTCCGATTAGGTTTTAGTAAACTTGCAAAATATAATTTTCATTTTGATTTGCAAATACCATGGAAGTATCTTCAAGAAGCTAAATTATTAGCGGATGATTTTCCTCATACACTTATTATTCTTAATCATGCAGGGCTCCCAAATGACAGATCAAAAGAAGGACTAAAAAATTGGAGGAGTGCAATAAACATTATCAGCCAATGTTCAAATGTTATTGTTAAAATATCAGGCATTGGTGTTCCAAATTCAACCTGGAACAAATACAACAATGAAGGTATTATAAATTACTTGATTGATAAATTTGGAGCAGATAGATGTATGTTTGGTTCTAATTTCCCTGTGGATAGCTTATGCGCTTCTTACGACCAAATTGTAGAAACATTATTTGAATGTATTAGTAGTTTAACCAATACTGAAATAAATAGGATATTTTATAATAATGCTTTAAAATTTTATAAGCCTTTATAATTATTTTAAAGGTAAAATTGTTGTACTTTTGAGCTCTTGCAAAGATATACCAGATGACATGGAATTAATTTCAATATTTTTAATCAAAACTTGTTGAAATTCATCATATTCCTCAATACTTCCTGCTACAATTTTAATTATGTAATCTGCCTGAGAGCCTGTTATCCTATGAGCTTCTAAAATATTTTTATATTTTTTTAAAATTTGATTAAACTTGTTCATCCAATCTGAGTTATGATTTCTAACAGTAATCATCAAAAACACTGTTATTGGTAAGTTAACTTTTCTTTTGTTAATTATAGTTACTTTTTTTTCAATAACTCCATCTTCTTCAAGTTTTCTAATTCTATTCCAGCATGGAGTTTGTGACAAACCTACTCTTTTTGAAATTTCTGAAAGAGGTAGATCTGCTTGACGTTGAAGAATAAATATAATTTTTTTATCAATATTATCCATCTATTATTATTTGAAATAAAGAATATTTTTCTAATTTTTGTTAAAATAACAAAAAATTTTCTAAAATTATACATATTTTTTCATTTTTTAAGAAAATTATTATACTTTTAGAATATGGAAATGATATCATTGAAGATATAACAATCATTGGAAAAATTAATTAAAACAATTTTAGCTCATTATTTACTTGAGAATTTAAATCATGAACTACAATCCCTCCACTAACTGGAAATATGTTTGTATAAGAACCAATTACAACATAATGAGTGACAAATAAATAAGGTCCCTGTTTTTTATCTAAGGAAGATATTAAATCTTTTAAATCTCTTAAGACTTCCTTTTTATTCGCATGATTTTGGTAAAATGAGTTAAGGCCAGAATGTAGTTCGTATTTTTTTAAGCCCATTGATTTCACTGTTTCATAACATCTACACCAATAACTTGAATATACTTTAGTGAATTTAATATCATATTTCTTAAATTCATTTGAAATCTTTCTAGCTTGATAGATGCCATCATTACTCAAATTTCTTTGAGTAGAACAATCATCTAATTTAAAGTTTTCAGGATCTCCATTTCCAGGTGCCAAAGCATGTCTCATAAAAAAAACTTTAGAATTTAGATTATGAATCTCATTCAATCTTAATTCTTGAGCATTTATAGAATTAAAAAAATTAATTATTGAAACAAAAATTAGTAATATAAAAAGCTTCATTTTTTTCATTTAAAATAAATTCAATCTAAAATCTATTTATTACTCATAATAGACTTAAAACCACAAATAACTAAAATCAAAATAAAATTTTTCTAAAGCATAGGTATTTTAATTTAAGATTAAGTATATTTGATCATCATAGTGATGAACTAAATAATTCATGAAGACCTAAAAACCTACCATACATCAGACCTAAACAAATAATAATGAAAATAATTATAAAAATTCTTTTTTGCATCTAATAGCTATTCACTTCTAAAACTTCAATTGATTCTTCTCCATATTTTACATCTTTACTGTGATAATCACTTGGAAGAGGAACTAATTTTTCAGGTGGAATTCCATCCACCCATAAAAGAAAATTAATTTCTACATTTTCTTTCTTGTCAAACGGCAATTTATTTTTAATTTCAAAATTATCATCAAATTTTATTTTATTCTCTTTAATCTCCCTGAATGATTTACCCTCTTTATCTACCCCGTAAAAAGTAACTTCAAATCTTACAATCCACTTCTTAGTCTTTCTCATGATTTATCCAATTTTGTATTTCATTTTTATATTCAGGAAAATAATTTTGAATAATTTCTAAATTAAAATTTGAAAGTATTGATGTGTTATTCTCACGTTCTAATAAAAATTTAAAACTAAAAAAGATTAGTTCTTCTTTTGATTTAAAGCCCTTTGTCATTTCATTATGGATATCATCATTAAGTGTAACTATGTGATTTGAATTTATTGAACTTTCAATAGAAACAGCAAATGTATTATTATCATTCTGTTTAATTAATATTTCCAAAGTTTTTCTACTTTATCAATTTTCAAAAACTTAGAATCTTCATATTGATTTAAGATCATTTTTTTTGCTGCGTCTTCGTCTTCAGCATGCACTATTAAAGAATTATAATCCTTTTCTTTTGTTCCATCTGTATGATGGTACTCTAAATAAAATTTAACTTTAAAATCAGTTTTCCAATTGTTCATAATATATAAGAATAGGAGATTACAAAAATTTAACTTAGTTTATAATTATACTTAACAATTAAAAAATTATGAATAAAAAAACAATAAAAGTTCTTGTTCCCGCTGGTGCATTAGGAATACCGTTTGATAAAAATGCTTTAATAAATGGCATTAAACAGAAACCAGATTTAATTGCCATTGATGGTGGATCAACTGATAGTGGTCCATATTATCTAGGAAGTGGGGAAAGCAAATACTCCTATAGCGCAACAAAAAGAGATTGGAGTATTTTAATGGAAATGCGCGCAAAAGCAAAAGTTCCATTGTTAATAGGAACAGCAGGAACGTGTGGCACTAAAACTTCTGTTGAATGGATGTTAAAAATAACAAAGGAAATTGCAAAAGAAAATAAAGAAAAAATTAAGATTGTAACTTTAAAAACAGATTTATCTAATAAATTTGTATTGGAAAAATATAAAACTGGAAAAATTAAACCTTTAGAAGGTGCTCCAAAAATTAATGAAGATATAATAAATAATTGTACTAATATAGTTGCTCTTGCTGGTGTTGAACAAATACAAAAAGCTATAAATACAAACGCAGATATAATTATAGCTGGTCGCTCGACAGATACAGCTATAATTGCGTCATTGCCAATCTATCATGGTTTAAATATAGCCTCCGCATGGCATGGAGCAAAGATTGCAGAATGTGGTGCTCTTGCAACAAACAACCCAAACTCTGGAGTAGTCTTATTAGAATTTGACCACAATGGTTTTACAATAACACCAATGTGTAAAAATACTAAAGCCACCCCGCAAACTGTATTTGCTCATATGCTTTATGAAAATGCAGATCCGTATATTTTGTTAGAGCCGGGTGGTTATTTAGATGTAAGCAATGCTAAATATAAAAAACATAAAAAAAACAGTGTAAGGGTAGAAGGTAGTAAATGGTACAACAAAAAACCTTACACACTTAAAATAGAAGGGGCAAGATTAGTTGGCTTTCAAACGATGTCAATCGTATTAATTAGAGATCCTAAATATATTGAAAGCATTGATAAGTGGATAGATAAGCTTAAGAACTCTTTCTACAGAAAAATCAAAAATAGTATTTTAGTTGATGTTCAATTAGAATTAAGAAAAATTGGTAAAGATGCAACACTTGGAAATTTAGAGCCAATATCAATTGATATTAATGAAGTTGCAGTAATGGCAATTTTTACAGCAAACAGCCAAGAAAAAGCAAACGATTCAGCTAAATTACTAAATCCTGATTTATTGCATTTAGCACTAACAAAAAATGAGCCAATGCCTACTTTTGCATTTCCATTTTCACCTCCAGAAATCGATAAAGGACCACTATTTGAATTTTGTTTCCATCATGTAATTGAAATTGATGATCCAAAGGATTTTTTTCAATTACAATTTCATAAAATCTAAAATGAAAACTTTATCTAAAATTACAAAATATATTCGTTCTAAAAATGCTGGTCCATTTTGGGTGACAGTTGATCTTTTTTTTAAAGATAAGGATAGTTTTTTTTATGCTTGTAAAAATATATCAAATGAAGAAGTTTCAAATATTTTAAAAATCAAAAGAAATCATTTGAAAAGATTTGATATTGAAAATTTAAAAGTAATAAAATTTAGCTTTCCAAGAAAAAATATTCAAGGTTCTAGATTGGATAGAGATATGCACGGTGCGTCATTTGCAATTTTATTTGAAAAACTGTCGGTGTAAATGATTATTAATAGATTAGTCAAAAGTTGATTTTCTGTATACAAAACTTAAAAAATTTATACTAATATATTATTAATGGTTATTAATAATCGAAGTTAAAAAAATTAATTACTAAAAATGAAAAAAATAAGTACAAATAAAATTTCATCCTTTAAAGATGAACTTCATGCAAGACCATATATAAAATTAGAGAATAATTTAAGAACTTTTCATTTTGCATATTTAATTAAAGATAATGATGAAAACAAAGCTTGGAATTATCTTGATAAATTTTTAAGAAAATTAAACTTTCAAGGTCTACCTAACAAAGCATCCAAATTTTGGGTGGCTGAAGGCAAAGATCTTACAATAAGATATGAGTGTCATACAGAATTTATTTCTTTAACACTAATTTACCCTAACAAAATTGAAATAAATAAGGATAAAACGAACTTGTTTGATATTAAATTTTTAAACATACTTCCAATTAATTTTTTGAAAAATTTTCCAGGCCAACATTTTCTTTCATCGTGGATTGAAATGGCACCATCAAGTCATAATTTCAAACCTTTAGAAATCGAAAAATATTTTTATCATGATAATTTTGCTGGATCTAATGTTGCAGAAGATGGTGCTAATGTTTTCATGTCTTTTAAATCTGATAGAACAGATTTTTTAGGGACTGGTTTTAGAAGAGTATTTATTCAAAATAAAGCTCTGAGAACTAGAAGAACAGGACGATTACTGCAAAGAATTGTTGAATTGGAAACTTATCAAGTTTTGTCTTTACTTGGTTTAACACAAGTTAGAGATGAAAGTTTTAATTTAAGTGAATTAGAACAACAAATAACAGAAATTACCAAATCCGTTTCTCAAACAGCAAAAAAAAATTTAGATAAAAAATCAATTACTTATCCTGATTATCAAAAAGATTTAAATGAATTATCATATGTTGTTGCAAAGATTGAAGAAATATCCTCTTCTACTAATTACCGTTTATCAGCAACTTTTGCATATTATAAATTAGTTGAACAAAGAGTTAAAGATTTAAGAGAGATAAGGCTAGATTCTTTCCAAACTAATGATGAATTTTTAAGCCGAAGACTTCAACCTGCCATTAGAACTTGCGAAGCATTTTCAAGAAGATTGGAATCACTAGCAAATAGAGCTCAAAGAGCTGATAATCTGGTAAGAACCCAAATTGAAATGGGAGTTCAAATACAAAATAAAAATTTACTTGAATCTATGGAAGTAAGAGCAAGAGCACAACTTAGATTACAGGAAACAGTAGAGTCTTTGTCAATAATTGCGATGACATATTATATAATTGGATTAATAAGCACTTTAATAGACCCACTAAACTTTAAGAAATTCTTTGTTAGCAAAGATATATTTTTAGCACTCTGTGTTCCAATTATTTTAATCATTATTTGGTTTATTGCAAAGATGGTTAGAAAAAAAATTAATAAAATAAAATAAAAAAAGGCAGGATTTCTCCTGCCTTTTAATCAATTAATTATGAAAACATATCGGATGTTATACCTTCATACCATCCTATAGATTCTTCATAAGTAGCTTTTCTAAGATCACTACTTTCACCAGTCTTAGAGATGAATTTACTTGTGACATCAATTTTTTCAGCTCCGGCCTTATAACTTGCTCCGACTTTGACACCATCATTTGTAGCTACTAAAGACCAACAAGTATTAGAGTATCTTGCAGGGAAAACCTTACTTCCTGTCAAACTTCCTCTTATATGATTAGCAGCAACCTTTGCTTGACTATTAGCTGAAAAACCAGACTTAGGCATTGATTTTGCAATAGATGCATCACCTAAAACATATATGTTTTCATCAGCTTGTGATTGCATTGATCCTGCTACTATAGGACACCAATCTCCTTTATTAATACCTGCAGTCATAGCAATTGCTCCTGCTTGTTGTGCAGGAACAACAGATGCAGCATCTGCCTTAAATGTATCTAAATCAGTTTCAAATTCCATGGTAGCGGCATTTATATTTTTTAATCCACCATGAGTATCAACTCCAATCCATTCTATCATTCCAGGGTAATGTTTTTGCCAAGCTTCTTGAAAAAGACCCATTTTTGAAAATTTTTTCTTTGGATCTAGAACAACAATTTTTGCAGTAGGATTTGATTTTTTAAATTGATGCGCAATCATTGAAACTCTTTCATATGGTCCTGGTGGACAACGATATGGATTTGGTGGTGGTACCATAACAAATGTTCCACCCTTTTTCAT
The DNA here is from genome assembly GCA_902615025.1 of uncultured SAR116 cluster alpha proteobacterium. Lineage (GTDB taxonomy): Bacteria > Pseudomonadota > Alphaproteobacteria > Puniceispirillales > Marisalimonadaceae > TMED54. Next base: position 5,672 of record CACMNV010000007.1, on the reverse strand, counting down.
GCCTTTGACTTTGTTCTTTAACAATTGAACTTGAGTTCCTGATTTCCAAGCATGTGGCATTTTGGATTGAACATCTGTGGAATAGCCATTAATTGAATCGTATTTAAGATCAATTCCTGGAGAAACAACTAGTTTATCATATGATATACTTCCTCCAGACCCTAAATTTACTTTTTTAGCTGCAGGATCAACTGATTTTGCCCATTCATGAACTACATTGACACCTCTATTCACAGCAAGTCCGTAATAATTATGACCGATGGATCCATAATTTCGGAAATCACCAAGATACAAATTAGAAAAAAAACAAGTATAATATCTTTTTGATGCTTCAATTAAGGTTACATCTACTTTCCCCTTTGAATCTTTTGCAATATATTTAGCAGCAGTCGCTCCACCAGCACCACCCCCAATTACAACGACTCTTGGCAAAGCACCAAAAGCAATTGATGGCATTGAAAGTGCGGTAGCAGACATAGAAGCTATTTTTACAAAAGAACGTCTTGTATATTTCGACATTTAAACTCCTCCCCTATAGTTTATTTACTATACCCAGTAAGGTATTACTTAAATGATATCAGCTTACATTGTATTGTAAATTAAAAAAAATGATTATTATTTTAAACTATTAAAATATAGAGCTAAAGATGCAATTTGTTCGTTATCTAACCTGCCAGCAATCATTTGCATAACAGGATTTTCCATCTCTTTGTTTTTATAGGCTAACATTACAGTTAAAAAAACTTCTTTATCGTATCCATTAATTGAGGGTATCGCTTTATCAGAGTTTGCTTTATGACAAGTAACACATTCACCAGCAAGATGTTGTCCGTATTCCTTATCACCTAATGCAAGCATCTTTTCATCAGAATATGACGTTTTGGTTAGAAAAATTAATGTAGATATGAATAGTAGAAATTTCATTTTATAATTTAACCTTAAAATAAAATGTTATGTCAATTCTTTAATTTCATAAGTGTTTACAAAATTTCACATGCCTAATATTTTTATATTATTTTTATTTTTTGGTCTTACCAATTTTGATTTACTTATGTAACTTTCTAGTAAGTTAAAAATTTTAGGACCCTCAACATTAGGATTTATAGACCCCCATCCTCCAACAATATAATTTTTATTTGATTCAAGAAGATCTCCAGTAGATATTAATTCAATATCATTAATTCTATTACCCATTTTATTTTTTGGACTGCATGTATATCTTAAGCCTCCAACCCTAACCATATCACCCCCTTGTTGAAAAAATGGATCAGTATTGAAAATATTATCACATACATCTTCAAGTATATCTTTAATCATCTTTCCAGACATTTCCATTTTATAGACTTCAGGGTAATTCATTGAGGTTTGGGAATACATATCATCAATGGTAATATTTTGACCAGGTAATAATGTAGTGCCCCATCTAAAGCCTGGACTGAATGATATTTCCGTATCTCTTTCAATCATAATAGCATCACAAATCACATCATCCCAAGTGCCATTGAAATTACCTCTTCTATATAAAAGAGTATCCGCTTTTCCTAATACTCTATTACATTCTTGTTCATAGGGTTGTCTTAATTTATTTATATGTTCTGTCATTTTTGGGTCTGGATTTATAACATCTGAAAATATTGGAATCAATTTAGAAGCATAATCGACGACTTTACCTTTTTTTATATCCAGATCTATTCTACCAATGTATTTTCCATGTGAACCAGAAGACAGAAGCAAAGTATTATTTATATTAATAGCTTCAGGAATTGCATCATGTGTGTGTCCAGTTAAGATAACATCTAGATCTTCTAAAGTTGATGCAAGCTTTTGATCAACATCAAAGCCATTATGTGATAATAAAACGACAACTTCAGCCCCTTTTTTCTTAGCTTTATTTATATTTTTTTGAATAACTTCTGGCCTTATTCCAAATGACCAGCCTTCTACCATGTATTTAGGGTTTGCAATTGGTGTGTATGGGAAATGTTGACCAATTACTGCTATATTTACACCACCTCTTTCAAAAAATTTTATTGCCTCAAAAACTGGTTCATCCCATTCCGTATCAAAAACATTACCTCCTAAAAAAGGATATTGCATCTCGTCTAGTAGTTCAGCAAGCCGGTCTTTACCAAATGTAAATTCCCAATGGCCTACCATAGCATCTGGCCTAAGTAGGTTCATAGCTGACACCATATCAGCACCTTGAGTTTTCAATGAAGTGTATGAACCTTGCCATGTATCGCCACCATCCAAAAGTAAAACTTTATTATCTCCACGTTCTGCTCTAATTTGTTTTATTATGTTTGAGGTTCGGTCTAGACCACCAAGTTTTCCATATTCCCTGGCTAAATTGACATAATCTACCATAGTATGGGCATAAGCTAATGGCGAATTTGGTTTAATATTAAAATGTTTTAAAAATTCATTTCCAACAAGATGGGGTGGAATTCCTTCAAAATCACCTACACCATAATTTTCTGATGGAGGCCTAAAATAAACGGGCTTTAATTGACCATGTAAATCAGTTATGTGTAAAAGAGTAACTTGTCCTTTTGAATCAAATTGCAATAATTCATTTTGAGAGAGTGATTGTTTAGCTGCTACAGAACTAAAAGAACGAGAACCTATTATTGCAGAAGTTATCGCAGCTAATTGCAAAAATTCCCTTCTTGATTTCATAAAATTTTCATAAAAAACTAAATGTTATTTAAGACTTCTCATCTTCAGGTGTCACATCTATATCTCTGGCCTTACCAATAATTTTTGTAGGAGTATTACAATTTTTCATACATGGATTTCCATTTAAGTTTTTAACATCAGGTCTTGGATCAGGTAATAAAAAACCGTTTCTGTTAGGCATTTTAATTTTTCCTATATTTTCGTTAGATAATATAAAATCTTCATCAATAATATCATTCATATTTAATAAATAGGCCACAATTTTATATGTCTCATCATAAGTTAAACTTTGAGCCTCTCCAAAGGGCATTGATCTGTAAACATAATCATAAATTGTAGAAGCATAAGGCCAATAACTTCCTGTTGTTTTCACTGGGTCGTGTGAACTTAAAGTTCCTGACCCACCAACTAATTCAGGCCATCTGTCAATACCCTCACCAAAATCACCATGACAGGAAGCACATCTTTCTGCATAAACTTCTTCGCCAGAGAGCGCATCACCACTTCCTTTGGGAGCACCTAATCCATCTGGCCTTATGTCAATATCCCATCCAGCAACTTCTTGTTTTGTAGCAATTTTACCAATATTAAATTTTCTTGTTTCAGAAAACGATGATATAGAAAAAAAAATAGATAATAGTGAAAATATAATGTATTTACCCAAGTCTAACATTATCCACCTTACCGTTTTTTGATATTAACCATGTTGCAATAGAATTATTATGGTAAATGGAATTTACCCCTCTAATATTTTGAAGTTCTTTAATTGTTGGCTGAACATAATTGGTTTCATCAATTGCACGAGATTGTAAAAGCATCTCTTCACCGTTCCATTCAAATGGAATGGTGAATCTTGTTAAAGACTTTTCTAAAACTGGACTGTGTAATTGAGCAGTTTTCCAATTTTTTCCACCATCTAAAGAAACATCAACTCTTTTTATTTTACCTCTTCCAGACCAAGCTAAACCTCTAATTTGGTGAATACCTTTTTGTAATACTGGTTTCTCAGGACAAGGTGATGTAATTACTGATTTTGTATCCATTACCCATGTAAACATTCTTGCCTTCCCATCAGATAATAAGTCAGTATATTTAGAAGTTTCTTCCCTGGTCATATATGGTTTGTCTCCAAACTCTATTCTACGGAGCCATTTTACCCACATATTTCCTTCCCAACCAGGAACTACTAATCTTATAGGATAACCTTGTTCAGGCCTTAAAGCCTCTCCATTCATTGCCCATGCAATAATACAATCATCTTTAATTTTTTCTATGGGTATTGATCTAGTCATTCCTGAGGAATCACTACCCTCAGCAAGAACCCATTTAGCGTTATTTTTTAAGCCTGTTTCTTGAATTAAATCAGATAATTTAACTCCAGTATATTGAACATTATGAACCATGCCAAAAGTATATTGACAACCATTAAGTTGTGACCCCTTCCACTCCATTCCACCATTAGCAGCACATTCTAAAAAATAAAATTTGTTAACTTGCGGAAATCTTTTCAAATCATCTAAGGTAAAGATCATTTCTCTGTCAACTAAACCATTTATCATAAGTCTATAATCAACCGGATTAATTATAGCTGTACCACCATGATGCCTTTCAAAGCATAATCCATTTGGAGTAACTATTCCTTCAAGATCCTGTAAAGGTGTAAAATTAACTGATGATTCTGTACTAGCTGTTAACCATTCTACATTTCTTCTTATAACGTTTGATTCGAATTCAGTTGGCATGCCATAAGGATTAACGTCAACGCCATCGCCCAGAGTTTCAGTCCATTCTGGAACATTAGGAGGCAGATTTTTGTTATTTGCTTCTTTAGCGAGTAAAGATTTAGAAGACAAACCAAGAGCTCCTAAACCTACCCCAGCTTTAATAATAGATCGACGACTAATTATATCTTTTTTTTCTTTAGCCATTTCAAGAAACTGTCATTTTTCTTTTCATGGTATATGTATTTCCACTATCATCTTTCCATTCAAAATTAAATGTACCAGATTTTTTTGCCTTATATGGAAAAGCTATATATGGATTTGTAGAAATCGATGGTTCTAATTTCATTTTAAATATTTCTTTACCTTCGAAATCTACTTTGAATGAATTAATTATTTGTCTAGGAATATTTTTTCCATCTTTATCTTTCATTCTACCACTATGCATTGGATGTCTTATAAGTGTTTTAATTTCAATTACTTCATCCATAGCTGCTTTTTTTGGAACTTTTCCTCTAGGTTTAATTTTAGACATAATTTTCTCCTATACTATCCACCACACCCACCTATTGTAACTTTTACCTTAGACTTAGTCATAAAGTATTCATTCTTATTATTTTCAGCGACAAGAACAACATTTTGTGTTTTTGAAAGTCTAATTCTAGTTGTTGCAGAACACATACCCATATCAGGTGTAAAAGAGAATTTAGCGATATCTGGAGCAGGATTGCCATCAGCTAAAATGTAAACATTTTTAATATAATTTTCTTTAGTCATTTCACTTTCAATTTCAAAATTAACTTTAACTTGATTTCCATTTTCTGCTATTTCAGGAAGATCAAGAAATATATCTAATTCTTTTGCACCTTTACCTTTTGTTATTTCATCAATTCTTTTTAAAACTTGTTCTTTTCCGGCAAAAACTATTTTTGAAGACATCAGATATCCAGCTGTACCTAACATCAGCACGATAGCGTTTCTTCTCGAAATATTTTTCATTTTTATGGTTTTCATTACGATCATCCTTGATTAATAAAAATGGATTTAAAATATACCCCCCTATGGTATAAGTTTTTTATTAATAGTAAATAAAAAAAAATTAATTTTCAATAATTTCATCAATTTGCCACCAAAACATTTCGGGGTTCGAATAACCAGAAATTCTTCCAATTTCAATATTATTTTTATGGAAAACAAAAGTTGGTGTAACATTAGTCTTAAATATTGCATTTAGTTTATTTTTGTCAATTTTGTCTATATACACTCTCTCTA
>CACMNV010000006.1 GCA_902615025.1 uncultured SAR116 cluster alpha proteobacterium | reverse complement strand
TACATCACTATTAAAATGTTTAACTCCATAGTTTTTTAAAATTATATCTGATAGTGTTTCATTTTTCTTTACCTTATATTTCTTAGAAAAATTTTGATCCCTAAGAAATGGATTATTTGACACTTCAAATGATTTACTGTTCTTATTTCTATATTCAAGTACAATAAATGGCTCACTAGAAACACTTTTTGCTGCAAATTGCAGACAAATCACTATTGATATTAATATTGATAAAAGTTTAATATTTTTTTTCATATCTTACTCTATAATTATTCTATAAATTGTATATTCATTCTATCTAGTTCAGAAATTTTAATCTTATCATTCAAAGGAATTAGTTTGCTTCTATTTTTATTTATTTCAGAAATAAATAATACAGTTGTATCTAAATTTGACTTAAAACCACTTTGATAATTTTTTTTGATAATCCCAATTTGTCTGTTTCTTAAACCATGTTTTTCTCCCAAATCAATATATAGTGAGTTATTTACAAATTTAAGATTTCCTTCAATTGGCAAACAATTAAATGTTTTTATCATTTCACTTATTCCATCAGATATTCCCGAAATAACGTCTGAAGTTACTTCTTCTTTACTTTTACTTGTTAAAGCAGAAATAAGTTGAAAATTACTTGGATATCTATTTTGGAATTTTTTATCAATTATAAAAGTTCTAAAAAAATTATAATTTGGCCCTTTAAAAAAATTTAATTCTATTGAATATTTTGCTATATCATAGGGGTTTTGTGCCTGCTTATAAGAATTAAGTGGTTCCACCTTAAATACTGGCGCAACTAGATAATCACCCTCTTCAATTAATGGAATCCCATTTACATTTGATGAGTAGTCAAATTCAACATTATTAGAAGACTCTATAATTTTATTTAATTCAAAATTATCATATTTTTTTAAACTGACTTGTTTATCTCTTGACATATTATCTATAAAAAAATTATTCCACTCATACATTGACCTTATAACAAAAGAAGGAAGTGAATGATGATAACTTATTTTGGGCTTAAATATTAAAATATTTATTGGTTTTTCTTTGCATTCAAAAGAATTATTCTTACTACCAATAATAGCTAATAATTTAATTTCATAGTGATCTTTGTTTTTATTTTCTGATAAAATTTTAAAATCCAGAATTTTGGAGTCAGATTTAATTATTGATTGGTCATTAATAATAGTATTTTTTGATACACTTGAAAATCCTTCAACAAAAGCACCACCTTTTAATGATGACAAATATAAAGCATCCTCGAGCGCTAATCTCCTAGCCTTTTCAATGTTATTATCTAAGATCACAGATCTTCCTGTAACCTCAGCTTTAAGTATGTTAAAATCTTGATAAGCAAATGATTGAAAAGATATTAGTATCAATTGTACAAAAAAGTAAAATTTAATTAGTTTTATCATAAATTATGATCTTCTCGCATTTCTTAATAAAGCCATCATCATCTCTCTATCAATTTCAAGAACTGTTTCATATGTATCATTACCAGTTGGGTTTATTCTAACAGTCTTTGCACCTCTAATAACCCCTTTAACAACAGCTCTAAAGGTATCATTTTGAACCATTAAATCGATAACTGTAGTATTTGAGTCAACTTGAATACCATGGATTTGTTCAGCTAATTCTCTCATGGCAGACATTCTTGAAGACCTAATAGCCATTAATCTTTTTTGAGCCTGGGTTCTACCAGGTTGACTAGAAACAACAGCGTAACCTACTGCGGTTAAAGTTGGTATTTTTTCAACAGAGCTATCAAAAACTTCTTTTAAAGCAACTATTCCATTTGTATTCTTATCAATATGCATAGAATTATTTTTTGACATTTTAAGATCATCAAAACTTTGAATACAACCAGCTAATGTTATAAAACAAAGTGGAATTAAATTTTTAGTATGTTTAAAAAACTTCATCATAATCTCCTAATTTGAAGATAGTTTGCATATTCTATGCCAATATCGATTTATAAAATGTCGTTAAACAAATATTTAATTTAATTTATTTGGCATTATTTTTGCTTCACTATTTAATAATTCAAAATTAGAGATTACAGAGATTATAAATATATGTTTTTATTGAATAAATTTGACCGGGAAGTGTCATGAATTTGACAACGCAAAATATATCACAACAATTTTTTGCAATTAACAAATTAAAGTCTTTAGCTTTACCTTTAGGGATTTTAGTTTTAATTGTAATGATGGTAATACCATTACCATCTTACCTGCTTGATGTATTTTTTACAAGTAATATACTATTATCTTTGTTAATTTTAATGGTTGCGTTACACACTTTTAGACCATTAGATTTTTCAAGTTTTCCTACTGTTTTATTATTTGCAACCATATTAAGATTAGGACTTAACGTAGCTTCGACAAGGATAGTTTTGAGTCAAGGACATACAGGACCAGAGGCTGCTGGCAAAGTAATTGAAGCATTTGGATCATTTGTTATAGCTGGAAATTATGTTGTTGGAATATTTGTGTTTGCTATTTTAATCATAATTAATCTAGTTGTTGTTACCAAAGGTGCTGGAAGAGTTTCTGAAGTATCTGCAAGATTTACTTTAGATGCGATGCCAGGAAAACAAATGGCAATTGATGCAGATTTAAATGCGGGTTTACTTACTAGTGAAGATGCAAAAAATAGAAGGGAAGAAATTTCAAAAGAAGCAGATTTTTATGGTGCTATGGATGGTGCATCAAAATTTGTTAAAGGAGACGCAATAGCTGGAATTTTAATTTTATTAATTAATATCATCGGTGGTTTAACAATTGGTTTAGCTCAACATGATTTGCCATTATCAACTGCTGCTGAAAATTACATAATCTTATCAGTTGGTGATGGTTTAGTCGCTCAAATTCCATCCTTATTACTAGCAATATCTACTGCAATAATTGTTACAAGAATATCCTCAAATCATGATTTGTCAGAACAAATAGGATCTCAAATAGGTATTAAAGAAGCTTGGTTACCTAGTTCTGCAGTTCTATTTTTAATTGGTATGATACCTGGAATGCCAAATTTTTTATTTTTAATAGCTTCAGTTTTATCATTGTTGATGTGGTATTATTTATATAAAAATAAATTTAATGAAGAAGTTGAAGGAGAAATATTAACACATGATGGAAAACCAGTTTTAGACCAATCTGAAATAGATAATAATATTGACCTTGATGAAATATCAGACAATTCCCAGATTTCTATGCAATTAGGTTACGGACTTATACAATTAGTTGACGATAATAATGAAGGTCCTTTAATTTCAAGAATAACTGGAGTTAGAAAGCAATTATCAAAGGAACTTGGGTTTATTGTTCCACAAGTTAGAGTTAGAGATGATTTAACACTAGATGCCAACACATATAGGATAAGAATTGGACAAACTATAGTTGGAGAAGATAAAATTTATCCAAATTTACTATTAGCTATTCCAAGTGATAATTCACAAACAAAAATTGAAGGTATTAATGTTAAAGACCCAAGTTTTAAAATGGATTCTACTTGGATAGAAAAACATGAAGTTTCTAAAGCAGAAAGTCTCGGATACATGGTAGTCGAACCAGAGGCAGTAATCGCAACACATCTAAATCAACTATTAAATAAGTATTCTAGTGAGTTAATCGGGCAGGATGATGTACAATCATTACTTGACAATTTAAGTAAGACATCCCCTCAATTAGTATCTTTGACTGTACCAAAAATTTTTCCTTTAAATATTTTGACAACAGTTCTTAAATCTTTATTAACAGAAAGAATTCCTATAAGTGACTTAAGAAAAATTCTTGAAAAATTATCTACTGTAAATAATAAAAATTTATCACCTTATGAACTAGCTGAAATTGTTAGGCCAACTGTAGTAGGGTTATTAATTCAGCAATTAGCTCCATTAAATCAAGCATTACCAATAATTACATTTTCAGGAAATCTAGAACAAATGATTTTAAATATAGCCAATCAATCTGGAGAAAATGGGTTGATGTTAGAACCAAGTCTAATTCAAAAAATAGTAAGTTCAATAAATAATAGTATAGAAAAATTGCAAAATGAAAATAAGAAGCCTGTTTTAATAACTGCCCCTGCAATTAGAAAAGATATTTCATTAATGTTAAGACAGCATATAGATAATGTAGATGTACTGTCTTTTACGGAATTACCCGATGATAAAAAAATTGATGTAGTGGCAACCATTAACCTTGATCAAGAAGATACAAATTAAATTATGGAGATATCAAAATGACGCAACATAAAGTTTTATCAGATGATAGCATGACTGCGATGGATGAAATTACGAGAGTCTTAGGCCAAGATGCTGTAATTTTATCTACAAAAAAAATAGGTCAAAAAATTGAAATCATTGGGTCAAATGATATTAAAGATATTTTAAAATCAAGTAAAAAAAATAAAAAAAAACCTGACTTTAAAGAACTTTTTTCGAAGGCTCCTTTATCTAAAAATTTCTCTAATAACAGCATTAATTCCGTAATTAAAAATAACAAAAATGAAAAATTAACAGATGAAGAAAATTTTATTTCAAAGAAAGATTTAGAAATTTTTAAGTGTGAAATTAAATCAATTTTAAATGAGAGTATTTTTACTGATTTAAACTCTTTAAATAATCATATTGATGATAATAATTTTATAAAATTATTAAATGCAGGATACTCAAAAAAAACAATAAATAATATTTTTGAAAATTTAAACAAAAATGAAACTTCAAGATCAATAATTAATTTTTATGACGTTTTGTCTAAGAAGCTAACGTTTGATTTAAAAGATAAATTATTAAATTCTAAAACTATTTTAGTTGCCGGTTTATCAGGTGTCGGGAAAACAACAATCTGTGCAAAAATTGCTTCATATTTCCTTGATCAATCAATGTTATCTCATAATAATAATAATATTACATTAATAAACTTTGGAAAAACTTCTCCAAATAAGACTTCTAATTTATTTAATTTTGGAAGAGTCTTAAATTTAAATGTTTATTCTTTTTCAGAAATTGAAAATCTAAATAAATATATCTCAGAAAATAACAATGAAACAATAATTGTTGATATCTCTAAAGATTTTTTAGTTGACAAAAATTTTAATAATTACTTGAAAATTACACATTTGGATAATAGAAAATTACTTTTAAATGTTATTCAATCTGGGATTAATTTTAAAAGCTTAGAAAAACAAATGAGTTATTTTGATGGACTAAACCCTATCAATGTTTTAACTAAACTAGATGAAATAATTGTAAATTCTTATGATTTTTCAATGTATCATGATTTAAACTGTAAATTAGGATTGTTGTCTGGAACAAATAACATAATAGACTCAATTGCTTTTGCAAATAGCCTCATTTTGGCACAATATATGAAAGAAAACTAATTAATACTTAATAAAAAGGTAAATTTATGACAGAAAGTATTGCTGTATCAAGTGGCAAAGGTGGAGTTGGTAAGACAACTATTGCGGTTAACGTTGCTTTGACATTAGCAAAAAATGGAAACAAGACTTTGCTATTAGATGCGGATTTAGGAATGGCAAATGCACATCTAGTATTAGGTGTTAATCCAGAAAAAACTCTAGATGATTTCATTAATAAAAAAACTCCTATTAGTAAAATTTCTTATAAAATTAATAAAAATTTAGACTTTATATCTGGAGGAAGTGCTGTTCATTCATTACTGAATCTTGAAAATACAGAGAGATATAACATAATAAAAAGCTTTAACGAGATCAAAAAAACTTATGATTATATGATAATTGATATAGGTGCTGGAGCAGACACTTCTTCAATTTCGTTTATGTCAGCTGCAAACAAGATAATTACAGTCTTAGTGAGTGAACCAACTAGTTTCGCAGATGCATATAGTTTAGTTAAAGCAAGTTATTTAGATGAAAGATTAGATAATTTTGGCATTGTTTGGAATATGAGTAATAATGATTTTCAAGCAAAAAATCATTTTGAAAAATTTAGTTCAATATCTACTAAATTTTTAGATATAAAATTAACTTACTTAGGATGTGTAAATAACTCAAAATTAATAAGACAATCAATTTTGTCAAGAAAACCAATAATTGATAATCAAAATATTAAAGAAACAGTATATTTTGAAACAATTTGTAAAAATTTAAAAAATCTAAAATCAAATAAAAACAAAAATATAAAATTTTTTGAAAATTGAAATGAATAATTATCAAAAAATCATTGGTCCTACTGTTGAAGATTTAATTAAAAACAACTACGAACTTGTTAAAAAAATTGCATGGCACCTTCATGGAAGAGTTCAATCTATTATTGATATTGAAGATCTAATCCAAATTGGAATGATAGGATTAATTTCTGCTGCTCAAAATTATAAACCAGTGAAAGATGCTTCTTTCAGTTCATATGCAAGCTTAAGAATCAGAGGTGAGATAGTAGATTATTTAAGAAAGAATTCAAGTTTATGTAGATCAACTATTAAAATGAAAAAGACAGCTGAAAATGCCATTGAAAATTTAAATAAAAAACTTGGTAGAGTACCCGACAGCATAGAAATTGCAAAAGAAATTAATATAGAACACAATAAATATTTAGAATGGGAAGCAGCTTTTCAAGCAAGCACTATTAAAAATATTGATGATATTTATGACGAATTTTCTTATTGGTTTGTTAGTAATGAGGATAGTCCAGAGCAAAATATTAATAACAAAGAATTAAAAGAAATTTTAAAAAAGTCTTTATCTTGTCTGAATGAGAAACAAGCAATGCTTATTCAACTTTATTATGTTGAAGAATTAAACATCTATGAAATTGCAGAAATTTTAGAAATTTCTACTGGAAGAGTTTCACAAATTAAGTCATCAGCTTTAAAGTTAATTAGATCCAACATTAAAGATGAATTTAATTAAATATGAATAAGTTGGAAATGCAAATTCAATCTATAGATGTTAGATATGATAGTAATCTTAGTATTATGTACTATAACCTGTCATGCAGTTTGTTAAATGTATATAAAGGTAGATGTAATTTGTTTTTAGTTAATTCAAATACTAATCTTAAACAAGAATTATTAATAAAACATAATAGAGCAATTATGGAAGGCAATTTAATTGCTGAAGATCATTTTTTTGGAAAATTCCATACCTTATTTTCTATGAAATTTGATAAACCTGGTAAAATTGATTTGTACATTGCTGAAAATCTTAAAATTAACAATCAAGGTATATTAGAGATTAAAGATGAGATAATTACAGTAATTAATAATTACAAAATTTATTTACCATTATTATAAGTTTATCTGTCTATGAGTCTTTTTGTGATATCTATTTCAGTTTGCAACAATCTTGAATTTCCTGAATAAGCTTGTTGATATTTTAACATCTTTACTAACTCATCTGTTATTTCTACATTAGAACCCTCTAAAAATCCCGGGATTATTTCACCCATATTTTTCTCTAATGCTATTCCAACTATAGGTTCGCCTGATTTAGTTGTGGGTGTGAAAAGATTGTTCCCTTCAGATTGCAATGCTTCCATACTTTCAAAAGAAGTAAGAGGTATTTTAGCAATTACAACTTCTTCATCTAATCCGTAAATAGCTTTTAAAACGCCTGATGGTGAAACATTTACATTTGTAAGGATTCTGGTATTGCCTAATGTATCTGTAATACTAGGTTGTATAATTACCTTTTCAAGAATAGCTGGATTATATGTGGCATTACCAACAACTGGGTGTGCAAGAAGATTTAGACCTTGCTGATTTATAACCTCTCCATTACTGGATAACCCTAAACTTCCATCTCTCGTATAAAATCTATTTTCATTATTGTTAGGACTAGCTAATGTTAAGAAACCTAATCCACTTACTGCTAAATCTAATGCACCATCAGTCTGCTTAAGTGGTCCTTGAAACATCTGTTTTCTTGGAGAATCATTAATTACTCCCATCCCTGAAAATCCTTTTGGATCATCACCAATGGTCTTAGAATATATATCTGAAAAATTACTATAACTTTTTTTAAAAGCAGTCGTATTACTATTAGCTATATTGTTTGAAACAAGAGAGATACCTCTCATATTTGCATTTAATGACGATTTAATTATATTTAACATATCAAGTTATTGCAATTATTGTACCAAATAAGGTTTAAACAAAATTTGAAAAAAGTTTAAATATGAAATAATAATAATTATGTCTTCACAATCTAAAAGCAAAGAACTCATTGTATCAACCAAAGCAAAAGAAAAATTGCCAGTGAAATATAATGAAAGTTCAGTTTTAGATTTAGTTGATGATGAAATTTTTCTTGAAAATAGAAATGAAGTTAAAAAATATTTGCCAGAAATATTAGGAAGAGTTTTAGCAAGAATATGGATAGATGAAAATTTTAAAGATAAATTTAAAACGGACCCATTAAGAACTTTATCTGACAACGGCGTTTTTTTGCCTGATGAAATGTTTTTAGAATTTCAAAAACCTGATACAAAAAGACCCAAAATTGTAGTTTATGAAAGAAAAGGTAAATCAAATTTTAAAGTAAGAGTTGTTCAACTTCAACTAATAATGATGGCTGGGAGATAAGCTTTTGAAAATTAGTAATATTATCCATTTCTTTCTATTAATTCTTTATCTTATAATAGTATCAAATAAATCATACAGTAATAATCATAATAATAATCTTGAAAACGTATATGAGCACTTAAGAAATAAACAATTTACTGAAGCAATTAACAAACTTAAAGGCCTCTCAGAAAAGAACAAAACTGAAGCACAATTACTTTATGCAAAAATACTCTATTCAGGAGAGATCACTACTCAAGATTTTGAAATGTCTTATTTTTGGGCAAATACGTCTAAACTTGGTGGATTAAAAAAAAGTTCTAATATTATTAGTAAATTAAATGATTTAATAGGTGAAGAAAATAAATTTAAAATTAATGAAAAAATTAAAATATTTCTTAACAAATCTGCACTAGCTGGAGATAAACTTGCAATTGTACAAATTGCTAAATGGAATATAGAACTTTCACCTGAACCAAATTTTGAAAATGCTTATAAGTGGTACAATATTGCAGTAGCCCTTGGCATAAAATCAGCTAAAATTAAAAGAGATGAAATGATTGAAAAAATTGAAAAAGAAAGATTATTTGAAATTCAAAAAGAATCTATTAAGATTTTCAATAAAATCAACAATCTTGGAGGTTAAGTATGTATAAAGTTCATTGGATTATTGATGGCATTGCTAATGTTAACGAAAAAACTAAAGAAGATGCTGAAAATATAATTAATTCCAAAATACAAAAGTTTTTATCTGAACATTCTGATTTTTTTGATAAAATTGGTGCTAAAGCAATCCAAGGAAAAGCTTATTTACCTGGAAAAGATGAAGAAAATGGGAAATAAATTTTTAATTTTCATTCTATTAATTTTGTTAGTTTTAAATTCACAATTCAGTTTTGGAAGCGGTAAAATTTATGGTAAGTCGCAGACAATTGATAAAGAATATAAGAAATATGAATTGTGTAGGTTAAAGAAAGTTGAAATCAACCTAAAAGACGGAAAAAAAGATGGATATAAATGTATATTTAGGAGGCAATTAAAAGGCAAAGATGTAACAGTAATGCAACCATCGCCACAGTGTCAAACTAGTTTCAAATGTAAAAGAGAAGATCAAAATTAAATATCAACTGTTGATTTTATAATTTTTAATTATTATGTGTTTTCAATTACTTATAGACAAATTTGGCAGTTTAGTATAAGCTTATAATATGGATAATTATGAAGTAAATGTATTAACTAGAAAAGGTGGTTGGAAAAAACTACCGCAAGAGGTTATACAAAAGAAAGATGAGCTAGAATTAAATAACTCAGATAACCTGAATATAAATGTAACTGAAGACAATTTTGACAGTAATAACCTTGATAATTCTAACAGTAATTTATTTGAGAATTTTACAGAAATTAATAGTATTATTAATAAGTTAAAAGCTGTTGAAAAAGAAAAAAATGATTTAATAAGTGAATTAAATGAATTAATGAAAAGTTTTGAAATTAGAAAAAATAATCTTGATAAAAAATTGACAAATATTCAAAAAGAAAAAGAAATGTATGACAAAGCAATAAATTTAATTACATCATTAAAAAACGTGTGATTTATGGTTAACTTTTCTAGTAAAGAAACTGCCAAATCTATATTTATAGCAAATGTTAAAGGTGGAGTTGGCAAAAGTACCTTAAGTATCATGTTAGCAAGAGCTCTAGCATTAAATTTACCTCCTCAAAACATTACCGTTATTGATACTGACTTGCAAAGAACAACAACAGAGTTTTTATCTGCTAGCAACCCCGAAATTAACATTGAGTTTGTTCCAATTACCCCAGCTTTTGAAAATACAAACATTGCACTACTTCAACAATTTATTAAACAGAATAGCTTTAAAAGCGGTCATGTAGTCATAATCGATACACCAGCTGGGACATCTCAACGACTTTGGAACTTAGTTGGTGAAAGCTACTGTGTACTAATACCAACCTCATTAAGTAATGCTGATTTAGCTCCAACTGAAAGTTTTATTAAAAGTATGGATAAAGTTAAGGCAAGATATAACCAAATTTATCCTCATTTAGTAGTTTGCCCAAATAAAATACCCTTTGGTCAAAAAGATTACTCCATTATGGCAAAAAGACTTTCGAATCATGACGTTGTCATTGGACCAGCTATAAGAGATTTAGCTAGTGTAAGACATTTTTATAATGGAAATTATAATATGAAAGAAGGTGAAAATGCTGGTGAAGATTTTGGCAAATTTGGTGATTTTGTTAATAAATTTGTAGTAAAAGGCGAATTAGATAAAATTTATCATAATAGTAAAAATAATTTAAATGTTGTTCCCTTTTCAAAAGGATAGTCAATTGTTTTTTCTTAAACCTAACTGAGCCAACCAACTATCTGTAGTTATAAACAAAACCTTTTGGTCAGATTTAGAAGTTATACCTTCTTCATTTTGAAGAATTTCTAAAATTGTTTCATTTTTTTCTTTATCTATTTTTTTATCCATATTATTTAAACGACTAATTTTTAAAAAAATTAATCAAAAATTTATTTTTAAGAAATTTATTAATAATAATGTTATTATTGCCGTAAAATAATAATACTTACTTATGGTATGAATATGACAAGAAAGTCTATTATCGAAACAAAAACATTTACTGAAGGTGATATCATTTACTCCCATAATGATCTATCTGATTATATTTACTTAATTGAAAGTGGAGAAGTAAAAATATTAAGTAAAAATGGTCTTGAACTAGGTTTACTAAGAGAGGGTGAGATATTTGGCGAGGTTGGACATGTTATCAAATCACCTAGAACAGTCACTGCTATAGCAACCAAAAAAAGCTTAATAAAAATTATAAATGAAAATGTATTGATAAAAAAAATGAATGAAGCTGACCCACTTTTATCAGCTATAATTAGAGGGTTATCTCTAAGAATTGGTGATGCCAATGATTTAGCAGAGAAATATTGGATCGAAAGAGATATATATAAATCAATAAAAGATTAATTAAAATAAAATATGTTTAAAAAAATAATTTCACTAATAACTCAAAAAAAATACCTTTTACTCGCAGGTTTAGGTTTAATTTCAAGCACACTTACCTTTTTATTTTTCTTCTTCTCTAATTCAATTTTATTTAAATTTGAACCAAAAAAAGAAAAAATAGATATCTATGAAGTTGCAAAGGAAGAAGCTATTGAATTAGGAAGAATAGAAAGTGACAAAGAGGTTCCTAAAATTGGGGCAGACGGAAAAGTTATCATACCCTCTCTTACATATTATGATATAGGAGGAATGGGACCTAACTCTAATAAATCTTTTGTTTCAAATATTAAAGGGTCTAACAATTATTTAAGTATGGAAATTGCTTTTTCATCATATGAAGGAGAAAAACTAGGCGATTTTTTAAAAGAGTATGATCCAGATTTTCGTAATATTATTATGAAAGAAATTGAAAAAAGAAAAACTAATGAATTCTTAGGTAATGAAAATAGAAATGAATTTCTTAATGCTATAAGAGACTCTATGAATGAATTCTTAATAAGTAAAGAAGAAGATCCAATTATATTTAATGCTGTTTTTAAAACATTTGTAATCAAGCAAGGTTAAATTTTTAATAGATATTTTTTTAAAATAGTTGCCAAAAATATAACAAAAAAAACTCTAAACACGTGGTGTATGCTAACAAATACAATATCTCCACCAATAGATAATGTAAGAATACACATCTCTGCTTGTCCCCCTGGTGCATAAGATAAAATTAAAGATAAAAGGTCATACCCAAAAAAATTTAAAACATATAAAAATAAACAAAGTGGAACAAAAGAAATAAACGTACTTAAAACTCCAGCTTTGATGGGGCCTAAAAATTCTTTTAATTTGATATCTTTAAAATATAAACCTAGATTTGAACCTAGATAAATTTGTATTACAATAATCAAAATAATATTTGGTGATAAATTTATTATACCAAATCCATGAAAAAAACTTGAAAGCAACATAGGGCCAATTATAGAGTATCCTGGAATAGATAAAAATTTTCCAGTATAAAAACCAATAATTGAAATTAAAAAAATAAAAAACAAGTCATCTAAATGTGAAAAATATAAAATTTCAGAAGTTTCATATGCGATGTTTTTAGCAAATAAATGGGTTAGAATTGAAACAATTGTAACTACTATTATAATCCTAGTTGTATTCAATAAAGTTACTATTCTTTCATTTCCACCAATCTCAGATACTAGAAGAAC
Organism: uncultured SAR116 cluster alpha proteobacterium; assembly: GCA_902615025.1. GTDB lineage: Bacteria > Pseudomonadota > Alphaproteobacteria > Puniceispirillales > Marisalimonadaceae > TMED54. The sequence goes on along the minus strand of CACMNV010000006.1, from coordinate 55,275 downwards.
CATTTCATTTAATCCTCCTGGCATAGATCCAATTAAAGAGGTTTTTTTATCATAATTCATGATAATTTTTAAAACAAAATAGGTACAACAAATCATTATGATTACAAAAATAGGTAGAAAAAACAATGACTTGCCAATCTGATTAATATTACTGAAAATTTCATCAGTGAAATTTGTTCCTATAACACATCCAAGTAAGGCTCTAAATAATGGAAGTGGTTTTTTAGGGAGTGTTAATTCAACCTTAATGGCACACAAAAAACCTATCACAAATAATGGCCCTAACATCCATGGAAGAGGAATGTTAATTTTGTAAGCTACAAAACCTCCAAATACTGCAAAAAAAATACTAAAAAAATAATTCAAATTGTTTTACTTATATAAATTTAAACGCTTAGAAATAAACTTGACCCTTCATTAAAATTCTAGATGTTCTATAAATACCACATGATTTTACCAAGTCTTTTTTTGAAGCTAAATTATTTTTAAAATTTGAATTAAGAACAATTATACATTCTATAGAACCCATCGGATGCTCAATCTTAATAATTTCTGAATTAAAATTTAAACTTTCCCTTTTATTTAATAATCTAAATCCAACAGTTCCAGGAATGAAACAGGAAGATGCAACACAACAAGTTCCAGTAACTGCGTGAGTTTCGTGACATGTGTAAGGAGTAAAATATCTTGAAATTATAGAATTTTTATTAGCACTTTTTGATAATAATGAGACTTTAGGCAAAACTTTTCCTTTAACATCGCCCATTCCCATTTTCTTTGCAGCAAGTAATCTAATTTTTTCAATTTTATCAAAAAGTTGTTTATTACGATTTAATTCTTTTGAGCTCTCATTTCCAATAATATTAAAATCTTTGGCGTTGCATATTATCATAGAAGTTGCAAGATCAAAACATGTGACTTTAACCCCATCAAAAGTATCTACTATGTTACCTGTTGGAAATAAATTCCCTGTAATTTTACCTTCTAGATTATTAAAATTCATTAAAATTTGAGATCCTGTTCCTGGTACACCGTCAATTTTAAAATCACCTGAATATTTTAATTTCCCATCTGGCGTTGGAACATTTAAAGTAATTAAAGCATCAGTGTTTATTGACTTTACATTCACTTGTGTAATGTCATTATGAGTTTCTACTAAACTTTCTTCAATGGCAAAAGGACCTAAAGCCGATAACATGTTTCCACATGTTGGAGCATAATCTACATGCTTTCTATCTACTTCAACTTGAGCAAAGAAGTAATCAATATCTACATTTTTTTCTAAACTTTTAGATATTATACAAACCTTGCTTGTTACAGATGTTCCTCCACCTATTCCATTAATTTGTCTTATATCAGGAGAACCCATTATTTTTAATAAGTATTCACTTAATAAATTTCTATCATTAGGTAAATCTTTTTTATGAAAAACTAATCCTTTTGAGGTTCCTCCTCTCATTAAATATGCTGGTATGGATCTTAAATCATTCATGATTTTCTATCCTTTCAATGATATGATCAGTTAATTTCACTGTAGACGAATTGCCTCCTAAATCAGGAGTTAAAAATTTATTTTCTTCTAAAATGTTTTCTACAACTTTAAAAATTAATTGATTAGCTTTAATATAAATCTCTTGTCCTTTTTGCTTTCCTAACCAATCCAAAAGCATAGCTGTAGAGAAAATCAAAGATATTGGGTTTGCAATACCTTTATTCATAATATCAGTTGCCGCACCATGCTGAGCTTGTGCCATTGGTATTGTATCACCTACGTTTAAAGAACCCGAAAGACCTAATGATCCTGAAAGTTCTGAGGCTAGATCTGATAAAATATCTCCAAACATATTAGTTGTTATTAGAACATCAAATTGTTCTGGATTTCTAACCATATGCGCAGTTGCAGCATCGACTAACATTTCATGATAATTAATTTCTGGATATTTTTTTGAAATATTTCTACAAGCATTTAAAAAAATCCCATCTGTTAACCTTAAAACATTTGCCTTGTGAATTGCATGAACATTAACTTTTTTATTTTTATTCATTAATTTCGCAATTTCAAAACCTCTTTTTGCAATATTTTCTGACGCTTTCTTTGTAATTTTTCTAATTGAAATTCCAGTTCCTTCCTCAATTTCTAATTCACCATTTCCACTAAACATATTTCTATCAGCATAAAAACCTTCTGTATTTTCTCTGACAATTACTAGATCTATTTTGTCTAAAATACAATTAGTACCTTTAAATGCTTTAGCTGGTCGAATATTAGAATATAATTTTAATTTAGTTCTTAATTCACCAGATGGATTTAATCCACCTTCACTTTTTGGTGGATAATTATTATGATCCACTGGTCCTAAAATAATACCATCCACTTCACTACATAATTTCAAAATTTCATTTGGAAAAGTAGTTTTATTTTTTTTTAGAGAAGAGAACCCAATGTCTGAATAAATTAAATCCAAATTAAAATTAAATTTTTGAGAAATTGTTTTTAAAACTTTAATCGTTACATCCACTATTTCAGGACCAATACCATCACCTCTCAAAGCTAATATTTTCATAAATAATTATTTGCCTTCAAAATTAGGTTTTTCTTTTTTAAGAAAAGCTTGAACGCCTTTTTGACCGTCATTTGTTTCTGCTGATTCAGAAATCATTTTTGTTTCAAGTTCCATTTGAGTTTCTAAAGTAGAGTTAAGTGAATTATGTACTAATCTTTTAGTTTTTCCATAAGCTAATGTAGGACCCTTTGACAAATCATCAGCTAATTTAAGTGTTTCACTCCAGAATTTTTTATCATCATATACTTTGTTTAAAAGACCCCATGCAAGAGCTTCTTCAGAAGACAAAACTTTATTTGTCATAACTAATTCAAGATATTTTCTAATACCAATTATTCTTGGTAAATAATAACTTGAAGAACCATCAGGCGTTAAACCTGCTTTAGTATATGCAGAAACGAAGGTTGCACTAGATTTTGCAATAGCTAAATCAGCAAAACCAACAAATGATAATCCTGCACCAGCTGCTACTCCATTAACAGCAACTAATAAAGGAGCATTCATTCTTGAAAACTTTGTTATTGCACCATGAAGATCGTGAGTAACCATTTTTAAATGTTTTCCAATATTTCCAGATTCATGAAACGATTTTAAATCACCACCAGCACAAAATGCTTTTTCACCTTCTCCAGTTAATATAATTGCTCTTATTTTGTTATTAGTATCGCATTCATAAGAAATTTCTAAAAGTTCTTTTGCCATTTTTGCGTTTAAAGAATTATAACTATTTGGCCTATTGAGACGTATAATGGCAATATTTTCAACAACTTCAAAGTTTATAGTATCATATTGTAAATTCATTAATAACTCCAAAAATTAATTTTTAATCTTAGATAATATTTCTTCAGTATGCTCTCCTAGCTTAGGTGGAGACCTAAATAACTGAGCTGGGGTATCTGATAATTTAACCGGAAATCCTGTCATTTTTATTTTTCTATCATCTGGTCCATCAGATACTATAACCATGTCAGTATCTTCAACTAATTGATCATTCAAAGCTTCCTTCATGTCTAAAACCTCTCCAGCAGGACAACCACTTTCATTTAATTTCTTAATCCAATAGTCTGTAGTATTTAATTCTGTTGTTTGATTAATTATCTCATTTAGTTTATCTCTATTGATCATTCTTAAAGAGTTCGTTTTATAAAGTTCGTCTTCAAGTAAATTTTCTAAATTTAAAGTTCTTAAAAAAATTTCGCATAATTTGTCATTTGCAGGAGCAATTGCAATATTACCATCTTTTGTCTTGAATAAACCATAAGGTGATAAAATTGGATGATCATTACCAGATTTTCTTGGAGTTTTATCTGTTACAAAATATTCAGCTGATAAATAAGCCATAAGAGATATTAAACTAGAAGTTAAACTTGTTTCAACTACTTGCCCCTTTTTTGTATTATGCCTTGCATTAATTGCGCTTACAATTCCAAATGCACAATACAAACCTGCAATTAAGTCAGAAATTGGAGCTGCTGTTCTTACTGGTCCAGTTTTTTCAGATCCATTTAATGACATAAAACCAGAAATAGCTTGTGCAATAAAATCAAAAGCTGGTCTTTGACTATATTTTCCAGTACTACCAAAGCCATTTACTGATGCTTGAATTAATCTAGGATTTATTGCAGTTAAAATTTCACTATCTAATCCCATTTTGGCGAGAACACCAGGTCTAAAATTATCGACTATTACATCAGCACTTTTCAATAAAAGTTTTAATTTTTCTTTATCATTATTTTTATATAAATCTAAGACAACAGATTTTTTATTTCTATTAAATTGAGCAAAGTATGAACTATAACCATCTACAAATTCGCCTTGATTCCTTACATTATCTCCTTTTGGTGGCTCAATTTTTATAACTTCAGCTCCCATGTCAGCTAATAATAAAGTACAAAAAGGCCCAGAAATTACTCTTGTCAAATCAATAACTTTGATCCCAGATAATGCTCCTTCATTAAACATAAGTTAATTACCTTTTGCAGTTTTAACGTCTTCAAGGGAGTATTTCTTTAATCTTTCTCCTGCATGCATAACTTGTCCGGGTAATTTATACTCTAAAATTCTCTCTGCCTCTTTGGCTATTTTTATTAAATGATTAATATCTATTCCTGTCTTAATATTCATCTCATTCATCATATAAACAAGGTCTTCTGAACAAATATTACCTGTTGCGTCTGGCGCAAATGGACAACCACCTATTCCTCCAAAGCAACTTTCATATAAATATATACCTTCGTTTAATCCTACTAAAACATTAGCAAGTCCTACACCTCTTGTATTATGAAAATGTAAAGTGATTTCAAAATCTGGAACATTGTCTTGAATTTCTCTAATTGCTGACTTCACTATGGGAGGAGTTGCCATTCCTGTTGTGTCACCTAAAGTAACTCCTTTAAAACCAAGTCCTTTATATTGCTTAGAAATTTCAACAAGTTTTTTATATTCAACATTTCCTTCAAAAGGACACCCAAAAGCTGTTGATATATCACCATGTACAGGAATATTATTATCATTAGCTAACTTAACAACTTCTTCAAAACCAGTTAAAGATTCATTGATTGATCTATTAAGGTTTTTTTTGTTATGACTTTCTGAAGCTGATAAAAAAACTACAATTTCATCTATTCGACACTCTAAAGCTCTAATAGCACCTCTTAGATTTGGAACCAAAGCAGTAAAGGTTACATTATTATTTCGATTAACTCCTTTAATGACTTCGGCTGCATCTGCTAATTGGGGTATAGCTTTTGGAGAGACAAATGAAGAATATTCTATTCGCTTAAAACCAGCTTTTACTAGTTCGTTGATAAGCATAATTTTATCTTCGGTACTTATTATTTTTTTTTCAGATTGAAACCCATCACGAGTTCCAACTTCAGTTAAAACTACTTCCTTTACATCTAAATCCATATTAACCCTCCAACACGATGAATGTTATAATAATAACATTTTAAAAATTTTCACTAATATTATTGTTAAATGTTGACTCAGTAAGAAATAATTAGTGAACTGTAATAATTAATAATTTTGGAGGAAATAATTATGAAAAAGTTCTTAAAAACTTTTGCTATTGCGTCTTCAATTAGTATTGTGGCCACTATAGCAAATGCAGACCAATTTGTAAGGATGGTGTCTGGTCCTTCTGGAGGTTCATGGTATCCTTTAGGTGCAAAAGTAATGCAAACACTTGAAAGTAACATTAAAGGAATTTCAACATCTAACACTTCTGGTGGTGGCATATCAAATGTCATGTCTGTAAATGGAGGTGACGCTGAGATTGGTTGGTCTTACGCTCATACTGTTGCTAATGGTTGGAATGCAAAAGGTAAGTTTAAAAAAAATCATAAAAATGTAAGATATTTCGCTACTTTGTATCCAGCAGCTTTTCAGGTAGCAGTCAGAGCTGATTCTAAAATTAAAGGTTTTGAGGACATGAAAAATGCGAATATAAGTCCAGGTAAACCAAAATGGACTGGAACAGCCTTTTGTGAATCAATTATTAAAGATTATGGTTTTAATTTTGAAACTATCAAAAAAAATGGTGGAGTTGTCCATATGGTGAGTTATAAGGAATCAGTAGCTTTAATGAAAGATGGTCAAGCTGATGTTTTTATGGCTGCTACTTCAGTTCCTCAAGCTAGTTTTATTGAATTAGAAAACAGCCCTGGAATAAGATTTATTGGTTTACCAAAAGAGAGGATTGATAGGATCGTTAAAAATAATCCAGGTTATATTTACGGAAAAATACCTGCAAGTGCTTACAAATCTCTCAACAAGGACATTCCTACGTTGGGCATAGTAACTTCTATGATTGTTCATAAAGATTTACCAACAGATTTAGTTTACAAAATGGCTAAAGTTTTTTGGGATAATCATAGTGAATTCGTTAAAGTAAAAAGCGTTTGGAAAAAAGTTTTGATGAAAGATGCTGTTAACGGAGCTGCAGTTCCAGTTCATCCAGGAGCTGCAAAATTTTATAAAGAAATGGGCATAATGTAGCTACATTTTGAAGGTGCTTTAACTAGCACCTTCTTATCTAAAAATTTTTTATGCAGTCTTCTTCAAAAAAACTCGTATATAATGAAGTAAAAGAAATAAGCTTTCTTGATGAACTTATCCAATGGAGTAAAAATAAATCACTTTATTACTGGATTATTATAATTTGCTCATGGTTATCTATCGGTTTAGCGTTTTATCATCTTTTTGTTGCAGTTTATGGTACGCCCGAAGGAAGATCCTTTCGATCAGTACATTTGTCTGTAATGATGATACTTGCTGTATTTATATATCCCGTATTTCGTAAAAGTATTAATGATAAAATAATTTTACCAAATGATGAAAAAGGTAATATTTTAAGATTATTGGGAAGTTTTTATGATTTACTAATAATTATATCTATTATCTTCGTCCAATTATGGACGACTTGGGATGTTGAAACATTCATGATGAGATATGGAGATAAATATATAGGAGATATAATAGTAGGTTCAATTCTAATATTTTTAGTTTTAGATGGCACAAGAAGAGCAGTTGGTTGGGCAATGGTGTTTGTAGCTGGTTTCTTTATGTTGCACGCATTATATGCTCATAAATTTTTTGGTTTTTTTTATGGACCACCAACAAGACTTGCAAAATATATTGATACTTTATTTATGACATCTGATGGAATATACGGAATTCCTCTATATGTAGCATCCACATACATAGTTTTATTTATCATCTTTGGTGCTATTTTAATTCGCTCTGGTGTTGGAAGATTTTTTGTTGACCTTGCTATTTCACTTACAGGTCATAGGACTGGTGGCCCAGCTAAAGCTGCTGTTGTAGCATCTGGAATGACAGGCACTGTATACGGGTCTGCTGTAGCAAATGTTGTCACAACTGGATCTTTCACAATTCCACTTATGAAAAATTACGGTTATAGACCAAGATTTGCTGCTGCAGTAGAAGCTTGTGCTTCTTCTGGAGGTCAAATAACACCCCCTATAATGGGTGCAGCTGCATTCATAATGGCAGAATTTTTGGAGGCTCCTTACTCTTATGTTATTTTAGCAGCTATAATCCCAGCTTTTTTATATTTTGTAACAATATATTTCATGGTTCATGTTGAAGCAGAAAAACATGGAATAGAAAAAATTGATAAATCCATGCTTCCAAATGTAATCGATGTTTTAAAAAGTGGATGGCACATGTTGCTTTCTTTAGTAGTATTGATAGCTCTTCTTATATATGGATATACTGCAATGAAAGCTGGATTTTGGGCAATAATTTCTGTCATTTTTTTAAGTTTTTTTAAAAGTAACACTCGAATGTCTGTAGTTGATCTTTTAGGTGCATTTGAAAGTGGAATAAAATCAACTGTTCCAGTAACAATTGCGTGTGCATGTGCTGGCATAATTATTGGATCAGTTTTTGTGTCAGGTTTAGGACTTAAATTCACCCAATCTGTCATCGACTTATCTGGTGGAATGCTATTTCCATTATTATGTCTAACGGCGATCTCAGCTATAATCTTAGGTATGGGAATGACAACTACTGCAGTCTATATAACAGTTGCCGCTTTAATTGTTCCTTCTTTAATACAAGCTGGTGTAACCCCAATTGCTGCTCATATGTTTGCTTTTTATTTTGGAGTAGTTTCAACCATTACACCTCCTGTTGCTTTAGCCTCATTTGCTGGTGCTGCAATAGCAAAATCCCCTCCTATGGCTACGGCAGTTGAATCAAGTAAAGTTGGAATTGCAAAATATATTGTTCCTTTCGCATTTATTTATAACCCTGCTCTTCTTATGGAGGGTTCTTATTGGATAAGTTTATATAGCTTATTAAGTGTCTTATTAGCATACTGGAGTATGACTTTAGGCTTAGAAGGCTATTTAAATAAACCTCTAAATGTTTATACGAGAATAATTGCTTTTATTAGTTCAATTTTACTTTTATTGCCTCCCCTTTCAATTTTTTATGGCGTTTCTGGTTTTTTGTTAAATGGAGTTGGACTTGTAATTTTAATATTCGTTTATTTAATTCAAGATAAATTTAAATTAGAGCATGTGAAATGAAAAACATTTTTAAAGGACCTAGAACATTTTGGTTAGCACTATTTATATCAAGCTTAATTATTTTTTCATTGGGGTTAAAACATTTGCATGTAAGTTATTTTAATTTATTTATAATTATTGTTTTTATAGTAAGCGCCCTTTTGTTATTTTTCATATTGAAATCAAAAAATAAAACTAAAATCTATGACGAATAATTTAGATGCGATGACATTTATTGAAGTTAAAAATTTGTCAAAAACTTTTGATCAATTTTTAGCTAATGATTCTATATCTTTGAATATAAAAAAAGGAGAGATCCATGCATTATTAGGAGAGAATGGTGCTGGAAAATCTACCTTAGTTAAATGTTTATACGGAGTTGTAAAACCTACTGCTGGTCAAATTTTGATTAATGATAATCATGTAATAATTAATAATCCTAGAGAAGCACGAAGTTACGGCATTGGGATGGTTTTTCAACATTTTTCATTATTTCCAGCTCTAACTGTCTCTGAAAATATATTAATATCTCTTGATGAAAAAATAACAAAAAAACATTTAGAAGATAAAATTTCAATAACTGCTAAACAATGGGGCCTGTCGATTGAGCCTACAAAAAAAGTTTTAGATTTATCAGTCGGTGAACAACAGAGAGTTGAAATTATTAGATGTTTATTGCAAAACCCAAAACTCCTTATAATGGACGAACCAACATCTGTTTTATCACCACAAGAAATAAATCAATTATTTAAAGTATTAAGAAAATTAGCTAATTCAGGATGTAGTATTTTGTATATAAGCCACAAATTAAATGAAATTAAACAAATTGCTTCCAAGGTAACGATTCTAAGAAGTGGAAAAGTTATTTCTTCAACCGATACTTCTAAAATATCTACCACAAGTATGGCTGAAAAAATGATTGGTAAAAAAGTAAAAAAAATAACTAAAATTTCTAAAAGTAGTTATTTAAATTTATCAACTGCTATTTCAATCAACAATTTAAATAGAAAAAAATTATCTCAATTTGGTACAGAATTAAAAAAAATAAGTTTCAATGTTAAATATGGTGAAATCCTTGGTATTGCTGGAGTTGCTGGGAATGGACAAGTAGAACTGATGAATGCATTAAGTGGTGAAACATTAGGCGATCCAGATGAAATTATTTTTGAAAATAAAAAAATTGGAAACACTAATATTAAATTCAGAAGAAACTTAGGACTTGAGTTTGTTCCTGAAGAAAGAAATGGTCATGCAACAGTTCCTGATATAACTCTTACAGAAAATACTTTTTTAACCTTTTATAATGCTTATTCAAAAAATAATAATTTTCTTGATAATATATTGTTAAGTTCAAATATGTCATCAAATGACTCTATATCAATTATAAAGGACAATGATGTAAGATGCCCATATTCAAATCCATTAGCTGATCAATTGTCAGGAGGAAACTTACAAAAATTTATTGTTGGTAGATCATTAAAAGCTAATCCAAAAGTATTGATTATTTCACAACCAACATGGGGTGTTGATATTGGTGCTGCCAGTGAAATTAGAAGTAAACTTTTACTATTAGCTAAAGCAGGAAAAGCTATCATATTGATAAGTCAAGATTTAGATGAAATTTATGAAATATCAAATAAAATTTGTGTAATTAATAATGGATCTCTTTCAACACCAAAAATAACATCAAAAATCTCTGCTACGGATATTGGTATTTTAATGGGAATAAATTAGATAATGCTCAAATGATAGAATTTACACCAAGAAAAATCCAATCAAGTTTTTGGACTATTTTGAGTCCTATAATTTCAATTACCATGACAATTCTAATTGGCTCATTAATTTTTAAAATTTTAAGTTATCCAGTTATAGAATCCTTATATCAAGTTTTTGTTTCTCCATTTTCTAGACCTGACAGAATTGCAGATATATTTGTTAAAGCTTGTCCACTTATTATTATTGGTCTTGGTTTGATATTTTGCTTTAAAGCAAATATTTGGAACATCGGAGCAGAGGGTCAATTTATTCTCGGAGCTTTATGCGCAGGATCATTTGCATTACTATTTCCTGAGACAAAAACTTACACTTTATTATTTTCAATGTTTTTAATTGGTTTTGTAGGTGGTGCAATTTGGGCATCAATACCTGCAATTTTAAAGGTAAGATTAAATGTAAATGAGATTTTAGTAAGTTTAATGCTTGTTTACGTCGCAATGTTATTTATTGATTTTGTTGTTAGAGGCCCTTTACGTGATCCAATGAGTTTTGGCTTTCCTTTATCTAAAGTTTATCCTGATGGGGCAATAATTAGTAAAGTAGACTTTCCGTTTATTGGTTTCTTAGGTCAGTTTCATTATGGTATTTTTATTACTTTAATTTTATGCCCATTAATTTGGTTCTTCATCAATAAAACTTTACCAGGATTTCAAATAAAAATCTTTGGTTCATCTGCAAGAGCCTCAGAATTTGCAGGGTTTAATAAAAATAAAATAACTATTTATGTTTTACTTGTATCTGGGGGATTATCCGGTGTTGCAGGAGTAATAGAGGTTTCTGCTAATATGGGACGACTTCAACCAGAAGTATCTTTTGGATATGGCTTTACAGCAATAATTGTTGCCTTTTTAGGCCGTTTAAACCCATATGGAGTTGTTATTGCAGGTATTATAATTGCAACAGCAAAACTTGGAGCCGACAATGCTCAAATGGTTTTAGGAATTCCAAAAGTAGTTACTGGTATTTTTGAAGGTATGTTATTATTTTTTCTTCTCGCTGGTGAGACTATTCAAAAATATAAAATATCTATTAGGAAAGATAACTAATGGAAAACTTATTAATTACAATACTTTTAACATCAATACCAATTTTACTAGCAGGATTAGGAGAACTTGTAACTGAAAAAAGCGGTGTTTTAAATCTTGGTGTTGAAGGAATGATGTTATGTGGAGCTGTTGCTGCACTTGGTTCTGTTTTAATTTTTGGAAATCCATACATAGGTATTTTATTTGGAGCTGTTGCCGGAATATTAATAAGTACTGTTTTTTCTTTTTTTACAATAACTCTTATGACAAACCAAGTTGCTACAGGGCTAGGTCTTACTATTTTTGCTACAGCTCTAACAGGTTTAATTGGTGAACCTTTTGTAGGAAAAACAGCAGCCTCACTGCCTAAATTAGAAATTATTTTTCTATCTGACATACCTTATTTAGGTAAAATTTTGTTTTCTAATGATATACTTGTATATTTTGCAATATTTTTAATATTTTTTATCCATTTTGGGTTTCAAAATACAAAATTAGGTATCATTATAAGAGCTGTTGGAGATAATCATGATAGCGCACATTCTATTGGTTACTCTGTCAAGTTAGTAAGATGGATAAGTACTTCATTTGGTGGTATGTGTGCTGGAATGGGTGGTGCTTACATACCATTGGCATTGACACCACATTGGTCTGAAGGAATGACTGCAGGTAAAGGTTGGATAGCACTAGCTTTGGTCGTATTTGCTTCTTGGATGCCTATAAGATTATTGATTGGCGCATTAATATTTGGTGGTATAACAATTTTACAATTCGTTGCTCAAGCAAGAGGTTGGGATGTTCCATCACAATTTTTAAACATGTTACCTTATCTTGCAACTATTTTAGCCTTAGCTTTAATATCGTTCAAATTAAAACATAATAATTATGCCCCAGCTTGCCTAGGAAAGCATTTTTTAGGCAATAAATAATAAAAATTTATCCCAAATTAAAAAATCATTGTTTAATTAAATTTAAACCTTAAGATTAAAATTTTATGGAGATGAAAATGTATAAGAATTTTTTAAAAATTATAACTTTTTTAAGTATTCTTGTTTCACCTTTTTTATTCACTTCAGCGTATGCAAAAACTAAAGTAGGGTTTGTTTATTTAACAACTCCAGGCGATCATGGTTGGACTTATGCGCACGAATTAGGTAAACAAATGGTTAAAAAGGAGTTTGGAAATGATGTTGAAATTAGCATTGTAGAAAATGTTCCTGAAGGACCTGATGCAACAAGAGTTATTAGAGAATTAGCAAAACAAGGTAATCAAATAATCTTCACAACTTCTTTTGGTTATATGGAGCCAACTTTAAAAGTTGCTAAAGAATTTCCAAATGTAAGATTTGAACATATGACAGGCTACAAAAGAACAAAAAATGTAGCTACTGGAAATATTCGATTTTATGAAGGTAGATACGTCCAAGGTGTTGTTGCTGGATTAATGACAAAAACAAACAAAATTGGTTATATCGGTGCTTATCCAATATCAGAAGTAATTATGGGAATAAATGCATTCGCTCAAGGATTAAGATCGGTAAATAAAAAAGCTACAATTTCAGTAATATGGGCCAATACTTGGTATGATCCCGTAAAAGAAGCTGATGCAGCTAAAGTTCATATAGCAGAGGGTGCTGACATTTTAGCACAACATACAGATTCACCAGCTATGCTTCAAATTGCTGAAAAAAATGGTGCTTTAGGTTTTGGACAATCTACTGATATGGGTGCTTTTGCTCCAAAAGCTCAATTATTTGCTTCAGTAAATAATTGGGGCCCTTATTATATTAAAAAAATAAAGCAATTGAAAGATGGTAAGTGGAATACTGGAGATGGCCCTGATCACTGGGCAGGTAACACATGGGGTGGATTGTCCACAAACATGTTAACATTGTCAAATTTTTCTAATATGCCAAATGACGTTGCTAAAAAAGCACAAGCAGCTCATGATGGAATTAAAAGTGGAAAATTAAAGATTTTTGCTGGGCCTTTAAAAACCAATGATGGTAAAGAAATTATTGGTGCTGGAAAAACTTTAGATGATGGAGCCTTATGGGGTATGAATTATTACCTTGAAGGTGTTACAGGTAAAGTTCCAAAATAAATATAAAATTAAGCAAGCGATGTTTATCCCATCGCTTGCTTTTTCCAAAGTGAAATATTTATTTTTTGTTATGCTGAGCTTAGTTCTTAATAATTCCCTACATGCAAAAGAATTAATAATTTCAGAAATCAAAAATAAAATTCAAAACGTAGATATTTACGGCAACAAATTTATTTTAAATAAAAATTATATTATCAAAAATGGTGACTTTGTTAAAAGTAAAAATCAAAATTCATATTTTGTCTTTAACAATGTTAAGATTTGTTTAGCTAAAAATAGCTCAGTTAAATTTAAAGAAATTAAAAGTAAAAATGTTATTTTAGAACATATTAAAGGGAATGTATTAGTAAACAAAATTAAAAATAAAAACTTAAAAGTTGAAATTAGTATATACAAGAAGTTTATTTTTAATGTCAAAGATAAAGTTTACATAAATCAGTTTAATAAAAATAAATTTTTAGTTAGAAGTTTTTTTGGTTTAAGTTACAAACCATTTTATTCTAACCAAACTTTTAGGTTAAAAAACAATACCTTATACAAATATGATGCAAAACTTAAAGAAACTAAAGTAAGTAATATATTAAAAGATCCCTTAATAATTAATTGTTTAACAAACAAAAAAATTATTGATGCTGATAAAAATTATTCATTCGCATGCATGCAAAATGGAAAAAAATTAGTTTGTGGTTATAAATAAAATTTAATTCCAAAATCAAAAAATATTTTTAAAGATATAATTCCTAATAATATTAAAATGAGTTTATCAAACAACTCTACAGAAACACTTTTAGCAATTTTATTTCCTATAGGCATACTGATAATTAGTATGCCAGTACAAATGAGACTTATCACAAATATTTCAAAATTCATAAATTCATAATGAATTAATGCAGGAGCTTGAAATACTGACATCATCATAAAATACACTGATATAGTTGGGATAAATGTTTTTCTATCTAGTTTAAAGGAGTTTAAAAATGTTATCGATATAGGTGCCGAAATTCCAGCTGCACCTTGAAAAACTCCCCCAAAAAAACCAAAAGGGAAAAAAAGGTTTTTTGATTTTTTATATTCTAATTTCCATGTTGGAACAAAAAACTTAAATGAGATAAAAATTATGACTAATATACCAACACCAAATGAAAGGCTATCAAGAGATAAATTAGCAAGAAATATTGTTCCTAAAAATGCGCCTCCACCTCCACCCAAAGCAAAAGAAAATGTAGCGAATAAGGGCAATATAGATTTTCTAAAATGATAAAGCTGCTGAATGTTAGATAAAAAATTTGGAACGACCATTAATACAACAGCCAACCTGACATCGTAAAATGCAGATATAACAGGAATAGTTATAATAGGTGCGCCTGCGCCAGTTGCACCTTTTAATACTCCAGCTAAAATAAAAGAAGCTATAATTATTAAGTAATAGGAAAAATTATCTAAAGCCAAAATTTACTCATGAGTAATTTCTGAAAGCTTCTTTCCCACAATTTCAGCGAAAAACCTTAAATCTGTTCCGATAGTGGCCAGATCAAAACCTTCTTGAAATTTTTGATTTAAATAATTAGGAGAAAGACAATGAATACCAATTTTTTTATTATTTTTCTTACATGCTATTTTTATTTTTTCAATAGCATTGATCATTACTTCTTCTGTTCTATCTAAACCAGGTTTTAATCCCAATGAAACACTTAAATCAGAAGGGCCAATATAAACTCCAGACAAATCCTCTACTGATGAAATTTTTTCGACATTTTCTAGTCCTTCCTCTGTTTCTATCATAGCAAGGGTAATGATATGTTCGTTTGCTTCATCATGATAATTAGATCCATGAATTAAAGCAGCTCTGGTAGGACCTGAACTTCTAAAACCTTGAGGAACATATTTTGTTGTTTGAACAAATTGCTTACAGTCATTTTCATTATTAATCATTGGACAAATGATTCCAAGAAATCCTGCATCAAGAAGTTTCATAATTATACCTGGTTCATTCCAAGGCACTCTAGCTAAAGGAGTTATTTCTCCAGAGCTCATAGATTGAATCATATTTAGTGCTTGTTGATAATCTACAAGTCCATGTTGTAAATCCACAGTCAATGAATGAAAATTATTCAAAGACATAATTTCAGTAGTTACAGTAGACGGTATTGAACACCATCCATTTAATACACTTTTATTTTGATCCCATTGTTTTTTTAAACTTAATTTTTTCATTACATACCTATTTCTTTGTTATTAACAACAACTGATTGATTTATTTTATCATCTAAAACATCTAGAACATTTTGAACAGTTTCTGTTGCCATTCTTACAGTTGATTCTACTGTCACACCAGCGATATGAGGTGATAAAATTACATTATTTAATTTAAATAAAGGATTAGATGAGGGTGTTGGCTCAACATCGAAAACATCTAAACCAGCTCCAGCTATTTTCTTACTTGTAAGAGCTTCATACAAATCTTCTTCATTTAAAATTCCACCTCTTGCACAATTAATAATTAGTGAACTTTTTTTCATAAGATCAAATTCTTGTTTTGTGAATAAATCTGTAGTTTCGTTATTCTTTGGACAATGAAGAGTAACGGCATCCATCTTTGATAAATTATCACTAATATTATCAACTGGAATAGCACCTGAGATCTTGACCTTCTCTTTTTCAACATATGGATCATAAACAAAGACATTCATGTCAAAAGCCAATGCTCTTTTTACAAAGTTTGATCCAATTCTACCAAAACCAATAACTAAAATATTTTTTTGTGCTAAATCCCAAGCTCTAACATCCCATCTATTGGTCCAATCTCCTTTTCTAGTAAAATCATCGTAATAAAATACATTTTTACTTAAGGCTAATAAAAAAAACATTGCTTGCTCTGAAACTGAAATCATATTTGAATGTGCAGCTATAGTCAGAGGAATTTTTTTATTATTTAGTGATACTAAATCAATTGAATCATAACCTACACCATGTCTAGAAACTACTTGTAATTTATTTGCTGCTTCTATTATTTTACTAGAAATTTTTGCTGTTCTTACGGTGATACCATTAACATCTTTTGCGGCCTCTAATATCTTGTTTTCATCATCACTCATTAAAACATTAAATTCAATATCAGTTCTATTTTTTAGCATTTCTAAGCCTTGCTCATGCAAACCTTGTACAACTAAAACTTTATATTTATTTGAACTCATAAATTGACATCCTTAAATGAATTTCTTTAATATTATATGGTTAATGAATAATTTAAAAGGAAAGAGTAATGAATTTTAAAAAAACTCATCCGGATTTTGGAATTGAAATTAAAGATTTAAAAATTAACAAAGCAAATAAAAAAGAAATAAATGAAATTTTAATTCTATTTGAGGAGTATTCACTAATTGTTTTAAAAAATCAAAAAATAACTAATGAAGAACAACTTGAATTTGCTAAAAACTTTGGTGAATTAGAAGTAACAAAACCAGGGACAATAGGTACAAATTCTAATCTAGTTATTTTAACCAACATGGATGAAAATGGTAAAGTTGTTGATCATTCGCATAAACAAGCAAAAAATGATAGGGCTAATCAACAATGGCATAGTGATAGTTCTTTTAAAATACACCCAGCACATGCCTCAATTTTAAATGGAAGAACAACACCTAAAATTGGAGGTAGTACTCAATTTATATGTATGAGAAACATTTATAGTAAACTTGATCAATCTATCCAAAGACAACTTGATAATCTTGATGCAATTCATCACTTTGCTCATTCCAGATCAAAAATTGATCCAACTATGGTAAGCCAGATTGAATTAGATAAATTTCCACCAGTGGTTCATCCAATGGTAAAAATTAATCCGGTGAATAATAAGAAAGCTGTTTATTTTGGATCTCATACAAAATCAATTAAAAATCTGATAGATGTTGAAAGCTCAAAATTACTTAAATATTTAAATGATTTCATCAATAATGAAGAATATATTTATTCACATAAATGGGATGATTTTGATTTGATTATTTGGGATAATCGTTCAATGGTACATAGAGGGCAACCTTACGATATTACAGAACCAAGATATTTAGTTAGAGCTACAGTTTCTGATAAAATGTCTAAAGGAACTTACCTCTGAATTGGGAAAAATATGTGAAAGAATTAAATTGTGATTATTTAGTTGTTGGTGCAGGCGCTGCAGGATGTGTAGTGTCAAACAGGCTATCACATAGTCCAAATAATCGTGTAATATGCATTGAAGCAGGTGGAAAAGATACTAACTTTTATATCAAGATACCCGCTGGTTTTTCTAAAACTGTTTATGATGATAAAATTAATTGGCCGTATTATACTGAAGAAACAGAAAACACTGCTAATAGAAAAATTAGATTTCCAAGAGGTAAAGTTGTTGGAGGTTCTAGCTCGATCAATGGACATCTATATGTAAGAGGTCAGGCAGATGATTATGATGGATGGGCACAAAAGGGATGTATTGGCTGGAGTTGGTCAGATGTTTTACCTTATTTCATGAAAGCTGAAACAAGACCTGCGGGAAATAAAAATTACAGAGGGGGTAAAGGACCACTTTATATTTCAGATCTTAAAAGCCCTCACCCATTTGCTAAATTATTTATTGAAACAGCGCACGGTATGGGCATTAAAAAAAATATGGATTATAATTCAGGTGATCAAGAAGGATCTTTTCTGTATCAAACTATGATTAAAAACGGTATAAGATGGAGTGCATATGATGCATATCTGAAACCAATTTTATCTAAAGACAATTTTAAATTATTAATTAATACATACCTTCACAAAATAAAATTTAAAAATAAAAAAATTGAAAGTGTAATAATTAAACAAGGCTTAAATTTTAAAAAAGTTTTAATAAATAAGGAGTTAATACTTTCAACTGGTGCAATAAACTCACCTCAAATATTACAAAATAATGGGATAGGTGATCAATTAAAATTAAAAAAACTAGGTATCGAGTGTATACAAAACATACCTGAAGTAGGACAAAACTTAAAAGATCATTTTGCAATTAGAATTGCTATGAGAACTAAAAATTTAAGCACATTTAATACAGAGGCAAAAGGCTTTAATCTCTTAAAAGAAATTTTTAATTATTATTTTTTTAAAAAAGGTCTTCTAACAAATCCAGTTTCAACTGCAGGCGTTTTTGCTAAAACAAAAAAAGAATTAAGCTCTCCAGATATACAAATGCTTTTTGCACCAGCAAGTTTTCAAAATGAGAATGTTGGGACTTCAGGTCTTGAAAATATAGAT
Organism: uncultured SAR116 cluster alpha proteobacterium; assembly: GCA_902615025.1. GTDB lineage: Bacteria > Pseudomonadota > Alphaproteobacteria > Puniceispirillales > Marisalimonadaceae > TMED54. The sequence goes on along the minus strand of CACMNV010000006.1, from coordinate 36,503 downwards.
GGAATTACATGTGGGATAACACAACTTAAACCAAGCAGTAAAGGATATGTAGATATTAAATCAAATAATATATATGAACCTCCAATGATTAACCCCAAATACTTAGATAACGATTTTGATAAGGAAACATTAATAAATGGAGTTAAATTAGTTCGGAAAATTTATTCTTCAAAACCACTTTCTGATTTTTGCGAAGAAGAAACTATACCAGGGAAAAAAATTTCAACTGATGACCAAATAATAGATTATGCTAGAAAATTTGGCTCAACTGTCTACCATCCAATAGGCACTTGTAGAATGGGAAATGATCCCAATTCAGTAGTAGATCTTAACTTAAAAGTTAGAGGGATTGAAAACCTTAGAGTGATAGATGCATCTATAATGCCTGAAATGGTCTCTGGAAATACATATGCAGCTACGAATATGATAGCTGAAAAAGGTTCAGATTTAATTTTAAGTTCTATTAATTAAACAAAAGCTTTATTTTACTTTGACTAATTATTTTAAAATTTTATAAATAAAAATATTAATATTATGCGATTTTCTAAATTACTAAAAAGCTTTATAGAATCAAAAATTATTAATGTTTTCATAACATTTGTAATTTTAATTAATGCGGTAACTCTTGGCCTTGAAACAAGTGAAAAATTAGTCTCTAAAATTGGAAATGTTTTAACTTATATAGATAAAATAGCTTTATCAATCTTTGTAGTTGAGTTGATAATAAAATTATTTGTATATAGATTGAGTTTTTTTAAAAGTGGATGGAATGTTTTTGATTTTATAATTGTAACAATTGCTCTTATTCCTTCTTCTGGTCCATTGTCAATATTGAGAGCATTTAGAATTTTTCGTGCCCTTCGACTATTGTCAATGATACCCTCAATGAAAAAAGTTATTCAAGCTATGTTTTATGCTATACCAGGCATTGCTTCTGTAGGTACGATAATTCTTTTGATTTTTTATATATCAGCAGTTCTTGTTACAAATTTTTTTGGTAACAAATTTGAAAATTGGTTTGGAACTATAGGTGATTCAATGTACTCACTTTTTCAAATTATGACCCTTGAAAGCTGGTCAATGGGAATCGTTAGACCTGTAATGGAAGAATACCCATATGCTTGGGCTTTTTTTGTACCATTCATATTAATAACAACTTTTGCTGTTTTAAACTTATTTATAGGTATAATTGTTGATGCTATGCAACATCAAACAATTGAAGACAAAAGTATAGATAATCAAAACTCTCAATTTAATTTAGAAAAAAAAGTTTTATCTATAGAAAATGAAATTAAAGAGATAAAAGAAATTCTCAAAAAAACTAATCTCAAGTTTTAGTAAGTTTATTATATTTAAACTTTATTTGTCATTTTATTAAAATTTTTCTAATATTATCTTTATTGAATGAGGTTGATATGTTTGATCATCTAGGACAATTGCCATACTTTGCTGCACAAAAGTTTGGTAATAAGGAAGCTTTGAATTTTGAAAATCGTTCATTTTCTTTTATTGAAATAAACTCATTAGTTGAAAATTTAGCATCGAATTTAAAAACTCTTGGCATTAAAGAAAAGGATGTAATCACATTATATGCATCCAATTCTTGGGAATGGATTATAAGTTATTTTGGAATTGCAAGAGTTGGTGCTGTAATAAACCCAGTAAATACAATGTTAACACCAAATGAAATAAAATATGTAGTGAATGATTGCAAAGCAAAAGCTATTATAACCTCTTCAGAAAAAGTGTCTCAGATAACCGATTTAAAAGAAGAAGGTCAAATTAATTTTATAATTTCTTTTGGTGACATTAATGAAGGATCAATTTCTTTCAATGATTTAATTAATAAAAATACTCCTGAGATTGATATGCCCAATGTATCATCAGATGATCTATCTACAATTGGTTACACATCTGGTACAACTGGGCATCCAAAAGGAGCAATGCAATCACATAGAGCCGTAATTTTAAATGGATCTATGACAAGTCAAATGCATATGCGCAATGACAAGGATATAGTAGTAAGTGCTTTACCCTGTCCTCATGTCTACGGCAATGTTGTTATGACAGGCATGATGATGTTTGGAACAAAATTAGTGCTTCATAAAGTTTTTGATGCTTCTTCAATTTTTAAAGATATTGAAAAACATAAGGCAACAATTTTTGATGGAGTTCCTACAATGTTCATGTACATGATTGATCATCCTGATTTTGAAAAAGCAAATATTAAAAGTTTGACAAGATGTTATGTAGGTGGACAGACCATGCCAGTAGCAATAATGGAAAATGTAGAAAAAAAATTTAAAGTTCCTTTAATAGAATTGTGGGGAATGACAGAAATTGCTGGCCTTGGTTCAACACATCCTCTTTATGGCAAAAATAAACATGGATCAATTGGTTGTGCCTTACCATTTTGTGAACTTAAAATTGTCGATGTAGACAACGTAAAAAAGGACATGTCTGTAGGCGAAGTAGGAGAATTAATGGTTAAAGGTCCAATAACTATGATGGGATATTTTGGAGATAAAAAGAGAACAAAAGAAACATTAGAAAATGATGGATGGCTTCATTCTGGTGATCTGGCAAGAATGGATGAAGATGGTTATTATTATATAGTAGATAGGAAAAAAGATATGATTCTAACTGCTGGTTACAATGTTTATCCTGCAGAAATAGAAAGAGTGTTAGCTAAACATCCAAGTGTATCTATTGCAGCGGTAGGAAAAGAAGAGGACAAACTAAAAGGAGAAATAGCTAAAGCTTATGTAGTTTTAAAAGAAAATTTTAAACCTAGTGAAGATGAATTAATAAATTTTTGTCGTGAACATTTAGCAGCCTACAAATGTCCTAGAAAAGTAATTTTTGTTGATGATGTTCCAAAAACAAGCTCTGGTAAAATCATGAGAAGAGAATTAAATAAACTCGATTATTTAACTATAAAGAATTAATTTCCTTTATTAATATATTTAAATTTTGTTAAAATTTCTTCTAGGTATTTTTTTGTTTCACTTAATTCGTTTTTCAAAATTTTATTTTGCTCTCTTAAAAAATAATTTTCTCTTCTTAACCATTCAACTTGATCAATTTGCATAAAGTTTCACCTTCAAAGATTTCGTTATTTGCATAATGAAGTAATGGTGCCCAGGGGCGGATTCGAACCACCGACACGAGGATTTTCAGTCCTCTGCTCTACCTACTGAGCTACCTGGGCACTATTATAATCTATACATTCATCAAATTAAATTGTCTACTATAGAAAAGAATTAATTATCAACATCTATGTCTTTAGAAATTACATATCTATTATCCAACCATCTAAACAAGTCTATTTTACTACATTTATCTGAACAAAATGGGAAATACTTATCTTGTTTATCAATTTTTTTCTGACAATTAATACAGTTGTTTTTCATTATAATATCCAATTGAGTTTAGTGATCCATAGACTTGATTTAAAGGTAATCCAACAATATTAGTATATGAACCAGATATAAACTGAATAAATTTTTCTGCAGATCCTTGTATCCCGTATGCTCCGGCCTTTCCCTTCCATTCATCTGTTTCAATGTAAGATTTAATCTCATTTTCTGTTAATCTTTTCATTTTTACTACTGTGGTTACAACCCTTAAAGAATCTATTTTATCTTTACAATATAAATTAAAAGCCGTTGAAACCCGATGCCTTCTACCAGATAAAAGCTCTAAAAATTTTATTGCTTCTGATTTTTCATTAGTTTTATCAATAATTCTTCTACCAATATACACAATAGTGTCTGCAGTTAAAATCAAATCATTTGGAAATTTATTTTTGACAATTTCCATTTTTTCCTTTGCCATTCTTTTAACATATAAAATTGGAAGTTCCTTTTTTTGAGGATCTTCATTAATTTCAGGTTTAAAAATTTCATTTGGATGAAAATCAATTTGTTTTAATAATTCTAATCTCCTTGGAGAAGAAGAACCCAAAATAAATTTTAAATTTTTGATGTTAGACAAAATTATGTTGGTCTATTTATACCTAAAAGTAATTCTACCTTTGGTAAGATCATAAGGTGTCATTTCAACAGTTACTTTATCACCTAACAACACTCTAATTCTATTTTTTCTCATTTTTCCACTTGTATGTGCTAGTACTTCATGATCATTTTCTAGTTTTACTCTAAACATTGCATTTGGAAGCAATTCTTCAACAATTCCCGAAAATTCTATCACACCTTCTTTTGCCATAACACAGTTATATAATCTAAATAATAAATTGTAAAATCAAATAATTTAATAGTTTAACTTTAATTACGTTTTCTTCTCGTGCGAATTGACATCCTATGGGCATCTAATCCTTCTGAATCTGCTAAAATTTCTACATGTTTACCAAGCTCATTTAGATTATATTCATTACATTGAACAAAAGTTGTTCTTCGCAAATAATCATAGGTGCCAAGACCACTAGAAAATCTAGCTGTTCCTTCTGTTGGCAAAACATGATTTGGACCAGCAATATAATCTCCAATAGCTTCTGGTGTGTAGCTACCTAAAAAAATTGATCCAGCATTATTTATGTCATCTAAATAGAGTTTAGGATTTTCTATACAAAGTTCTAAATGCTCAGGAGCTATTTTATTGATGATATCTATACATTCATTTATATGGTCAATAATTAATATCAATCCATTGTTATACCAAGAACTTGAAGCAATTTGTTTTCTAGGTAATGTCTCTAATAATTTAACAATCTGACTTTCTACATCCTTAGCAAATTTCTTATCATTAGTTATTAAAATAGACTGAGCGTTTTCATCATGTTCAGCTTGTGATAATAAATCTATAGCAATCCACTCAGGGTTATTTTTATTATCTGCAACTATTAAAACTTCTGAAGGACCTGCAATTGAATCAATTCCTACTTTACCAAATAACTGTCTTTTAGCTTCTGCAACATAAGCATTTCCTGGACCAACAATTTTATCAACTTTTTTTAAATTTTTAGTTCCAAAAGCTAATGCAGCTATAGCATGAGCTCCTCCCATCCTGTAAAATTCTGTTACTTCTGCTAAATATGCAGCTGCCAACAATATTTCTGAACTTTTTTCAAAATTGATTGGTGATACTAACACTCTTTGCTCAACTCCAGCGACCAAAGCTGGTATCGCATTCATTAAAACTGAGGAGGGATAAAGAGCTTTTCCTCCTGGTGCATAAAAACCAACTCTTTTTATAGGAGAATATTTTAATCCTAAATTAACACCAAGTTCATCTTCATAGTCAAATCCACTTGGCTTTTGCTTTTCATGAAATGATTTGATTCTAGAAAATGCAATTTTCATAGCATTTTTCAAATCGATTGGAAGATCATCAAAAGCTTTTTTTAATAATTTATTTTCAATTCTAATATCATCTAAATTAGAACAACGAATATTATCAAATTTATTTATCATAGAAATTAAAGCTTTATCACCATGTGTTTTAATTTGACTAGTTATATCAAACACAATTTTTTCAATATTAACATCTGAAATGTTTCTGCTTCTTAAAAAATCATTTAATTTTTGATCAAAATTTTCTTCCTTAGGGTAAAGATATGTAACTTTATTATCAATCATGTAAAAGCCCTTCAAACTTTTTTATAATTTTATTAATTTCTGCAAAATTTGTTTTATATGCATTTCTATTGATAGCTAATCTTGTAGAAACTTTCATAATCTCTTCAATTTCTATTAAACCATTAGCTTTTAATGTTTCACCACTTTCAGAGAGGTCAACAATTCTTCTACATAATCCCATAGATGGAGCCAGTTCCATTGCACCATTTAGTTTTATACAATCAGCATGGACACCCCTTTTTTTAAAATGCTCACTTGTTAAGTTTGGATATTTTGTTGCCACTCTAACATAACTCCAAGTCAAGGGATCTTCATCACTTAAAATTTCTTGAGTGGTAGCTACTACTAATCTACATAAACCAATTTTAAGATCAATAGGTGAGTAAATTTCACAATGATTAAATTCTTCTAAAACATCACTACCAATTATAGCTATATGTGCCGCCCCATAAATTAGAAATGTTGCTACATCGAACGATCTAACAATAATTAATTTTATATTAGGAATATTAGTTTCAAACTTTAATTTTCTGTCTTTCTCGTTAAAAAAAGAATTTTCAGGAATAACACCAACCTTTTCAAAAATTGGTAAAACTTGTTTTAATATCCTTCCTTTTGGAAGAGCTATAATTATATCTTTATCGTTCATATTAATTGATCTATTTATGCATTGGTTTTTTACCAGTTGGCCATGGCATGTCAAGGTCATCTAGATAAATTTCTATTTTTTCTATTAAAAGTTTAATTGTTATATCTAAAGAAAAATTTAATGTTATTTCATTTCTATCATAATCGACTGATAGTAAATTTATAAATTTTGAAGAATTGATTTTGTCTTTATTTGTATAAGTTACCTTATTTACATTACAAATTCTTATTCCAGAAACAACTCGATAAAATGTTTTGTCTTTTATTTTTTTTCCTACAAATTCCCAGCAAAACCTTGAAAAAGTTGCAATCAATATTTTATCACTCTTATTATAAATAATTTCATTAATGGAAAATATACCATCTTGACATAATGTAGAAAAAATTTTTATTTCATCTTTATCTAAAAATTTTATTTTTAATTTTTTAAAATCATATTCATTGAAATGATCGGAAATATTTCTTTTATTTTCAGATTTCATGATTATTTTATGTTTGCCCCTATATTGAATAATTTTTCTTCAAAATTTTCGTATCCCCTTTTTAAATGAGATAAATCATTAACAACACTCTCACCATTTGCATTTAGACTTGCTGCTATTAGGGACATAGAAGCTCTCAGATCAGTAGCTTTAACCGAAGCACCTTGTAATTGCTTTACTCCATCAACAATAGCTTTATTTCCGTCAATTTTAATAGACGCCTTCATTTTAGACAACTCAGGGATATGCATAAATCTATTTTCAAATATATTTTCTTCAATTACTGACTTTCCATTTGCTATACACATTAAACTCATAAACTGAGCTTGTAAATCTGTTGGGAAACCAGGATGAGGTTCAGTTTGAATATTAACTGGAACAATATCACTAACGCCTTTTATTTTAACAGTATCATTGTAAACTTCAACTTTCACATTTGTTTGTTTTAATTTTTTAAAAAAAGCTTTTAAATCCTTTGGATTTGAATTAAGTAAGTTCAACTCACCTTTTGTAATTCCTGCAATTATAGCAAATGAACCTGCTTCAATTCTATCAGGTATAACTGAATATGTAATAGGATTTAATTTTAAAACACCTTCTATTTCAATTATATCTGTACCTAAACCTTTAATATTTGCTCCTGCCAAATTTAGACAATTACCTAAATCAACAATTTCAGGCTCTTGGGCAGCATTATAAATTTTTGTTTTACCAATTGCTAAAGTTGCCGCCATGATTGCACATTCTGTGGCTCCAACAGACACTTGAGGAAATTTTATTTCGTTTCCGATAAATTTCCTTTGGGGTAGAGTAGCTCTCAAGAATCCATTTTGCAAATATGTTTCAGCTCCGAGTTGTTTAAGTGCATCTATATGATAATTGATTGGACGTTCTCCAATTTCACAACCACCAGGCATTGGAATTAGGGCATTGTGTCTTTTAGACAAAAGAGGGGCTAACACTAAAATTGAAGCTCTCATTTTAGATACCAATTCTTTTGGTGCTTCAATATTTTGAGGCTCACCGTGAAAATCAATGACACCGTCATAAAATTTTGTCATTACACCTAAAGCATTTATTAATTTTATCATTAATCTCGTATCTGCTAAATCAGGTACATTTTTTAAAGTAAAACTCTTATCAAATAATAAAGAAATGGAAATAAGAGGTAAAACTGCATTTTTTGCACCACTAATTTTTATATCCCCAAAAAGTGGCTTGCCCCCTTGTATAATTAATCTATCGTTACTCATTATTTAATTTTTTATGAAGTAGGCTGGAATATCCAACTTTTAAAAGTCTTTTTCCTTTTATATTTTTTTCATCACGATTACTGATTTGTGTCTTTCTAAGTTTTATATTTGCTTTCAATGCTGAAGAAAGTTTTTCTTTTTTATTGATAGTTTTTTTTGACATTATTAATAAAATTTTACTATATAATAATTAAGTTCTAGAGTTATGTCTAGATCAACTCGAAATAAGCCGCCATAGCTCCAGCGGTAGAGCGCGTCATTGGTAATGACGAGGTCACTGGTTCAAATCCAGTTGGCGGCACCAAAACCATATAAAATTATTAATAAGATCTTATTTCAGCTCCAAATGTTTTAAATACACGATCAATAATTTTAAAACTTAATTTTTCTAAATCATCATCAGTTAATGATTTATCTTCAGGTTGAATTACTATAGACAATGAAACAGATTTTTTATCTTTCGGAATATTACTTCCTTGGTAAACATCAAAAACTGAAATCTTTTGAATTAATATCTTATCAACTAATTTAATTTCATTTATTAAATCCTCAACATTTAATTCATTATTGATTAAAAATGAAAAATCTCTTGATAGAGATTGTAAATAATTTACCTTAAGTAATGGTTTTGCAAATACCTTTCTCTTTGGAGATGGAATTTTATCTAGATATATTTCAAAGGCAAAAAATTCTATTTTTCTATCTTTTTGGTTTATACAAAGAGGATTAACCTGACCAAAAGAAGCTATAGTTATATTACCTAATTTAAATAAAGCGCTTCTTCCAGGATGAAAATAATCAGGTGCTTCACTATATATTTTTAACCGTGACACCGGAAACTCAAGAACATTCAAAACAGCCAAAATATCAGACTTTATATCATAAAAATCAAATTTTAATTCAGTATTTTTCCAATTTTTATTAATTTTATTACCACATCTTATCCCAGTAACAACGTTATACTGATCTTCATAATTATCACCTTTAAATATCGGTCCAACTTCAAACAAAGATAAATTAATGATACCTCTTTTAATATTTTCATTACATGCATTTATAAGATTTGGAATAATGGAAGGTCTTAAATCTGATAATTCTGATGAAATAGGGTTAACTAAATTTAAATTTTCTCCTCCACCTCCAAATTGTTTAGCATTTAATTTATCTAAAAATGAAAAAGTAATTACTTCATTAAAACCTCTTGTTGAGAGACATTTTCTTGAATAAAGACTTAATCTTTGTTTATGACCTAAACTTGGTTTAGTAATATAATTTTTAATAGGCAAAACATTTGTTGGTATTTTTTCATAGCCAAAAATTCTAATGATTTCTTCAACTAAATCTTCACTTCTTTCGATATCGTTTCTCCATGAAGGCACGCATATATTCCAATTTTGATTATTTTTTTTAACTTCAAATCCAAGCTTTGTAAGAATATCTTCAACTTTACTTTCATCAATATCAACACCCGTAAGCTTTTTTATAATTTTTAAGTCAAATTTTATGTCTTTATTAGATTTTTTTTGAGCAATAGAAACTATATTACTACATGATCCTCCACATATATCATTGATAAGTTTAGATGCATAAATAACTCCAACTTCAGGGGAATTGAAATCTAATCCTCTTTCAAATCTGTACCTGGCATCAGAATTAATGTTTAAATATCGTCCAGTTTTTGCAATCGAAGTTGGACAAAATATTGCTGCTTCTAAAAAAAAATCAGTTGTATTTTCATCAACACCTGTTCTCAAACCACCCATAATCCCTGCAAGATCATCAACTCCTTTTTCATCACTTATAACTAACATTGAATTATCTAATTCATAAGTTTTTCCATTAAGTGCGTTAAACTGTTCTCCTTTTTCTGAGACCCTAACAGTAAGAGTATTACCATTAATTTTATTTACATCATAAGCGTGCAAAGGACGACCTATATCCATCATTATATAGTTTGTTACATCTACTATAGAAGAAATTGGTCTTAAACCAACAGCAAGTAATCTATTCACCATCCACCGAGGGGATTTTATATTTTTTACATTTCTAAAAGATCTTCCAAAAATAGACGGACATAAAGATTTTTTATTATCAGGAAGTTTTATTTCCCAATTTATTGAAGAATTAAATTCACCATTTAAATTATTTAATTTCAAAGGTTTCAATTCCCCAATACCAAATGCTGACAAGTCTCTTGCAATACCTCTTACGCCTAAACAATCTCCTCTATTTGGAGTTATTTCAATTTCAATCATCGGATCATCAACACCCAAATAGTTTGAAATATTGTCATTCAAATTTATGCTGTCAGGTAGTTCAATAATACCATTATGATCATCTGAAATCTCTAATTCTTTTTCTGAACAAAGCATTCCATTAGATTCAACATCCCTAATAACTGCTTTTTTCAAAGTATAATCAATTCCACCAATGTAAGTGCCGGATGGTGCAAAAACATATTTTTTATTTAACTTTACATTTGGCGCTCCACACACAACTTGTGTTTGTTCTTCATCAAATTGAATTGTGCAAACATTTAATTTATCTGCATTTGGATGTTTTTTTACATCAATTATCTTTGCAACTTTTAAATTATTAACATCGGTCTTATAGATTTTAAGATTACTAACTTCTAGCCCAATTTTATTTAAACATTCAACTATTTCATTTACATTTGCTGATGTGTTCAAATGATCCTTTAGCCAAGAAAAAGTGAATTTCATGAAAACACACCATTTAATCCTGAATGTAAATTAGTCTCGTTAATTCCAAGGAACCCATAATGTTTTAACCATCTTAAGTCACTGTCATAAAAAGGTCTTAAGTCTGGTATATTATATTTTAGCATAGTCAGCCTTTCCAAACCCATTCCAAAAGCAAATCCTTGATATTTACTCGGATCAATACCTACCCCTTCTAAAACCTTTGGATGTACCATACCTGATCCTAATACTTCAAGCCAACTATCTCCCTGACCAATATCCAGTGTTCCATCTGAGAGTTTTTTATAGCCTATGTCAACCTCAGCAGATGGTTCAGTAAAAGGAAAGAAACTAGGTCTAAATCTTACAGAAAGGTTATTACTATTAAAATAGACTTTTAAAAATTCGATTAAAGTTCCTTTTAAATGACTCATATTTATATTTTCTCCTATTACTAATCCTTCACATTGGTGAAACATTGGAGAATGAGTTGCATCATGATCAGATCTATATGTTCTTCCTGGAACAATAACACGAATTTCTTTTTCTTGATTAATGTCAATTTTTTCTAGAGTTCTAATTTGTACTGGACTAGTATGGGTTCTTAATACTTTTCTGGTTCCTTCTGAATTTGGTTGAAGATAGAATGTATCATGTTCTTGTCTAGCAGGGTGCTCTAAAGGAATATTTAAAGCTGTAAAATTATAGTAATCAGTTTCAATATCAGGACCTTCTTCAATATAGAATCCCATGTTTGCAAAAATAGCAGATATTTCATCAACAGTTTTAGATAATGGGTGCAATGTACCATATTGTTCATGATCATTTTCTAAAGTTATATCTATTTTTTCTTCTAAGAGTTTTTGTTGAATTAATTTATCATTCAAATGAAGTTTTTTTTCTTCAATATTATCAATTAATTTATTTTTCAGTAAATTTAGTTTTTTTCCAATGTTAATCTTTTCAGATTGTTCAAGATCTTTCATTGTTTTTAAAAAAGATGTAACTAAACCTTTTTTACCTAAATAAAAAATTCTAAGATCTTCTAATTCATTTAAATTTTCTGATTTGCTAATCTTCGTAATAGATTCTTCAGCAATTAAATCAATCTTATCTTTTGTATCATCACTCATTGAAAATATGATTAAATAAAGAAGTTAATTTTTAACTTTATCTACCAATAATTTGAATGCATCTGGCTCATTTACAGCTAATTCAGAAAGAACTTTTCTGTCAAGTTCAATACCTTTTTTCTTTAAACCATTAATAAATGTAGAATATTTCATATCAAACTGTCTAACACCCGCATTTATTCGTTGAATCCAGAGAGATCTGAAATTTCTTTTATTGACTCTTCTATCTCTATATGCATAAGCACTAGCTTTTTCTACAGCCTGAAGAGCTACACCAAACAATTTTCTTCTGGCACCGTAATAACCTTTTGCAGCCTTTAAAATTTTTTGATGTCTAGCGTGTTTAGTAACGCCTCTTTTTACTCTTGACATTGAATAACTCCATTAAGAATATGGTAAGAATTGTTTAACTATCTTTGTGTCAGAATCACTAAGTATCATTGTACCTCTAGCTTGCCTCTTCATTTTTTGAGACCTTCTTCTAAGATTATGACTTAAAAATGCGGCACCAGATTTAATTTTACCAGAAGATGTAACTTTAAACCTCTTTTTTGCACCACTCTTAGTTTTTAATTTAGACATAAATTACTCTCCAACTTGCTTATATACAATGGTTATTAACTAATCAACAATAAATATAGAAATTTTTATTTTGGAGCTAAAACCATTACCATTTGTCTGCCTTCTAACTTTGGTAATGCCTCGATTTTACTAAATGCATCAGTCTCATCTTTTACTCTATCAAGAACATTGCTGCCAAGCTCTTGATGAACCATTTCTCGACCTCTAAATCTAAGAGTGATTTTAACTTTATCACCATTTTCAAGAAATTTTTTAACTGATTTAATTTTTACATCAAAATCATGAGAATCTATATTAGGACGCAACTTTATTTCTTTAACATCTATAGTTTTTTGCTTTTTTCTAGCTTCATTTTTCCTTTTTTGGGATTCATATTTGTATTTACCATAATCTAATATCTTACATACGGGTGGTGAAACATTTGGTTGTATTTCTACTAAATCAAGACCAATTGAACTTGCTGCTTGAAGAGCTTCATGAATAGATATTATGCCTAATTGTTTTCCTTGAGAATCTATGCATCGGACCTGTTGAGCTGAGATTGAATTATTAATTCTTGGTCCATCTTTAGCTGAAAAGCTAGATTTTGAATCGTTTATACTAATTTCTCCTATGATTGTTGTTATAAAATATACTTTTTGAAAAAATTTTCAAACTAAATCTGGTGGTTTAGTCTCAACCTTAATTTCTTGAAGAAAATCTTTAAATAATTTAAAATCTTGATTGTTAGACCCAAGTCTTCGAATTGCAACTGTATTACTATCTTTTTCTTTTTCGCCAACAATTAGAATTATTGGACAACCATTTTCTGAATGTTCTCGAATTTTATATCCAATCTTTTCATTTCTAAGGTCTACATTACATCTTATATTATTATTTTCTAACTCATTTATTAATTCTAAAGCATATTCGTTTGCTTTTTCAGTAATTGCACACACAAAAACCTGAACAGGTGTTAACCATAGTGGAAATCTTCCAGAGTACTGTTCTATTAATATACCTAACCATCTTTCCATAGAGCCTAAAATAGCTCTATGTAACATGACTGGGTGTTTTTTCTCTCCCTTTTTATCAATGTAAGTTGCACCAAGTCTTTCAGGTAAAACAAAATCCATTTGTAATGTTCCACATTGCCACTCTCTTCCAATTGCATCAATTAGAACGAACTCTAATTTTGGACCATAAAATGCCCCTTCACCAGGATTTAAATCATAATCTAATTGAGCTTTATTAACAGCTTCTATAAGAGCCTTTTCGGCTTTGTCCCAAACTTTATCACTGCCAGCTCTTACTTCGGGCCTATCAGAAAATTTTACTTTTAATTGATCAAAACCAAAATCTTTATAAATATCTCTCAATAAATCACAAAAAATTAGTGATTCATCTGTTATTTGTTCATCAGTACAAAAAATGTGAGCATCATCTTGAGTAAACTGTCTTACTCTCATAATTCCATGAAGTGCTCCAGAAGGTTCGTTTCTATGACATGAACCAAATTCTGACATTCTAATTGGTAAGTCTTTATAAGATTTAACACCTTGTTTGAAAATTTGAACATGGCCAGGACAGTTCATAGGTTTCAAAGCTAGAACTTTATTACCCTCACCTTCAACCATAAACATATTTTCTTTAAATTTATCCCAATGACCAGATTTTTCCCATAATGTTCTATCAATAACTTGTGGTGTTTTGACTTCGTTATAATTATGATCAGCAAGTTTTCTTCTCATGTATGCTTCAATTTCAAGATATATTGACCACCCTTTTGGATGCCAAAACACTGATCCAGCAGCCTCTTCCTGCATATGAAATAATTGAAGTTTTTTTCCTAATTTACGATGATCTCTTTTCTCAGCCTCTTCTAACATTAGCAAATAGTTATCTAAATCGTTTTGGGTAAAAAAAGCGGTTCCATAAATTCTTTGAAGTGTCTCTTTATTACTGTCACCTCTCCAATATGCCCCAGCTAATTTAGTTAATTTAAATGCATGCCCAAGCATTTTGGTGGATTTAAAATGTGGTCCTCTGCATAAATCAATAAAATTTCCTTGCTTGTAAAATGATATCTCTTGATCATCTGGTATATCGTTAATTAATTCTAATTTAAATTTTTCGTTATTTTTTTTAAAAAAATTTATAGCCTCTTCTCGTGTCCAAACTTCTCGAATAATTTCTTCATTTCGATCGACAATTTCATGCATTCTTTTTTCAATTAATTCCAAATCTTTTGGAGTGAAATTATTTTCTTTGTAAAAATCATAATAAAAACCATTATCAATAGCTGGGCCAATAGTTATTTGAGTATCTGGATATAATTCTAAAACTGCTTCAGCCATTACATGAGCAGCATCATGTCTTAAAACTTCAAGTAAATCTTTATTGCCTTTTGTAATTATTTCCAAATCACAATCAAAATCAATTGATCTATCTAAATCCCATAATTCGTTATTAACTTTAGATATAATAGCATTTTTTTTTAAAGATATTGATATCTCTGCAGCAATATCAGAAGGGGTAATTTTATTAGAGTATGATTTAATATCCCCACTTGGTAATTTAATATTAATATTATTTGTCATAATTAATTATACTTATCTATGCAATTTTTATACAAATTTAAAGTATCGGTACACATTTTATCTAAACTAAACTTTTCTTTTAAAATTTTAATTGCATTATTATTTATAATTTTACGTTGAGTTTTATTGAATTGTAATGCAGTTTCAATTTTTTTTCCTAAATCATTTACATCTAGGGGTTTTGCTAAAAGGCCTGTTTCATTATCAATAATACTCTCAGATACACCTCCATGATCAAATCCTATTGCAATTTTTTTTAAAGCTTGAGCCTCAATTATTATTCTACCAAATGGTTCTGGATCAATAGATGGCATTACCACAATATCACTTAACACAAAAGCTGACTGAATATCATTTGTGGATTTTGTTAATTTTACTTTATTTCCAAGATTAAGTTTGGATATTTGTTTATAAATATCTTTTTTGAATTTTTCATCTCCATCTAGTGCACCTATTAGAAAACATTGATAATCTATTTTGACTTTTGATAAAGCTTTGATAAATATTAAATGCCCTTTCCAAGCTTTAGGTCTTGAGGCCATTAAAATTACAGGACTACCATCTCGAACTCCTAATAATTTGGCCTGGTTCACTATCCTAGTATTTGAAATATTATTGAGATTAAAATTTTCTAAATCAACACCTCTATAAACAATAGACACTTTTTCTTTTACATTAGGAAAAACATTTACAATATTATCCTTGATGTGTTTTGAGATTGCAATTATCACATCACCTTTGATTAAAATACTATTGTAATAATTTTTTAAAAAATTCTGATTTCTTAATCTACCATGTACAGATGTAACAAACGGAATTTTTAAATTTTCTGCTATGGGATATGTAATCCATGCTGGCACTCTTGAGCATACGTGAATCAAATCAACTTTTTCTTTTTTAATTATTTCTTCTACTTGAATTCTTAATTTTTTCCATTTTAAAGGATTTTTTAAATGAACATCTAATTTGTATAAAATTCCTCCATGTCTTGAGATTAAATGCTCATAAACTCCGCCAGAGGAAATCACAATAGATTTATTGTTGTTTTTAACAAGAAATTTCGATGTTTCAATAACTCCTCTTTCAACTCCACCATTGTTGAGGGCAGGAACTATTTGTAATATTACTTTGTTATTTAACATATTCTATGCAATCTATATACATGACAAAATTTTTAAAAACAAATTATAATCAAACAATTGCATACAACAAAATTGATGGAGAGAAGTTAGGTATAGTATTCTTATCAGGTTTAAAATCAGATATGACCGGTCAAAAAGCTGTTGCACTCGAAGAATGGGCTGTTGAAAATAATCACTCATTTCTAAGATTTGATTATTCAGGTCATGGAATTTCGTCTGGAAAATTTAACGATTTTGTAATAAGTGACTGGATACTGGATGCTAAAACTATAATTACTAAATTAACTAAAGGTCCACAAATACTAGTTGGTTCATCTATGGGGGGATGGATCATGTTAGCGTTAGCAAAAAATAAATTAGTAAATGTTCACTCTTTAATAGGTCTTGCCATAGCGCCAGATTTTACAAAAGAGCTTATTTGGAATACTTTATCTGATCAAAAAAAAGAAGAAGTAATCATCAATAATAAGTTTTCATTAAGTGAAGATTTAGAGATTAGTTACCAATTCATAAAAGATGGAGAAAATAACCTTGTATTGAATTCACCAATAGAGTTTAAAGGCAGCGTTTATTTATATCATGGAATGATGGATACTGAAGTGCCATGTAAATTAAGTGAAAAAGTTTTAAAAAAAATAACTAAATCAAATGATGTTAAATTAATACTTGAAAAACATGGGATACATAGATTGTCCAAATATGATGAAATAGAAACAATCAAGCTTCTCATAAGTAAAATATCGAAAATTTAATAATCTAATTTAAGATAATCCGAATGTGGATTAACACCTATAATTCTATCAGCTAATATTTTTTTAAAACTTGGTCTTGATTTTACGATTGAGTACAAGTTTTTTAACTTTTCAAATTCAAAAAAATTTAATTCATCTATATAATCTAAAACAGTCAAACTAGCTCCATAAAATAAATCTACATAACTCAACTGATCATCAACAAAAAAATCATGCTCTTTTATAAGATAATTAAAATATTGCATATGATATTTTAGATTTGATCTAGCAGCTCTAATCACTTGGCTACTTGGGACAGAATTTTTTTCAAATCTTGCAAAAACTTTTTCTTTTAATAATGGGATTATAATTTCATTTTTAAAATTTGTCTCAAACCAAAAAAGTAATCTTCTAATTTCATTTTCATTTTTCTTAATCATTAATGTAGGTGAGAGCATCAAATTTTGAAGATACTCTACAATAACTAGTGATCCAACTATATTTTCATTAAAAGATGTATTTAAAACTGGAAAGAAACCAGCTGGATTTTTGAATAAGTAATCTTCAGTTGGATCAGAAAAATTCTCAATAAATAAATTAAAATCTATTTTTTTTTCAATTAGTATAATTCTTGTAAATCTTGATGAAGGACATAAGAAATAATGAAATAATTTATTCATTTATAAAAATAATTTATTTCTCTTTTAGAAAATTATCTATTCGTTCTGCACATTTACGTCCTTCACTAATAGCCCAAACGACTAGTGACTGTCCTCTTCTACAATCACCTGCAACAAAAACTTTATCAGATGATGTTTTAAAACTTATCTCATCAGCTTCAACATTACCTCTCTGGTCTAATTTTAAACTTAAATTATTAACTAAACCTTCATGTATTGGATGAACAAATCCCATTGCAAGAAGAACAAGATCAGCTTCAATTTCAAACTCAGAGTCTTCTACTTCAATCATTTTCATAGATCCATCTTCACTTTTTTTCCATTCAACTTCAACACAAATAAGTTTCGTGACTTCACCATTTTCATTACCTTCAAATGATTTTGTTAAAATTGACCATTGTCTTTCGCAACCTTCTTGATGAGAAGTAGAAGTTCTTAATTTCATTGGCCAATTAGGCCAAGTTAATTGTTTATTTTCGTTAACTGGGGGTTGAGGTAACAATTCTAACTGATGAACGGATGTTGCACCTTGTCTATTCGAAGTACCAACACAGTCAGAACCAGTATCACCTCCACCAATAACAAGTACTTTTTTTCCTTTAGCTGAAACAAGTATATCTTTTGAAATTGTTTTTCCAGCTACCATATCATTTTGTTGTGATAGAAAATCCATTGCAAAATGAATACCCTTCAAATTTCGGCCTTTAACTTCTAAATTTCTTGGAACTTCACTACCAATACATAGGGAAACAGCATCAAAATTATCAATTATTTCATTAGTAGAAATATTATTACCTATTTCACTGTTAGTTTTAAATTGAACACCTTCTGATTGCATTTGTGCCATTCTTCTATCAATTAATGTTTTTTCCATTTTAAAATCAGGGATACCTATTCTAAGGAGACCACCAATTCTTTCATTTTTTTCATATACTACAACACCATGTCCTAATCTTGCTAATTGCTGTGCACATGCTAATCCAGCTGGTCCAGAACCAATAATTGCTACTTTTTTATCGGTATGTTTTTTTGGAAGTTGGGGTTTTATCCAACCTTTTTCCCAACCATAATCTACAATTGAACATTCAATAGTTTTTATTGATACAGGATTGTCTGTTAAATTAAGGGTACATGCAGCTTCACATGGGGCAGGACAAATTCTGCCTGTAAATTCTGGAAAATTATTGGTTGAATGTAATGTGTCTAAAGCTTTTTTCCATTCATGCTTATAAACCAAATCATTCCAATCAGGTATAAGATTATTAACCGGACATCCTTGATGGCAATAGGGTATCCCACAGTCCATACATCTAGAACCTTGTTTAGAAACTTCTTCATTAGTTAATGGAACAATAAATTCTTTAAAATGTTTAAGTCGATCTTTAGGATCTTCATAATTTCTTTCTTTTTTTTCAATTTCTAAAAATCCTGTTGGATTACCCATTTTATTCTCCTGCAACCTTAGTCATATTATCTCTTTGATAGCTTTTAAGAACACGCTTAAATTCAGTTGGCATAACTTTTTTAAAATTAGAAACCTCTTTATCCCAATTTCTTAAAATATCCTCACCTTTTACGCTACTTGTCATCTTAACGTGATTTTGTATTATTTTTTTTAATCTAATCTCATCAAAATCTAACAAGTTTTTATCAATTAATTCCTCATTTAAATCATCATTTAAATTTGCTCTTTTTAATATATCTACTTCTACCATAGCCATATTACATTTTTTTATAAACTCATCGTCTTTATCATATATATATGCAATACCTCCAGACATTCCAGCAGCAAAATTTCTACCAGTTTGGCCTAAAATAACAACTACACCACCTGTCATGTATTCTGCACCATGATCACCACAACCTTCAACAATGGCCGTTGCTCCAGAATTTCGTACAGCAAATCTTTCACCAACTACTCCATTAATATAACATTCACCTGATATAGCACCATAAAGCAGAGTGTTTCCAGCAATAATATTTTGATCAGAAATTAATTTGCTATTTATATTTTTTTTGATTGAAATAATTCCACCTGACAATCCCTTGCCAACATAATCATTAGCATCACCAGATAAATTTAATGTTATTCCTTTGGCTAACCAAGCGCCAAAACTTTGACCAGCATTACCATAAAAATCTATATTTATGGTATTTTTTGGTAACCCCTCATGACCATATTTTAAAGCAACTTGTCCTGATAACATTCCTCCAACGGTTCTATCTATATTGAAAATATTGTATTTTAAATTAACTCTTTTTTTATTTTCTAAAGCATCTTTGGTATCCTTAATGAGAGTATGATCTAAAACTTTCTCAAGGCTGTGATCTTGTTTCTCATTATTATAAATGCTTACATTTTCTTTATTTTCTACTTCAAAAATTACATCTGATAAGTCAAGATTATGGGCTTTCCAGTGGTTTTTTGCTACTTCAAAATCTAAGTATTTTCTTTGTCCAATTAGATCATCAAATTTTTTAATTCCAAGCTCTGCCATAATTTCTCTTACTTCGTCAGCTATAAATACAAAAAAGTTAACTACATGATCAGGTTGACCTGTAAAATTTTTTCTTAATTCGGGATCTTGAGTTGCAACCCCTACTGGGCAAGTATTCAAATGACATTTTCTCATCATTATGCATCCCTCGGATATTAATGCTGCAGTGGCAAAACCAAATTCATCGGCACCCAGAATTGCTCCAATTACAACATCTCTGCCTGTTCTCAATCCACCATCAACCTGAACAGCTATTCTTCCTCTTAAACCATTTGTTACCAAAGTTTGATGAGTTTCTGATAAACCAATCTCCCAAGGACCTCCAGCATTTAGAACTGATGTTAATGGACTGGCTCCTGTTCCGCCATCATGCCCTGAGATTGTAACATGATCAGCATGTGCTTTACTTACTCCAGCAGCTACAGTGCCAACACCTACCTCAGAGACAAGTTTTACAGAAATTCTGGCTTCAGGATTTACATTTTTTAAATCAAATATAAGTTGAGCTAAATCTTCAATTGAATAAATATCATGATGAGGCGGTGGAGAAATTAATCCAACACCAGGAGTTGAATGTCTAACTTTAGCGATAAACTTATCAACCTTATGTCCAGGTAATTGGCCTCCTTCACCAGGCTTTGCTCCTTGAGCCATTTTAATTTGAATATCCGTGGCATTTACCAAATACTCAGTTGTCACGCCAAATCTACCAGATGCAACCTGCTTAATTCTTGATTTCATTGAATCACCATTTGGTAGTTCTTTAAACCTTGATGGTTCTTCACCACCTTCTCCAGTATTGGATCTCCCACCTAATCTATTCATAGCAATAGCAAGAGTAGAATGCGCTTCTGTTGAAATAGAGCCTAAAGACATAGCACCAGTTGCAAATCTCTTTACAATTTCAGATGTTGGTTCAACCTCATCTATATGTATTGGTTTGTTAATATTTTTAAACTTGAATAAACCTCTGAGACTTTTAAAATTTTCGGTTTGATTGTTAATCTTATTAGAATATTTTTTAAAAATAGAATAATCGGCACTTCTAACTGCGTGTTGAAGCATACCAATTGTTTCAGGTGTCCATACATGGTTTTCACCGTTTAATCTAAAACTAAGATCACCACCTATATTTAAAACATTATCATATTCAAAATTATTTTTAAATGCATTCAAATGTCTTTCTTCAGTTTCACTTTGAATTTCTTTAAGGTTTACGCCCTCAATCCGAGTTGCAGTACCGGTAAAAAATTTTTCTACTACATTTGAACTAAGTCCTACTGCATCGAAAATTTGAGCACCACAATAAGATTGAAATGTAGATATTCCCATTTTAGACATAACTTTAAGCATGCCTTTATTAAGAGCTTTAATATATTTTTTTGATGCCTCATCTTCTAAAACATTAATTTTACTTTTTGAAATGATGTTTGATAAAGTATAAAAAGAAAGATATGGATTTATAGCTTCAGCTCCATATCCAGCTAGTAGACAAATATCATGTACCCTTCGAGCTTCACCAGTTTCAACAACAATACCCACGTCAGTTCTTAAACCTTTTTTTATAAGATGATGATGAACAGCTCCTGTTGCTAATAATGCGGGTAAGGCAATGTGATCTTCATCAACGTTTCTATCTGACAGAATAAGAATATTATAGTCATTTTCACTAACTGCTTTTTCAGCCTTGCTACATAATGAAGAAATTATGCTATCTATATCAACTGTATTTTTGTCTTTTTTATAGCAGATACTTAAGGTTAATGTTTTAAATGATCCGGTTAAATGATTTTCAATTCTTCTTATTCTCTCTAGATCAGTGTTCGTTAATATGGGTTGATCAACTTCTAATCTTTTTTGTTTACCACCAGATGTCAGATCAAGTAAATTAGGTCTAGGGCCAATAAAACTTACCAAAGACATTACCAGCTCTTCTCTTATGGGATCAATAGGTGGATTAGTTACTTGAGCAAAGTTTTGAAAAAAATAATCATATAACAACCTACTCTTGTTAGATAATGCAGCTAATGGGATGTCTCTACCCATTGACCCAATTGGATCTTCTCCAGATTTGATCATAGGTTCAAGAAAAAATTTTAAGTCTTCTTGTGTATAACCAAAAGCTTTTTGTAGATTTAAAAGTGACTTCTCATCTGGTGTCATTGGTCCAATTTCTTTAGGAACATCAGAGAGTAATATTTGGTTAGTCTTTAACCATCCTCCGTATGGATGTTTTCTTTTCAAATCATCTTTCAAGTCTTCGTCGGATATTATTTTATTTTTTTCTAAATCCACCAAGAGCATCTTCCCTGGTTGTAATCTCCATTTTTTTACAATCTTTTCTTCTGCGATTTCAGGTAGGACACCTACTTCAGATGCCATAATAATCAAATTATCATCAGTAACTATATATCTCGCAGGTCTTAATCCATTTCTATCTAAGGTCGCAGCAATTTGTTTTCCATCGGTAAATGCCATTGCGGCTGGACCATCCCATGGTTCAATAAGTGCTGAATAATACTCATAAAAAGCTTTTCTCTCAGTGTCCATAGAGTCATTATCTTTCCAAGCTTCAGGAATCATAAGCATCATTGCGTGTGGTAGAGAGTATCCTCCCATAACTAATAATTCTAAAGCATTATCAAATGTTGAAGAATCAGATGGTGAATTTTCAATTATAGGCCAAAGTTTATCTAAATCATCACCAAGTGTTTTAGATTTCATACTGTGTTTTCTGGAATTCATCCAATTGATGTTTCCTTTAACTGTATTAATTTCGCCATTATGACATAAATATCTAAATGGTTGAGCCAAACGCCAAGATGGAAAAGTGTTTGTTGAAAATCTTTGATGGAACAGAGCTATTGCAGTTTCAAATTTAGTGTCTTGAAAATCAACATAAAATTTAGACAAATTTGGAGCTAATACCATTCCCTTGAATACAATTGTTCTAGTAGAGAGTGATACGATGTAAAAATCCTCCCATTCTAACAAATTACTTTGATGAATTTTTTTATGGACAGTTTTTCTTATAACGTAAAGCTTTCTTTGAAAATGGTTCTCATCTTTACATTTGCTGCTTCTTTGAATAAAAAATTGTTTAATAATAGGTTTATTATTTATAACAGATTTACCGAGCACAGTATCGTCAGTTGGTACATCCCTCCAACCAATGAATATTTGGCCTTCATCTGAAATGGCTTGTTCAACAGCTTTTTGAGCAATACTTGATCTTGTTATGTCATTTGGTAAAAAAACCATACCAACAGCATAATCACCTAACTCAGGTAAAGAAATTTTCTGACTTTTAAAATAATCTCTAAAAAATTTATCGGGTAATTGTATAAGAATTCCTGCTCCATCACCTGCTAATGGATCAGCGCCAATTGCTCCACGATGATCTAATTTGTGGACGATATCAAGGGCTTGATGAACAATTTCATGTTTTGGTTCATTATTGATATCAGCAATAAATCCAAAACCACAGGCATCTTTTTCTAAAGATGGATCATAAAGACCTTTTTTTTCAGGGAAGCCAATTCTTTTAAATATTTCTTTTTTCATACAACTATATTTTAATTAATAATTTAAACTTTAATATCAAGAATTATTATATTAATAATTTCATTGAGAAGATTTTATTCTAATATCATATTTTAATGGAAAAATAAAGTTTATGTCTCTAACTTTTTTAATCATATTATCAATAATTCAAGGAATAACAGAGTTTCTTCCTATATCATCTAGTGCACATTTGATATTAATTCCATTTTTTAATGAAAATCCTTATCAAGGAAGATCTTTTGATGTCTGCTTACATTTCGGATGTCTTTTAGCTGTTTTATATTATTTAAAAAAAGATTTAATTTTTTATATGAAAAATCTTTTTCATTATAACAATAAATCTTTAAGCATAATGTTTATAAAATTGATGATAATAGGAACTATTCCAGTCATAATTTTTGGTATATTCATAACTTTAATAAAACTAGACTTTGGAAATGGAATTATTTTAATAGGATGGACAACCCTTTTGTTCGGAGTTTTATTAGGTTTATCTGATTTTAAAAAAATAACAAAAAAAGAAATTAATTTAAAAGATGCCTTTTTAATAGGCGTTTTTCAGGCATTAGCAATTATTCCTGGTGTTAGTCGTTCAGGTGCAGTAATAACTGCAGGAAGATTTCTTGGATATAGCCGATTTAATTCTTCTAAATTTTCTTTATTTTTATCTATACCTGTAATTATTTCAGCAACTACTTTTGAAATGGTTAAATTATACATTAATGATGAATTCATTTTTATTGAGGTGTATTTAATTGGAATAATTTTAACTTTTATTGTAGCTCTAACTACAATCAAATTTTTTATGAATTATATAGAAAAAATATCTCTGAAAATATTTGTCATATATAGAGTTTTTCTAGGCTTAATAATTTTATTCTTTGTATATTTTAATTAACTGTAAAAATTTATTAATTCTTTTAGCTTAGTGTCTAGCAAAACTGGTTTAATTTTTAAGTCTTCTAACTCTGGATAAAGTCCATCTGATACATTGTCTCTTAAAAGAAGTTTCATTTGATCATATGTAAATGGTGGATTTGGAAAATTCTGCAAAATCAACCCAGGAAACATCATTAGTTTTGGATTTACTTTAATCAGAATTCTTTTTCGTTTAAGAAGGGATAGTAAAAGTTTGATTAATTCATAAAAAGAATATTGTTTTGGACCACAAATGTTAAAAATTTTAGCTTTATTGTTGTTAATTTTAAGTGTTTCAATAACTGCTAATGCGACATCATTTACGTAAACTGGTTGAAACATTGTATTAGGGCCAATAATTGGAATAACAGGAGCAAATTTAGATATTTTAGAAAACAAACCAAAAAAATTGTCCCCATTACCATAAATTATAGAAGGTCTTAATATTATAGAAGACAAAAAATTTTTCTTTATGTTTTCTTCACCTAATGCTTTTGTTCGAGAGTATTTACTAAATGAATCTTTTGAGACACCAAGTGCTGAGATGTGAATAAATTTTTTAATTTTATATCTTTTACATAATTTACTTATCATATCAGGCAAAAAATTGTGAATTGTATTAAATTCATCTTTATTTTTTTCATATAATACCCCACATAAATTTATAACTGCAAATTTATCTTTAATTAATAACTCTAACAAACCGTCTTCAAATATATTTCCTGAAATTATCTCTAATTGACCAGGATACCCTGAAACTTTTAATGGTTTAATTTTATTAGAGTTCCTTGTTAAAACTACTACTCTAGCTCCGTACGATAGGAGAATTTCTGTAATCGACTTACCAACAAATCCAGATCCACCCAAAATTAAGAATTTTTTATTTGTAAGAAAGTTTTGCATTCAAATTTACTCTAAAATATATTAATAGTATTATAATGAAGTATAAATTATACAAAAATGATTTTCCATCAACATTAAATTTAAAAAAAATGGTTGCAATTGATACTGAAACCATGGGTTTAAATCTTAATAGAGATAGACTCTGTCTTGTTCAAGTTTGTTTTGGAGATGATATTGCTCATTTAATACAATTATCAAAACAACCTGAAGTAAAACCTAAAAATTTGATTAAATTATTAAAAAATAAAAGTATTACCAAAATTTTTCATTATGGAAGATTTGATTTAGCTATGCTTAACAAAAATATTGGCCCAGTTGTTGGGCCAATATATTGTACAAAAATAGCTTCTAAATTATCTAGAACCTTTGGTGCAAAACATGGTTTAAAAGATTTATGTAAAGATTTACTTAATATTGAACTTGATAAATTTAATCAAACCTCTGATTGGGGAACAAAAAAATTATCTAAAGATCAGTTGGCATATGCTGCACAAGATGTTTTGTTTCTTCATAAATTAAAAATTAAATTAGACGAAATACTACTTAGAGAAGGAAAAATGAATTTAGCGCTTGAATGCTTTGAAAACTTAAAAACACGTGTCAAATTAGATTTAGAAGGATTTCAAGAATTAGATATATTTGCTCATTAAAATGAAACTTAAATTAAGTGCAAAATCTATTTTTATTATTTTAATTGTTTTAATAATTACGATTCTTACATTTAATTATATTAATAGAAACAGTCAGTTAAACTCACAAAAAATCCAAGATATTGACCCATCAAAAGAAGGTAAAACAGTTGGAGTTAACATTGAACAAAATCAGCCGAATGGAGAGAAAATTAAAATTATTGCGGATTTGATGGAAGAAAATAAAGAAGAAAAATTTATAAAACTGATAAACCCAATCACTGAAATTATAAAAAAAAATAATGTCACAAAAATTACTTCAAACTATGGTTATATTATAAATAATTATTCAAAGTTTAAACTTGATAACAATGTTAATATTTACAACAGTAAAAAACAATTTGCTTTGAAAACTGAACAGCTCTCAGGGATGTTTGATACTGGTGATATGTATACAAATTCACCAGTAAAAATTAAAATTAGAAACTCAAAAATACAAGGATCTAGCTTAAGCCTTAAAAATTATGGAGAATACATAAAAGTAGTCGGAAAAGCTAGATTAACAATTGATTGATATGAAAATAAGAAGAAATAAATATTATATTTTACATTTTTTGATCCTAATTTATTTTAAATCATCTGTTGCTTATGCAAATTCTAATCAATTTAAAGTTGAAGCCGATAAATCAATTGAATATTTTGAAAAACAAAAAATTTATGTTGCGACAGGAAATGCCAAAGCCTCAAAAGGAAATTTTTCAGTAAAAGCTGATAACATTACAGCATTTATGGGAAAAATAGAAAATTCTGATATTACATACATAGAAGCAACTGGAAATGTAATTATTATTGATCAAGATACCATAGCTAAATCTAATTTTGCTAGATATAATTTTAAAGATAAAATTATCATTTTAAAAGGTAAAACTCAATCAGTTGAAGCAAAAGCCTTTAAACTTCAATCAAAAAAAAGTATCTCTTTTGATGATATAAAAAAAATTGCTACTAGTGAAGGAGATGTAAAACTTGTTTTAAGTGGTCCTGTAACTATTTTTTCAAAAACAATTAATGCTAAATTTGATAAAATCAATAACAACTTAATTTCAGCATCTGCTCAAGGAAATGTTAAAATAGAAACTAAATCAGAGACAGTCACATGCATTTCAGCTAAATATAATAATAAAACAAATTTAATTTCTTTAGAAGGTAATGTGATTATAAAAAGAGATAAAAGTATATTGACTGGTGAAAAAGGATATATGAATCTAAATACTCGAAAAAGTAAAATCGAAAGTAGCAAATCTAAAAGAGTAAAAGGTGTTTTTTCACCAATTCAAAAATAGATTAGGAGAGCAAACTGACAACGTTAAAAGAACAACTTGAGTTTCTAAAACAAATTCAAACGATTCAACCTATAAAAAAACTTAAAACTCAATATTCTGATCAGAGATTAATTGCTAAAAATTTAAGTAAAACTTATAAAAAAATTAATGTTTTAGATAATGTTAGCATTGATTTAGATATTGGTGAAGTAGTCGGTTTATTAGGTCCAAATGGTGCTGGAAAAACAACATGTTTTTATATTATTGCAGGATTAATAAAACCCGATAATGGAAAAGTTTTTATTGGGAAAACTGATATCACTGGATATCCAGTTTATGAACGAGCCAGAATTGGATTAGGATATCTTCCTCAAGAAATGTCTATTTTTAAAGGTTTGTCTGTTGAAGATAATTTGTTATCTATTATTGAAACTAAAGAATTTGATAATCACAAAAGATATCAGATTTTAGAGGACTTATTAGTTGAATTCAATATTACAAAAATAAGATCTTCACTTGGAATTACATTGTCTGGAGGAGAAAGAAGAAGAGTTGAAATAGCAAGATGTATTGCTTCTAATCCAACTCACATTTTATTAGATGAACCTTTTTCTGGGATTGATCCAATTGCAATTCAAGATTTAAAAAATTTAATAGAATATTTAAAACATAGAAAAATAGGTGTTTTAATAACAGATCATAATGTGAAAGACACACTTGATATAGTTGATAGGGCCTATGTGTTATATGACGGAAAAATTTTACTTAAAGGTAATCCTTTTGAAATAAAGAATGATCAAAAGGTTAAAAGCGTATATTTGGGTAAATCATTTTCAATGTAGTAAATTATAACTTGACAAAATAATAAGCGTAGTTAGGTATACATTACGAGCAATATTATGTTAAACCTAAAAGAACTTTTAAATCCAGATTCATTTTTATTTATACAAGAACCTACAAGTAAAAAAATGGTGTATGATAAACTTTGTAGTGAAGCTTTTGAAAAATATAATATTGATAAAAATTTATTGCTTAACAATTTGATTAAAAGAGAAAAAATTGGCACAACTACTATAGGTAATGGTATCGCAATTCCACATGTCCAAAACGATCAAATAATTAAACCAAGTTGTATAGTTGCGATATTATCCGAAGGATTAGACTTTGATGCTTTAGACAACAATCCTGTAGATCTTATTGTATTTTTAATACTTCCTGAAGTTAGTAAACCTGGAAATCTTCAACTACTTGCTCAAATATCTAGACTTTTAAGAGATACAGAAATTACTGATAAATTAAGAGGTTGTAAATCAGAAGAAAGTGCTTTTGCTATAATCTCACAACATTTAAAAAACAAAGCCGCCTAAACTACTCTATTTATAATTTTATTATTATTAAAATAATTTAAAATTGAAGTAATTGCTTCTTTAGCTATAGAGTCAAAACACTCATCAGTCCAACATAAAGAATGAGGGGTTAATATTGTGTTTTTCAAATTAAGAAGTTCATTGTTTTCCTCTATTGGTTCATTTGTCATGACATCTAATCCAGCACCTGAAATTTTATTTTGTTTTAATGAGTTTATTAAATGCTTCTCATTAACTACAGGTCCTCTTGACAAATTAATTAAATAAGAGCTGCTTTTCATTTTGTTTAAAAAAGTACTATCAATCATACCTCTAGTCTTTTCATTTAAATCACATAAAATAACTAAAAAATCACTTGAATTTGCTATTTCATCAAAATCTACTTTGTCTACTTGTAGATTTTTCATCTCCTCTTTACCTACAAAAGGATCATAACATATAATATTTTTAAATAGGCCTTTTGATATCTTAACAAACTCTCTTCCAATTCCACCAAAACCAACTATACCAAGTGTTTTATTTATTAACCCTACTCCCATATGATTTGTTCGTTCATTCCAACGCCCCTCTCTAACTAAATTGTCCTTAATCATAAGTTTTCCAGATAATGATAAAATCATAGTTAAAGAAGCAATAGCTACAGGCCTTCTAACAGCGTTAGGTGTATTAGTGAGTATAATTTTATTTTTTTTTAAAACATCTAAATCTACAGAATCAAAACCAACACCAAATCTTGAAACTATTTTAACTTTATTTTTTTTTGGATTAATACTTTCCTTAGTTAATCTTGGCGAGTTTAATAATATTGCATCATATTTTGTAGTTTCTTTTTCGGATAAAATTTGAATACTAGGATCTATCCATTCAACAAGTATTTTTTTTTCTTTGTAAAGAGCTTCTAATGGTTGTAATCCGAAACATGGATTACCTTCATTTGTTAACAAATCTCCTGTAATACCTAGAGTAAATTGCATTAACTAAGCCTTTATTTTTTTAATAAATTTGATATTTTATCCATTAAGAGATTCATTTCTGTACCAACAGCTATTACATTAAACCCTAAATCAAAATAAAAATCCATCTCTTGTCTTGTCGATACCATTATCCCTAAAGATTTTTTATATTTCATACCTGCTTTAATAATTCTATCAATTGCATTAAGATATAATTTAGAATCAAATTGACCAGGAACTCCTAAAAAATTACTTAGATCAAAATGACCAACCCATAAACAATCTACATCATCAATTTTTGCAATTTCTTCTACATTCTCTAGACCACTTTCATTTTCTATTTGAATGATATTAATAAGTGTTTTATTTGCATCTTTCATTAAATCAATAGGGTTTTCTTTTTTATATTCGTTATGTGCAAAACCAAATCCAGCACCACGCCTTCCTAATGGAGGATATTTAGAATATTTTACAATTTTTAATGCTTCTTTTTGGTCATTTACCATTGGTATCATAATCCCATTTGCACCTAAATCCAAAGATCTAGCTATATAGTTATAACTAATTTCAGGAATTCTAATCATAGGATTTAGGTCTATTCCTTTAGATATTAAAGATAATTCTTTAAATTTATCAAGAGTAAGTCCTCCATGTTCCATATCATAAATTACAAATTCACACCCTGAATTCTTAATTACATAAGGAATACCTGGAGAAAAAAAATCAAATATCATGGCACCTCTTATTTGCTCTCTATTTAAAAATTTTTTTTTAAGATTCTGAATCATTAAATTATTCCTTTAAATGTTTAGTAACCTAAATTAAGGTCAATTTTGTTTTCTGGCATATTA
The DNA here is from genome assembly GCA_902615025.1 of uncultured SAR116 cluster alpha proteobacterium. Classification (GTDB taxonomy): domain Bacteria; phylum Pseudomonadota; class Alphaproteobacteria; order Puniceispirillales; family Marisalimonadaceae; genus TMED54. The sequence goes on along the minus strand of CACMNV010000006.1, from coordinate 5,969 downwards.
CCAGAATGAATTAATTTTATAGCTTTTGCTACTTGTTCAGCAGCTGTTTCAATTTTTGTCTCAGCAGATACATGTGGCCAAATTAAAATATTTTTATTTACCCAAAAAGGATGTGTCTTTGGCAATGGTTCAACTCCGAAAACATCTAAAACTGCTAATTTAATTTTATTGCCACAAAAAGAAATTAAATCCTCTTCAACAATATGTTCCCCTCTTCCAGCATTTATAAAGCATACTCCTTCTTTCATTTTCAAAAAAACATCCTTATTAAATATTCTCTTTGTGTCTATGGTAAGAGGTAATAAACACACATGTATATCGCAATTCTCAATCATATGATTAAAACCTGTCTGGGAAAAATAGCTTTTTACAAATTTAAAACTCTTTTTTGCTCTACTCCAACCTAAAACATTAAAACCAAGAGAGTTTAAATCTTTGGCAACCACTTTTCCAATTTCTCCTAACCCATAAATACCTATCTTTATGTTTTTAAAATTTAAACAATTTCTTGATTTGTAAATTTTATTAATTTGTTGTTTTCTATAACCTTCATAGTCTCTAATATAATTTAATATTGATAAGATAACCCAATGACTCATTGATTTTGCCATATAAGGGTCAACTATTCTGTAGACAGAAATATTTTTATTAAAATTAATGTCATTTATGATGTGATCAACTCCCTGTCCTAAAGATATAATAGCTTCTATATTTTTAAGTTTAGAGATTTTTTTCATAGGTGCTTTCCATAGTAAAGCTATTATTGCCTCAGATGCTTCAGGATCATCTAAATGGACTAACTTAAAACTTTTATGCCATTTTTTTAACTTAATATCCCATAACTCTATTTGGTTTTTTGGAGTATCTTTTTGATAAAATAAAACTTTTTTCATAAAATAATTATAAATAAATAATATTAATTAACTACTATTTATAATTAATCTCAAGTTTTGTTTAGATGTTATTATCAATGAATATGATAGCAATTAAATATAACATTAATTAAAAAATATTTAATTTGAAGTTAAGCAGTTAACTTATTTTGGTGGACTATATATCCAAAAATTGGAACAACCAATTATTCTCTACTGTTGAAATTTAAAGAACACCTCAAAACTGCAGTTTATCTGCCAAAAAATGAATTAAACTCTTAGTTATAGATGAAAATTATCATCACAGCACAACTATCCAAATAATAAAAGTCCATAATGCTCAATAATAATTAACTAATTGCTGTTCAGTGAGTAGTTCAAGGAAAAAAGGAAAATTTATTTCGCAACATTTAAATATTGCAGAAGAAACTATCTCTTGATGGAGAAAAAAACCAGAATTTATAGCTTCAGTAAGTGTGATGCTTAACCAACTAAGAGATAATATCCAACAAAAGATGAGAAACATATTATTTCTATCATTAGAAATACTTGAAAAAGAATTAATTAAAAAAAATAGCTCGGTAAATTTAAATCTAACAATAAAGTTTATGAAAATTTATTAGTTCAGTAATTTAATTGACGAAAAAATAGGTTCTGAAAATGCTAAGAATATTTAAAAGAGATTATTTGATAAAAAGTTTGATGAAATGTTTTAATGTTAGTGTCCTTATAAAGACTTAAGTATTTATTGATTATATGTATATCATTTTTTAAACTTTTCTAATGACTTTTTGGAACCATGTCGACTCCATGCTTCCTGCATACCTTCAGGAGAAAGATGAAAGTCATCGATATGCCAAGAACCATTAGACATTCCATCCCCTTTATTAGTTAGTTGATGTATGTCTAAAAACCCAAACCCTTTTTCTTTAGATTGCATTTTTAATTGATAATTAAATATTTTAATTACATCGACCAACTGCCTAATATCCTTTTCTGAGTAGTTTCTGACATCGAGATTTGGGCACGGGACCCCTTGAATAGTAATGTTGTGTTGACAATCAGAATTATTATTTACAATATAGTTAAGATAATTTTCTATCGTGTTCGAGATAATTTCTTTTATCTGCCTATCTGGAAATTTCCTTTTATGTGCCCTAATTCCAGTATCTAATCTACAATCTATCTCTCCGATTGCTAATAAAACATAACTATGTTTTGGTAGAGCGAAAAAAATAGTTTCAAATTGATTTTTATATTGATTTCTAAAAGGACTGCCTAAATGCCATTGCTTGCAACCTTTAATCAACTTAGAACTGCAGAAAAAATTTAATCCATAATTTTGAATACATAAATGATGACTTGTTAAAGAATGACTTTCTCCAATGACATAAAGATTCTTGTAGTTTTTTCCTTTGTTAACACCAAAATATTTTTTTTTATGCCATTTTAAAATACTAGATAAATACCTCCAATAGACTCTTTCATTTTTATATTCTGAGTTTATTTTTTCTTGTATTTTAGTAGCCGCTAAAAGATATTTTCTACTTTTTACAAAATTTCCTTCTAAAAAGTTGCAGATAGCTAAGTTCACACTAGCTCTCAAGCCGTAATCATCAGAATCTATTTGCATTAGATTTTTCAATGAAACAACTTCTGCTTCTAAATTATTCATATAACTTTGAGTAAATGATAAATTTAACATCGCTTCGGCAAAGTCTGGCTTCAAAGTTATTGCTTTATTATAACTTGTTTCAGCTTCTTCTAATCTTCCAAGTTTTTTGAGTACGTTACCCAAGTTGTAGTGCGCTTTGGCATTGTCTAACTTTAATGCAATCGCTTGGTTGTAACTTGCTTCAGCTTCTTTTAATCTTCCTAGTTCCTGAAGGACAACACCCAAGTTACTATGAGCTTCGGGATAGTCAGGATTCAACACTATAGCTTTATTATAGCTTGTTTCAGCTTCTTCTAATCTTCCTAACTCTTGTAGTGTGACACCCAAGTTGCCATGGGCTTCAGCATCTTGAGGAGATAATGCAATTGCTGTCTGATTAGCATATAAAGCTTCAGATTTTCTGCCTGTTGTTAAAAATACTGCACCTAAAACTTTCCAGGCAAATCGATGCATGGGAAACTATTGGCTAATGGAAGTAGCAAGCTTTTCGGCGTGATCTAATCGTCCAGACTGATAGTGTTCTAATAAATTATTTAATTGTTGCTGAGACGGGCTTGTACTTTCCAATATTTTATTATTAAGTAATTTTAATAAAATTCAATTTTAAATTGAATTAGTGAATTATAAATTAAAAAACAATTACTAAATCCCTTAAATGAATATTCTATCATAAAATAATAGTAAGGAAATATCTCAAACACTATTGTCATTAACAAATAGACATAAAAATATGACCAAATCATTGCTAGTAAAATTAAACAAAATTAGTTGATAAAAAATAAGATTGGGAGCCATGTTAATACGATAACAAAATATAAAATATTAAAAGTGTATCATATTGGTGGAGCTAAGGGGGATCGAACCCCTGACCTCTACACTGCCAGTGTAGCGCTCTCCCAGCTGAGCTATAGCCCCATTGTCTTATTTTTGATCTTCAATGCTATCATCATCTACATCGTCAATTTCTATTGAAAAATCATTTTTATCTTGTAATCCATCCTCAATTATTTCAATTTCATCATTTTCAGTATTAATTTTTTTATCTATATTATTTTCAATATCATTATCTTGAATATCTGTTTCATCATCAATCTCTAAAATATTTTCATCATTTTCTATTGAGTTAATATCATTCTCAAGAGTTTCTTCTTCTTTTTTCACATCACTTGAAACTTCATTAACTTCAGTTTTTGTAGCTATGCTTCTTCCTTTCCTACTTTTTAACAACAAATCGGGATCAAACTCAAATTCACACTTAGGACAAATTATTGGGCTTTTGTTAAAATCATAATATTTAATACTACATGATGGACAAACTCTTTTTATACCCCATTCTGGATTAGACATGTTTTAATCTCCATTTAATTTAAACAAGCTAGTACACTATTGTTAAATAAGTCAAAATAGCTTTTGATTTTTATTCTTTAACGCTTTAAAAATAAAAATCAAATGGTTTCTATAATTTCTATTAAATCAAAAAAACTTAGTGGTGAAGTTTTTGTCCCTGGTGATAAATCTATTTCGCATAGAGCACTAATACTTGGATCATGTGCAGTTGGTAAAACAACAATTGAAAATTTGTTGGAAAGTGAAGATGTATTAGCAACATTAAGTGCACTTAGTGAACTTGGAGTAAATATAAAAAAAAGTAAGAACTTATGGGAAGTTCGTGGAAATGGGCTAGGAAGTCTAAGAAGTCCAGATAAAGTTTTAAATTTAGGTAATTCTGGCACTGGCGTAAGATTATTGATGGGTTTAGTTTCTGGATGTGACATTACTGTTTCTTTCACAGGTGATGAATCATTAAAAACCAGACCAATGAAAAGAGTTCTAATCCCATTAGAGCAAAGTGGCGCAGAAATTTTATCCAATGATGATAAACTTCCGATAACAATTAAAGGTAATAAAATACCTATTCCTATTAAATATAGCTCCTCACTGTCTTCAGCTCAGGTTAAATCGTGTGTACTTTTAAATGGATTAACTTCGACTGGTAACACCTCTTATTCAGAAAAAGTTAAATCTCGAGATCATACAGAAAAAATGTTACATTTTATGGGTGCTGAAATTAATTCGAAATCTCTTAATGATGGTACACATAAAATAGAACTTAAGTGTTTACCATATTTAAAAGGTAAACATTTAAATATCCCAAATGATCCATCAAGTGCGGCATTTCCTTCAGCTGTAGCATTGATCATTCCAGATAGTGAAATAAATATAAAAAATGTTTGTTTAAATTCTTTGAGAACAGGTTTTTATAAAACCATCAAAGAGATGGGCGGGGCTATAAAATTCATAAATAAAAAAAATATATGTGGTGAGGTAGTTGGAGATATTCAAGTTAAATACAGTAAACTGAAAGGTGTAGTTGTACCAGAAAAAAGAGTCCCTAGTATGATTGATGAATTCCCAATATTTTGTATAGTTTCTTGTTTTGCCGAAGGTGAAACAGTTATGACAGGTATTAAAGATTTAAAAAATAAAGAATCTGACAGAATAAAAGAAATGGTTCAAAATTTAAATAAATGTGGTTTTTATGTTAAGTCTACATCAAATTCTATTTCAATTATAGGAAATAAAAAAGTAAACCCAGGAAAAGAAATTGTAATAGATTCAAAATTTGATCATAGAATTGCAATGTCTTTTTTATGTCTTGGTCTGTTAATGGAAAATGGTATTAAAGTTAAAAATGCTGAAACAATTAATTCTTCATTTCCAAGTTTTTATGACATTATGAAGTCTTTAGGTGCTAATTTAAAAAAATAATGAGTATATAATGAAAATTGCTATAGATGGCACAGCTGCTTCAGGAAAAGGAACATTAAGCAACAACTTATCCAAGGAATTAAAATTACCACGTTTAGATACTGGACTTTTGTATAGAAAATTAGCTTTTATGTATATAAAATCATCAAAATTAATTCCTACACAAAACACTATTGACAATTCTATTTTAAAAAACATTTTAGATGACTTTGATCTGAATGATTTAGAACCAGATACTTTAAAACAAGATTTATATGGTAATTTTGCATCTAAGATAGGAAAACTAGATTTTGTTAGAAATAAATTAAAAATAATTCAAATTGAGTTTGTAGAAAATATGATTAAAAAAAAAGGTGGATGTATTTTAGATGGCAGAGATATTGGAACTAAAATTTTGCCGAATGCAGATTTTAAGTTTTACATAGATGCTCCAATTGAAACAAGAGCTGAAAGAAGATTTCTTCAACTTTACTCAACTAATAAATCAATTGAATTTAAAAATATTTTACTTGATTTAGAAAAAAGAGATATTAATGACAAATCAAGAAAAAACTCTCCTTTAATTTTATCAAAGGACTCTATTTTAATAGACACAGAATTCTTAAATCCTCACCAAGTATTAAAAAAAGTTCTAAATTATATTAAAAAAAATA
>CACMNV010000005.1 GCA_902615025.1 uncultured SAR116 cluster alpha proteobacterium | reverse complement strand
TATAGTTACCCCTTTTTTTATTTTACATTTATAAATATGATACTATATTTGAAAAAATGAAATACATTATAATAATAATATCTATAATTTTTCTTTACTCTTGTACATCGAATAACGCAAATATTGAGGAAAAACCAAAACCAGGTTTGTTTAGTAAAGACGCTTCAAAAGGGGTATCAATTACAGATTTTTTAAGTAAAGATAGTCAATCAGAAAAATTTTATGTAAATTCATTTTTATGGAGAGCTACCTTAGATGTTTTATCATTTGCTCCGTTTCAATCCACTGACGCCTTTGGGGGAATTATAATAACAGAATGGTTTAAAAAAGATGATCAGCAAATAAAATTTACTGCTTTAATAAAGTCTAGAGATTTAAGGTCAGAAGGAATTAATATAAAAGCGTATATTAAAAACAAAAAATCTGAAGTTACAGAAGATACATCACTTTCTCGAAAAATTGAAGATTTAATACTTACAAAGGCTAGAGTACTAAGATTACAAAATAAATTAAAGTAATTTCTGAGTTTTTTGTGATAAAATATAACCCATCAAAAATCGAAAAAAAATGGCAAAAATTTTGGGAAGATAGTAAAACTTTTGTCTCTAAAATAGATAAAAATTTAAAAAAGTATTATGTTTTAGAAATGTTTCCATATCCTTCTGGTGACATTCATATGGGTCATGTTAGAAATTATACACTTGGAGATCTTGTAGCACGATATAAAAGAGCAAAAGGATACAATGTTTTACATCCAATGGGCTGGGATTCTTTTGGATTACCTGCTGAAAATGCAGCAATATCAAATAATGTTCATCCTAAGTCTTGGACAGAAAAAAATATTCAAAACATGAAAATTCAACTAAAAAAAATGGGATTGTCATATGATTGGAGTAAAGAACTCTCAACATGCAATTCTGAATACTACAAACATGAACAAAAAATTTTTATTGAATTTTTTAAAAAAGGATTAGCTTATCAAAAAGAAACAATCGTAAATTGGGACCCCGTGGAACAAACAGTTCTTGCAAACGAGCAAGTAATTGATGGAAGAGGTTGGCGTTCAGATGCAATAGTAGAAAAAAAGAAAATGAAAGGATGGTTTTTAAAAATTACTGATTTCGCTGAAGAACTCCTTGAAGATATAAACTCCCTTAAAAGCTGGCCCGATAAAGTAAAATTAATGCAAAAACACTGGATAGGAAAAAGCTTTGGGGCGTATATTGATTTTCATATAAAAGAAATAAATGATAAAATTACTGTTTTCTCGACAAGACCAGATACTTTATTTGGTGCGTCCTTTATTGCCTTATCACCTGATCATAAATTGGTTGATGAATTAAAAAAAAGCTATCCTAATCTAAATAAGGAACTTAATAACCTAAACTTAAAAAATACTAATGAACGAAATATAGATAAAATTGACAAAATTGGTATTAAAATCCCGCTACAAGCGTCACATCCGTTTTTAGACAATAAACTTATTCCAATCTTTATTGCTAATTTTGTTCTAATTGATTATGGAACTGGGGCAGTTTTTGGATGCCCAGCACATGATCAAAGAGATTTTGATTTTGCCAAAAAATATGACCTTGACATTATTGAAGTTGTTGGTCAGGGAAAAAAACAAACAAAAGAAATTATATTAGAAAAAGCATACACTGATAATGGTTACTTAATAAATTCAGATTTTTTAAATGGCCTTACTGTTGACGAAGCGAAAGAAGCTTCTATTAAAAAATTAGAAGAATTAAACTTAGGTTCAAGAACTATTAATTACAGATTAAAAGACTGGGGAGTATCTAGACAAAGATATTGGGGTTGTCCAATACCCATTATTTACTGTGACAAATGTGGAATACAAACTGTACCTGAAAAAGATCTACCAGTAAAACTACCAGAAAAAATTAATTTGCAAAAATCTGGAAACCCTCTTTTAAGTCACTCTGATTGGATTAGTGTTAAATGTCCTAAATGTTTACAAAGTGCCAAAAGAGAAACTGATACTTTTGATACTTTTTTTGAATCTAGTTGGTATTTTGCAAGATTTACAGATCCTAATTGTAATGATGCAATTAATAAAATTAATGCTGATTATTGGTTACCTGTTGATCAATATATTGGTGGAGTAGAACATGCTGTATTACATCTTTTATATTCAAGGTTTTTTATAAAAGCGATGAATAAGTTAGGTATAATTAATCTCAAAGAACCTTTTAAATCTTTACAAACACAGGGAATGGTTTGTCACCAGACTTATAAAAATGGCAGTAATGAATGGATGTTTCCAAAAGATGTCATAAAAATAAATGATAAATTTTTTTCAATTGATGAAAAAGATGAAGTAACAGCTGGTAGAATTGAAAAAATGAGTAAATCAAAAAAGAACGTTATTGATCCTAACACTATCGTTGATACGTTTGGATCAGACACTGCTAGATTTTTTATCTTATCTGATTCTCCACCACAAAGGGATATGGAGTGGACAGATGAGGGTGTTGAAGGAGCTTCAAGATTTTTGAATAAAGTTTGGCACTTAATTAATGATGGTGATTATAAAGATATTCCATATCAAAAAATAAAACACAATAATGAAAACGATTTTAATATTTTTTTGTGTACCTATAAAACTATTAAAAACGTAACTCAAGCCATTGATGATTTTCATTTTAACATAGCTATTGCAAATATTAGAACTTTATTCAACGAACTAAGTTTTTATAAAAATCAAACAAATAATAACAAAATTATTTTTAAATTTTGTTTTTCTAATTTCCTTATTATTTTAAATCCTATATGTCCTCATATATGTGAAGAAGCTTGGGAAATTTTAGGAAATAAAACATCTATTTCAGATTCACCTTGGCCTAAAGTTGATTTAGAATATTTAAATGACAACAATATTACACTTCCAATTCAAATTAACGGTAAAAGAAGAGCTGAAATAAAAATATCTAAATCTTTAAGTAATAAAGAAGTTGAAAATTTGGCATTAAATCATAAAAAAATAATTAAATTTTTAACTGTAACTCCAAAAAAAATTATTTATATTCCAAACAAAATTATTAATATAGTTATATGAAAATTATTTTTTTAATTTCTATAGTCTTGTTATTCTTTGGATGTAGTAATTTAAACAACGTAGCTAAAAATGATACATTAGTGGATCTTGTTGTTCAGCAGGATAAGTACTCATTAATATTTAAGAATGAATTTAATAATAACTTTAAAACTTATGATAAAAGTTTAACTAAGTTTATCGTAGAAACAAATCTATCATTTAATACAAGTAATGCTCTTTCAGATAATGGTAATAATCAACTAAATATAATAAAAGGAACTGTTAATTTCAAAATATTTAATAAAACAAATTCGAAAGTTATTAAGACAGGCAGTATTTCAAGTTCCATTAATACTGGTAATGTTTCATCATTATATAGTGTTGATGAAAATAATAATTTTGCAAAAGAAAGAATAACAAAGTATTTAGCTTCTAAATTATATAGAAAAATCTTATTGAATACTTATACTAGTGAAAATTAATCCATTAAATAAAAACATATTTTCAAATAAGATTGATGACACTTTCAATATTTTTTACATCTTTGGAAATAATCTTGGCTTGATTGACATTTGTTATTCTAATTTAAAAAAAAATTTAGAAGTTGATTTGGATAATCCTTTCATTACAAATTATTTTGATGAAAATAAATTATTAACTAATACTGAAGCATTTTTTGATGAATTAAATTCAATTTCTTTATTTGGTTCAAAAAAAACAATAATAGTTGATATTAGACAAGGTGATAAGAAAAATGACGTTACTAGAATATTTACTGAGTTTAATTTTTCAGAAATTAAGGAGGTCCGATTAATAATTATAAGTTATTTATTTAAACAATCTGATATTTTATCCCAAAAACTAATTAACAGCAAAAATGCGATTTGTTTTACTTGTTATGAAGAAAATGAGGATGATGTAAAAAATAACTTAAGAAAAGAATTAGTAAATATTAACTTAAACTTAGATGAATCACAGATACATGAACTTACAAATAAATTTCCTAAAGACTCTAAAATAATTCAAAATACTTTTGAGAAAATTAGACTTCAAAATAAAGATGAACATATGAATTTTGATAAATTACTACATCTTATTGATGACAATAATGATGATACCATTTTTGAAATGATTAATAAATTAATGGTAGGAAAATACTACGAATCTATAAATTTATTAACAAACTTTGAACGTATTAATTTTTCCAGTAGCTCCATAATATATTTAATAAAATCCAAATTTAAATTGTTACAAAAATGCATAAATATGAGAAAAAATAGTCTGACCAAAAGTGAAATAGTAAATAACAAATCTTTAAACATTTTTTATAAAGAACATTCTCTTTTTTTTAAAATGTTAGATTTGTGGACTTTAAGTGATATTGATGAATGTTTGTATTTTTTGTTTAAGACAGAATTAAACTGCAAATCGAAAAAAGAAAATGAGTATATTTTTTTAAATCAATTATTTTTATATATCTATTTTAAAATAAAAATTAAACCTAATTAAATTTTTTTATTATATACTCTAATTGATCTAAATTTTTAAATTTAATAGTTAATGATCCATTTTTTTTCTCTTTATTAAATAAAATCTTTGTTTTTAAACCAATTTTGTTAGATAATTCATTTTCAATATCTAAATATTTGTGAAGTTCAGAAGTATTTTCTGATTTCTTTGGCTTTTTATTTAGTTTTTCAACTTCTCTAACTGATAAGCCTTTTTTAATTATATTTCTTGCTAGTTCTAATGAATTATCACTATTTATAATAGCTCTTGCATGGCCTACAGAAATTTTTCCATCAACAATAAAAGATTTTATTTCATCAGGTAATGAAAGTAATCTTAAAAAATTAGTTATGTAAGGTCTTGACTTACTGAAAATCTTAGCAACTTTTTCTTGAGTATAATTATACTTATTAATTAGTTCCTCATAACCTTTTGCCTCTTCTATGGGATTTAAGTCTGATCTCTCTAAATTTTCTAATAAAGATATTTCTACAATTTTATCTGATGACAAATCATCTCTTAAAATAACCGGTACTTCATGTATATTTGCTAATTGCGCAGCTCTCCAGCGACGTTCTCCAGCTACAATTTTGTATTTACCGTTCTCTTCTTTGTCCGAAACTACAACTATAGGTTGAAATATTCCATTATTTTTTATAGATTGTGAAAGGTTATGTAGTTCAATATCATCAAAATTTTTTCGGACCTGCCAGGATCCTGCCGACAAGTAATCAATTGGTATAACACTCAAATTGTTTTTTGTATTTAAATTAGTTAAATTATCAATGTTTATATTTTCTCCCAGTAAACTTGATAATCCTCTTCCTAATGGTTCTTTTTTACTAATTTTAGCCATTTAACTTGTTCTCCTGATTAATTATTTCTGCTGCAAGCGATGCATAAGCTTGAGAACCTGAACATGAAATATCATACATTAAAATTGGTATCCCATGGCTAGGAGCTTCAGATATTTTTACATTTCTAGGAATAATAGTTTTATAAACCTTTTCTTTAAAAAAATTTTTTACGTCACATGCTACCAATTCAGATATCTTATTTCTTTTATCATACATTGTTAAAACTATACCTTGTAAAGTTAATGAATTGTTATAATTATTTTTAATTTGATTAACTGTTTCCATAAGTTGTGTTAGACCCTCTAAAGCATAAAACTCAACCTGCAAAGGCACTAATAAATTTTTACATGCTACTAATGCATTTAGAGTTAAAAGACCTAAAGAAGGAGGACAATCGATTAAAATATAATCAAAAGGTCTATTGATTTGTTCAATTTCTTTCTTTAATCTCTCCTCTCTTTTTTCTCTATTAACAAATTCTTGTTCTACTACAGCTAAATCCATAGAAGTAGGAATTATACATAAATTGGGAATTTGAGTTTTAACAATTACTTTATTAATTGAAATATCACCTCTAATTAAATCGTAAAAACTATTTTTTAGGACTGTTTTGTCTAAACCTAAACCAGTACTGGCATTTCCCTGAGGATCTGAATCAATAATTAAGACTTTTTTATTACATGCTGCCATTGCAGTAGCAAGGTTAATAACAGTTGTTGTTTTTCCAACACCTCCTTTTTGATTAGCTATTGCAATAATATTAGTATTAGTTAAAGTCATGAAATATTTTTATTATACAACAAAATTCTACTTTCTGCACTTGTAATAGAAGGAAAAGTTTGAAATTTTATTTTTAAATTTTTAGGTATATAATTTAACTCCTCTTTAAAATTTTTTCCCTTTAAAAACAATAGGTTAGGTAGTTTTTTGATGGCCTCCTTCTTGGAATTTATTTTTTTTGATTTAAGCATATGATCAATGGAAAAGAGCATTAAATTTTTGGTAGATGTTAAAGCCCTTGATACAATTAAAGACGGGTTTAAAAATTCTAAATTTTCAATTCTTGAATTGACAATATTAAAATTACTATTGGTCTCTTTTTTTAGTTTTGTTAAAAAGTTACATTTTTTTTTATTTGATTCTACTAAAAAAATATTTGAAGCTCCTAAAATTGATAGAACAGCTCCTGGAAATCCCGCGCCAGTGCCAAAATCAATTATATTACCATTTAAATTTTTGCAGAAAACGTATAATTGAGCAGAGTCTAAAAAGTGTCGTATTTCTGCATTTTCCAATGAATTATTACTGACTAAATTCATTTTCTCTTGCCAGACATTTAAAAGCTCAAAATATATAACTAGCTTTTCTAATGTTTCATGTGAAACATGAATATGTTTTTTAAATCTAGAAAATCCTTCCCTCATTAAGCTAATTTGGTTTTTTTATTTTTAACGTGATATAGTAGTAAAAAAACGGCAGATGATGTGAAACCTGGCAATTGTGACGCTTGCCTAATAGTTTCGGGCTTATGTTGATTTAAAATATCAATAGATTCATTTGATAATCCTTTAATTTTCCTATAATTTATTTTTTTAGGTATTAATGTTTGTTGTTCTGATTCAAATTGCTTAATATCATTAAGCTGACGTTTTATATAAATATCATATTTAATGTCTATTTCGATTTGATTTATGCAATCGATTGAGAATTCATTTTTTGGATCAAAATTTGTAATTATTTTTTCTAACGAGATTTTGTTTCCAGTAATTAAATTATGAACTGAGGGTATGTTACCGTTTTTTAAAGTTTTAATACCTATTTTTTTTAATTGTTCACTATTTAATTTCAAATTTTTTAAATATTTTTTCAAGTCTTTTAAAGATTTCTTTTTAGTTAGCCACGATTTTTTTCTTTTATTACTAACTATTCCAAAGCTAATTGCTTTGTCAGTTAATCTTTGGTCAGCATTATCTGACCTTAATAATAATCTATATTCAGCTCTTGAAGTAAACATTCTGTATGGTTCAGGCGCGCCTCGAGTAACTAAATCATCTATCATGACACCAATATAGCTTTCGGTTCTATTTAATAAAAATTTCAAACTAGAATTTTTAGCTTTTAACATACTATTTACACCCGCAACTAGGCCTTGTGCAGCGGCTTCTTCATAACCCGTAGTTCCATTTATTTGTCCTGCGAAAAATAAATTTTTCACCTTTTTTGACTCTAACGTATATTTTAGGCACCTGGGGTCAATATAATCATATTCAACAGCATAACCATACTCTTGTATCTTTACATTTTTTAAACCTGGTATAGTTTTAATAAATTTATCTTGAATTTCTCTTGGTAAACTTGTTGATATTCCATTAGGATATACTAAGTCGCTATCCAATCCCTCAGGCTCTAAAAAAACCTGGTGAGACGTTTTATCCTTAAATCTATTAACCTTATCTTCTATACTCGGACAATATCTAGGTCCGTAACCTTTTATAGAACCTGAAAAAACAGGAGATTTTTTTAAATTTTCTTCAATAATGCTATGTGTTTTTTCAGTTGTTCTTGTTATTCCACATTTAATTTGAGAAACTTCTATTTTAGAATTTAAATAAGAGAATGGGACAGGATTTTCATCAGGTGATTGCAATTCAACTAAATTCCAATCAATTGTATTTTTTACTAGTCTTGGGGGTGTTCCAGTTTTAAGACGGCCTACTGGAAAACCAAGATTTCTTATCTTTTGAGAAAGTTTAGAGGATGATTTGTCGCCTATGCGTCCGGCTTCAAATGTTTCATTGCCGACAAATATCCTTCCACCAAGAAATGTGCCAGTGGTAATAACTAATGAATTACAAAAAAAGTTTTTACCATTATCTAAAACAACACCCTTAATTTTTTTTTTATCAATTATTAAATCATCGACGAATCCTTCAATAACGCTAATTTTTTGTTGATTTAGCAGTATTTCCTGAACGCTCTTTTTGTATAACCTTCTATCAGCCTGAGATCTGGGCCCATGAACCGCTGGCCCCTTTGATCTATTTAACATTCTAAACTGAATACCGGATTGATCTATGGCTCTACCCATAACACCATCTAGTGCATCAATTTCTCTTACTAAGTGACCTTTACCTAAACCACCTATAGCTGGGTTACAGGACATTTCACCAATTTGATTTTTTTTTAACGTAATTAATAATACCTTGCCACCGAATCTTGATATAGCGCTTGAAGCCTCAATTCCTGCATGACCGCCACCAATTACTATAACATCAACATTCTTTTCCATTTATTTTCCTATACAAAAACTACTAAATATTTTATCTAAAACGTCTTCATTATCTATAAAAGAAGTTATATTACTAATATGCTTAGAAGCAAGCCTTAATTCCTCAGCAATAAGTTCAGTTTCCTTAATAATTGATAACTTATTAATTCTATTTAAAGCACTAAGTGCTTTCTTTGAATGTGAAATTTGTCTTTCAGATGTAAGTAATGATGACTCTTTTGGCTCTAAGCCAGATAAATAAGAATAAATTTTCTCTAATAGAATATTAATCCCAAAGTTTGTCTTTGAAGAAATTTCTACATCTGCATTTTTCTTACTATTTTTTTTTATGTCAACCTTTGTTTTAACATTGATAATCTTTATTTTACTATCATCTAAAAATTCTTTTTGTAACGTTTTATAATTAAAATTACCGTCTTCACATAAATTCAATATTAAATTACTCTTTTTCATAATATTTATTGCCAGCTCAATACCTTTTTTTTCAATAATATTATTTGTTTTTCTAATACCTGCAGTATCATATAAAATAACAGGCAGACCCTTTACATCTATTTTTTGTTGTATTAAATCTCTTGTTGTTCCAGGAAAATCAGTGACAATTGAAATGTTTAATTTTGTTAATGCGTTTATTAAACTGCTTTTACCTACATTAGGCTTACCTATTATCGTAACAATGAATCCCTCTTTAATAAAAGACGCTAACGTAGCAGATTTTAACGTATCTTTGATCTTTTTTTGTATAGTCTTTAAGTTTTTTAAGAATAGATTAGATAATTCTTCAGGAATATCTTCATCAGAAAAATCAATAAGGGATTCAATTAATGAAGATATGTAAATAATTTCTTCTCTCCAGCTTTTAACAACATTGCTTAATGAACCATCGAGTTGGGTTTGAGCTACTGAGAGTTGTTTTTCTGTTTGTGAATTAACAATATCATTTATACTTTCAGCTTGAATTAAGTCAATATTGCCATTTAAAGTAGCTCTTTTAGTAAACTCTCCTGGTTCTGCTAATCTAAAATTTTTATAGGAAGTTAGAATTTTAAAAATTAATTTTTCTATTACAAAACTTCCATGAATATAAAGTTCATAAGTGTCTTCTCCAGTGAAACTCTTACTTTTTGGCAACCATACAACAGGAGCAACATCAATTATATTATTTTTATGAGTAAGCCTTCTTAATGAAAATATTCTGGGTCTCGGCCTTTTAAAATTAAATATATTTGGAATTTTTTTTGCATTTCTCCCACTTATTCTGATAATTTTGATAGCTGATCTAAATTGGCTGGCCGATGCGAAAATTGTGTCATACTCATTTTGTTTCACGTGAAACTACACTATTTATTCATAGCTCTAAAGAAATCTTCGTTTGATTTACTTTGTTTCAACTTATCTACTAAGAATTCCATAGCATCTACTGGTCCCATCTGCATTAAAATTCTTCTCAACACCCACATTTTTGATAGTATATCCTTTTGAACTAACAATTCTTCTTTTCTAGTGCCAGATTTAGTTACATCTATAGAAGGAAAAACTCTTTTATCTGATAGCTTTCTGTCTAAAATAACCTCGCTGTTACCTGTCCCTTTAAACTCTTCAAAAATAACTTCATCCATTCTAGACCCTGTTTCTACCAATGCTGTTGCTATAATAGATAAAGAGCCACCCTCTTCAATGTTTCTTGCTGCCCCAAAAAATCTCTTTGGTCTTTGCAGAGCATTAGCATCAACGCCTCCAGTCAAAACTTTACCACTTGACGGTATGACCGTGTTATATGCTCTAGCGAGCCTTGTTATTGAATCTAACAAGATCACAACATCTCTTTTGTGTTCAACTAACCTTTTTGCTTTTTCTATAACCATGTCAGTAACTTGTACATGTCTTGTTGCTGGTTCATCAAAAGTTGAACTTATAACTTCACCTTTGACTGATCTTTGCATATCTGTTACTTCCTCAGGTCTTTCATCTATTAATAAAACTAATAAATATATTTCAGGATGGTTTGTTGTTATAGCTTTGGCAATCGATTGCAACATCATAGTTTTTCCTGTTCGTGGTGGTGCAACAATCAGGCTTCTTTGTCCCTTACCTACAGGTGCTATCAGGTCTATAATTCGTGGTGTATAATCTTTATTTTCTGGATTGAACTCTGTTTCAAAATTTATTTTTTCATTTGGATATAATGGTGTTAAATTATCAAAATTTATTCTTTGCCTTATATTATCTGGTTTTTCAAAATTTATTGATTCAGTTTTTAATAACGCAAAATATCTTTCGCCTTCTTTTGGCGACCTAATTTCTCCTTCGACAGTATCTCCAGTTCTTAAGCCAAATTTTTTCACTTGACTAGGCGATACATATATATCATCTGGCCCTGCAAGATAATTCGAATCAGCGGATCTTAAAAAGCCAAATCCATCAGCTAAAACTTCTAACACGCCTTCTCCATATATTGGAACGTCGTTATCAGCAAGCTTTTTTAAACAGGCAAACATCATGTCTTGTTTCCTGAGATTACTTGCATTTTCTACTTCTAAACTTTCCGCATATAATAACAAGTCAGATGGATTTTTTGATTTCAATTCATTTAAATGCATAAATTTCGATAATAAATATTTGAGAGAATTCTTTTTTAACCTAAATTAGGTTTAAGCACAACAAGTAAAATAATTATAATCATAAAAAATGTTGGTATTTCATTGATTAATTTATAATAATTTCGTGATCTCTTGTTTTTCTTTTCCTTGAGAACTGTATAGATATAGATCCAGTATGCTTGATAAATCATCCAAAATACTACAATTAGAATCTTTATTATAAAATAATTTTCATATAACAATTCGTCTTGAATATTTAAAAGCATAATACCAGAAAGGGCTGTGAAACTCATAGCAGGTATCGCTATAATTTTTATCAGCCTCTTTTCCATCAATAAAAATAAGTTATATGAGGAACTTGTTATGAAAACATTTGAATGATAGACAAACAATCTTGGTAAATACAGTAGCGAGACCATCCATGCTATTAAGAAAATTAGATGAAAGGACTTTAGATATAAATGCAACATCTAATACTCTTCTATTAGTTTAATTACATATTTAACATTTCTTATTTTGACTTCAGGCGTTAAACCGTGACCAACATTAAAAATATGACATTTATTTTGAGTCAGGCTTAATATTCGATATACTTCCTTTTTTATGGCTAATGTATTATCAGAAGAAAGTATTGCTGGATCTAAATTTCCTTGAGTAATTACAGTATTATTGATATTTTTTATAGCCCAATCTAAATTTGTTTTCCAATCAATTGAGACTACATCAACTAGGCTCTCATAGCTATATTGGATCAGCATTTCACCAGATTTAAATGGAAATCCAATAATAGGACATTTTACATTTCTTTTTCTCAATATATCAACTATTGATTTAACAGGTTCAATACCAAATTTTACCCAATACGTGTCAGGAATCATACTTGACCATGTATCGAAAATCATCAAAACAGAACAACCTGCTAGATACTGATATTCAAGAAAATCAGCACAACTTTTAGTTAACTTGTTAATTAATTTGTCAAACATTTCTTCATTGTTCCATAAAAAAATTCTTGTTTTAGCATAGTCCTTTGAGCTGCCACCATCTAACATATAACATGCTAAAGTCCAAGGTGCTCCACAGAACCCTATTAAATCTTTAGTGGGAGGAAGCACTTCTTTGATTTTTAAAATGGCGTTTTTTATCGGTATAAAGTTATTTAAATCAATTTTTCTATTAATGAACTCTTCATTTATATCTATTTTGCTTAATACAGGTCCTATATTTTCCTTAAAAGTAACTTTTTGTCCTAAGAAGTAAGGTAATAATAAAATATCAGAAAATAATATTGCCGCGTCGATATTATAATATTTTAAAGGTAGAATAGTTGCATCAACAATTGAATCTTCATTAAGACAAAAATCAATAAAATTGTTGTGTTTATTTCGTATAGAAAAATACTCTGGAATATGTCGCCCGGCCTGTCTCAAAAACCATTTGGGTCTTATATGACTTTTTTTTAATTTTATTAATTCACTAATCATAATTATTAATTAATAAACTTGTTGTAAATGTATTCATAATTTTGTTTATAAATAGTTATTAATATTTATCAACAAACATAATTTTTACAAGTAACTGTTTTGAATGAGAAAATGTAAATAAAGACATGTGTTGAAAAAGTTATAAACAGAAAAAAAAATTTATATGTTGTGAATTAAAAAGGGAACTATTAAATAATGATATATCTATCCACAGCTTATTATGTATAAAATAGGGATAACAGGATCAATTGGCACAGGAAAAACAACAATAGCAAATATATTTGCATTTTTTAACGTACCAATATTTGATGCTGATAAAGAAATAAAAAACATTTTAAGAACAACTGAAATTATAAAACAATTAAAGAGTATATGGCCCTCTGTTGTAAAAAAAAGTCATGTTGATAAGCTAAAATTAAGAACAATTATATTCTCCAATAAAAAAGAAAAGAAAAAGTTAGAACAATTATTATATCCCTATTTGGACATTGAATTAAAAAAATTTGAACACATTAATTATAATAGAAAAATATTGGTTTATGATGTGCCTTTGATATATGAAACAAAATCGGAAAAAAAATACGATTTAATTATATTAGCTCATTGTAATGTAAAAACACAAAAAGAACGAGTTTTGAAAAGAGATAAAATTTCAAATTTACTTTTTGAAAAAATAGTAGCGTCGCAATTAAGTTTTTGTGATAAAATGAATTATAAACCACATGTAATTAATACAAATAACAGATCAATTATACTAATAAAAGTTTTTTTACTATTAATAAAAACTTTATTTAAACTAAGATTAAGAAATGAAAAAAAGAAAGTTAGTACTTGATACAGAAACAACAGGCTTAAACTTTGACTATGATAGAATAATAGAAATAGGCATTGTTGAATTAATAGATAATGTTTTAACTCAAAACTATTTTCATGAATATATTAATCCAGAAATTAACATAAAAATTTCTGCTCAAAAAGTACATGGAATATCTAGCGATTTTTTGATAGGAAAACCTACATTCAACAAGATCGCAAAAAAATTTTTAGATTTTATTAAAGACGATATGATAATAATTCACAATGCAGAGTTCGATACAAATTTTATTAATAAAGAATTACAAGATTGCGGTTTTAACAATATTAAAAATTCTGTTATTGACACAATAGATATAGCTAAGAAAGAATTTCCTGGACAGACAGTAAATTTAGATTCTTTATGCAAAAAATTGGATGTAAAAAATACTAGGCAAAATTTCCATGGAGCTTTGTTAGATGCTATCCTATTATCTAAAGTATATTTGAAGTTAATAACAGGAAAACAAGAAGACTTAAACTTAATTGACAATAAGTTAATCGGTCTTAATAAAAATAAAGAAATTAAATATTTTAAAGAAAGTTTTTCTGTACCACGTGAACAATTAATGAATCTATCTGAACAAGAAAAAAAACAACACGAAAGCTTTATAACTCAAATGACAGATCCTTTATGGAAAAAAATTCAATAATTACTTTTTAAACATGTTTTCAAATTCAATTGGTTGTATAACCAAAGGTTTAAAACCACCTTCCATAGTGATATTACTAATAATACTTCTTGCATATGGAAAGAGCAGATAACTTGCAGAAATTATTAATTTCTTTTTATCTTTTTCATTATTTATAATAGTTTTAATTAATCCTGCGTATTGAAGTTCTATAGCGAATAATGTGCCATTGTCTATAGAAGCTGAGCAATTTATTTTTAAGTTAACTTCATGAGTATTATTTTTTAAATCTAAATAGGTAGTATTTACATCTAAATTGACAGTTGGGTTGTTATTTTGTGAAGGTAAATTTGGAGCCATTGGATTTTCAAAAGATAAATCTTTAATGTATTGGCCGATTAAAGATATTTCACTGGTTTTCATAATTAATTTTATTAAAATGATTGAACATTATCTCAATATACATATATACATTGATAAATATCAATTATTAATTTAAAATCACCCAAGGTATTTAATATGCAACTCTCTCTACCATTTATAGATATAATAATATTTGCAATTATTGCTATATTTTTAGTTTACAGATTAAAAAGTATTTTAGGCCAAAATTCTGATGGCAATGAACAAAATAATAAAATTGATATTGGTAAAAAAAATTTTACTAATGTAGTTAAATTAGAAAACAAAACATCAGATATTAATGAAATTAGATCTAAAAAAGATTCAATATACGAAGCTGATCCAACTTTCAACGAGAAAGAATTTTTGAAAGGAGCGCAAAATTTTTTCGAAATGGTTATAAACTGTTTTGTAAGAGGTGATTTGAAAAACATAGAAATGTATATTGATGATAAATTAATTAAAAACTTTCAGGTTGTAATTGATGAACGTCTTCTTGAAGAAGAAATCTTAAAAATAGACATAATAAAAATGGTTTCTATTAAAATTGAAGACGTAAAAAAATTAAAAAACTTTTTGAGGGTCTCAGTCCTATTTGAATCTGAGCAAATTAAGGTTCTTGAAGATAAAAAAGGGAAGATTATTGATGGTGATCAAAACAAGAGCATTTTAGTAAAAGATTTATGGACATTTGAAAAAGAAATTCAATCTAAAGATGTTAATTGGATACTAGTTGAAACTAGTGATGCATAATTTATCAGATAAAGATAAAAAAATATGGAACTTTTACACATCAAATTTAAATACTACAAAAAAAATTGCTAAAAACAAAAAAATTAATTCAAGTACTATTTCAGGAATCAATAAAGTTTTAAAACCGAATGTTACTTTTACATTAGATAGTAAAATAAAAAAACAGATTAAAAGTAATAGATCAATTGTTGATGCCATAATTGATCTTCATGGAAAAACAGAAGTTCAGGCGCATGAAATAATTAAAAATTTTATTAAGGATTGTTATTTCAGTAACTTTAAAAGTATCATAATTGTTACAGGAAAGGGACCAAATAGTAAAGGTAAATTAAAATTAAAAACTCCATTGTGGCTTAAAAGTGAAGATTTATCTAAATATGTTGTTGGTTTTGAAACTATGCCACATAATAAAGGGGGAGAAGGTGCTTTATTTGTTCAATTAAAAAATAGATATAAATATAAATTATGAAAAAAGAAAGAAAATCTGAAAATTTTAGAAAAACTTCTGAAACTGAAATCTTTTGTAAAGTAAATATAGATGGAAAAGGTCTAAGCAACATTAGTACACCAATTCCATTTATGAATCATATGTTAGAACAAATTTCAAAACATAGTTATATTGATTTAGTTATTAAGTGTTCTGGTGATGTTGAGATAGATGCGCATCATACCATCGAAGATTTAGGGTGGTGTATTGGAGAAGCTGTAAATAATGCAATACTAAATAAAGCAGGTATTAATCGTTTTGCTTCATTATCATTACCTATGGATGAAACTTTAACTAGTTGTTCCGTTGACGTTTCTGGTAGACCTTGGTTAGAGTGGAGAGTTATTTTACCAAATGAAAAAATTGGAGGGGTTGATTCAGAAATTTTTCAAGAATTTTTTCGTGCTTTTGCTCAATCTGCCAAAATGACAATCCATATTGAAAATAATTATGGAAGTAACGCTCATCATATTATAGAATCGTGTTTTAAAGTTTTGTCGGTTTGTTTAAGAAAGAGCCTTACTATAATGAATAGAAACAGTGATATTATTCCTTCAACAAAGGGAGTTATTTAAAAAATTTAATGTTTGTTCTTATCATCGACTATGGTTCCGGGAACATAAAATCTGTGTATAATTCTATAAAGAGAACTCTTCATAATATTAATAAATTTTCTGAAGTGAAGGTGAGTAGAAATTTATCAGAAATTGAAAAAGCTGATAAAATAATTTTACCAGGTGTTGGATCATTTGATCAATGTATGAATAGAATTAGAAAAATTAAAGATCTTGTAGAAACTTTAAAGGAACAAGTAATTACAAAAAAAAAACCATTTTTAGGTATATGTGTAGGCATGCAGATATTAGCAGATTATGGCTATGAAAATCAAAAAACTAGAGGATTATCTTGGATAAATGGGGATGTAAAACCGATAAAAAACTTTTTAAATAGTACACAAAACTTAAAAATACCTCATATGGGTTGGAATAGTTTAAGTATTTATAAAAGAAATAATTTATTTAATGATATAACAGCAAATGATCAATTTTATTTTGTACATTCATATTTTTTTGATATAAAACATAAGAAAAATATAATTTGTAATACTCAACATGGAATAAATATTCCTGCTATAGTTAATCAAGATAATATTTTTGGGTTTCAATTTCATCCTGAAAAAAGCGGAAGATCAGGATTAAAAATTTTACATAATTGGTTAAAATTAAGTTTATGAATGATTTTGAATTAAAATTACCAAAACCTAAGATAGAAGCAAAGTTTATTTCTGCACTTAATAACGCAGATATTGAGGAGTTATGTGATGCTACAGAAGATGCTATATTAGTAGATGGAGGTTTTGGATGGATAAATCCTCCTCAAAGAAAAAAATTGGTTGATTATTGGAAAGGTGTATTGTTAGTACCAGAGAGATTACTAATAGTTGGAAAAATTGATAATGTTATATGTGGTTCCATCCAACTTATAAAGCCCGCACGTAGTAATGAGGCCCAATCTCATTTATGTAACTTGACTACATTCTTTATAGCATCTTGGGCAAGAGGTTATGGTTTGGCAAGAATGCTAATTCAAGAAGTAGAAAAAGAAGCAAAAAAAAATAAATTTACAATAATCACCTTAGAAGTAAGAGAAACACAAAAAAGAGCTATACAGATATATTATCAAGCTGGTTTTAAGAAAAGTGGTGAAAACCCTAAATCTGTATTAATTGGTAATAAATATTATTCTGGGTATTATTTTTATAAAGACTTATTAAAAAAATGACTAATTTTCAAATATATCCAGCTGTGGATTTAAAAGATGGAAATTGTGTAAGGTTAGTTCATGGTAAAGAAAACAAAATGACCATTTATGAAGATGATCCGATTAAGCAAGTTAAATTTTTTTCAAATAATGGTTTTAAATGGATTCATATAGTTGATTTAAACGCTGCATTTGGAAAATATGATAACAAGCAAGTTATTTTAAAAATTCTTAAGAAAACCAAGAGTAATATTAAGATTCAATTAGGTGGAGGAATAAGATCTGTAGAAGATATTAAATTTTGGATTGACGCTGGTGTTTCAAGAATAGTTTTAGGAACTTTTGCTTTTAAAAATCCAGATTTAATAAATAATCTTAGTAACTTTTTTAGTAAAAAATTAGCTTTAGGATTAGATATTAAAAATAAAAAAATAGCTGTTAATGGATGGACAAAATTACTCGAAATTGATCCGATTAAATATGTTAATCATATAGATGCAAAATATTTTGATAAAGTTATCTATACTGACATATCCAAAGATGGCACTTTAAAAGGTGTAAATATATCACAGACTAAAAAGTTTGCGAAATCAATAGAAATTCCAATTATTGCGTCTGGTGGAATTTCAAATATAAATAATGTGAAAGCTTTACATGATTTAAGAGATATTGGTATTTCTGGGGTTATTATAGGAAAAGCAATATATGAAAAAAAATTTGATTTAAATAATTTAATAAAGTTAATAGGAAATTAAAAATGCTGTCAAAGCGCGTTATACCATGTTTAGATGTTCATGATGGACGAACAGTTAAAGGTATAAACTTTGTAGATCTTATTGATGCTGGGGATCCAGTAGAGCAAGCAAAGTTATATAACGATCTTGGAGCAGATGAAATTTGTTTTTTAGATATTTCTGCAACAAATGAAGGAAGAAAAACCCTTTTTGACATAGTTAGTAAAGTTGCTGAACGTTGTTTTATTCCTCTTACAGTTGGTGGTGGTATAAAAAACAATGTAGATATTAATATTTTATTAAAATCTGGAGCTGATAAAGTTTCTATTAATTCAGCTGCAGTTTTTAGACCTAGTTTAATTAAAGAAGCATCTGACAGTTTTGGTTGCCAATGTATAGTTTTAGCAATTGATGCTTATAAAGATCAAAGTAACCATAAATCTGGCTATAATGTTTCAACTCATGGAGGAAAAACAAAAACTGACATAGATGCATTAGAATGGGCTATTGAAGGTGAAAAAAATGGTGCGGGTGAAATTTTGTTGACTTCTATGAATGCTGATGGAACAAAACTTGGATATGATATTGAGTTAACTAGCAAAATTTCTACGGAGGTGAGTATACCTGTAATTGCTTCCGGTGGAGCAGGGAAACCTATTGACATGGTTAATGTTTTAAACAAAGGAAATGCATCTGCAGTTTTAGCAGCATCGATTTTCCATTTTGGTATTTATTCTATTGAAAATGTAAAAAAAGAGATGTTAAAATACAGAATTCCTGTAAGAAATACATGGTAAGAATTTGACTGATTATAATCTTGAAAAATTATTTGATGATTTATTAAAGAAAAAAAAATTTGATAAAGAAAAATCATATACATCTTCCCTTCTGACTAACAAAAATTTGTTAGCAAAAAAAATAGGTGAAGAATCATTTGAGGTTATTTTAGAATACCTTGATAATAATAAAATGAAAATTATAAATGAATCGGCGGATTTATTATATCACTTATGTGTAATGTGGATTTCTGTAGATGTTAAGCCTGATGATGTGTGGAGAGAACTTCATAGAAGAAGAGGAATATCAGGCTTAGATGAAAAAAAAAGTAGGTTAAGTTAATGGCGTATAATGACGATAATATATTTGCTAAAATACTTAATAAAAAGATGTCTACGGATATTATTTTGGAGAACGAATATGCAATTGCTTTTCATGATATAGCGCCACAAGCTCCAATTCATATATTGATTATTCCTAAAGGTAAATACGTAAAATATGATGACTTTCTCAACAGAGCTTCAAAAGATGAAATTTATTATTTCTTTAAGTTAATTAATCAGTTAGTTAAAGATTATGATCTTGAAAATACAGGCTATAGATTGATATCTAATGCAGGTAAAAACGCAAATCAAGAAGTTCCACATTTACATTTTCATTTGTTAGCAGGTAAAAATTTAGGAAAAATGTAATAAATAATTGTAATTTATAATTTTTTTAAAGCTTTATCCCAAAAAATTTTTTCAATATTGGTTTTATTTAACCGATTTATTTCCCTTATTCCAGTAGGTGAAGTAACATTAATTTCAGTTAAAAAATTGCCTATTACATCTATTCCAACAAAAAACAATCCTTTAGACTTTAGATGAGGAGAAATTGTTTCACAAATTAATTTATCATTTTTGTTTAATGAAGTTTTAATTGGTTTTCCTCCGACATGCATATTTGAGCGATTTTCATTTTTTGCGGGTATTCTATTTATTGCACCTACAACCTCTCCATCAATAAGTATAATTCGCTTATCACCTTTTTTAACTTCTGGAATATAACTTTGTATAATAAATTGTTCTTCATTCGAATTTAAAAAATTTTCTATTATTACGTTAAAATTTGTATCATTTTCTGTAATATAAAATACTCTTTCTCCACCATTTCCGTAAAGTGGTTTGATAATAATATTTTTATTTTTATTCTTAAATTTTATTATTTCATAGGGTTCTCGTGTAATAAGTGTTTCAGGCATAAACTTTGAAAACTCAGTGACAAAGATTTTCTCAGGGGCATTTCTAACATGAAATGGATTATTTAGTATTAAAGTTTGTGAAGCAATTTTTTCTAATATGTGAGTTGCTGTTATATAAGACATATTAAATGGAGGGTCTTGTCTCATTAGAATAACATCTAATGAAGACAATTTCAGAATTTTTACCTTACCATAGTTAAATGTTTCTTTTCCATTTTTTAATGCAAGGTCTAAAAATTTAGCTTTTGCATAAACTTTGTCATTTTTGTATATTAAGTCAAATGGCGAATAAAAATATAATTCAAAGCCTCTTTTGATAGCTTCAAGCCCAAGTATAAAAGTTGTATCTCCTTTTAGATCAAGCTTTTCTAAAGGATCCATTTGAAGCGCAATCTTAAGCTTTTGTCTCATCTTTTGTCTTTATTTACTTTTACAAAATTTTGGACTTCTTTAATAAATCTAGCTTCTTGCGCAATTTGAGTTAAAATAGAGACCTCTTCTTCACTAGATGCAACACCACTAATGTATGCAATGTTGTTAACTACATCAATTGAAAAATTTAGACTATTTAGCTTTGTCGATGCCATTAGTCTTGCTTTAATTTCCCCTAATGACGCTAGATCTTTTGCTATATTTTTAAAATTAGTTGTTTCAGAAATTTGAACTTTATTATTAACTTCCTTAACGCCATTAATATCCCAGATAATTTTGGTTAATTGAACTTTCGTATCAATATTTATTATTTTTCCTGTTACTAAAATTGAACCATTATCTACACTTAAGGATATATTTTCGGAAACAGATGGATTCCAGTCATAGATAGCATTTCTCAATTTAACATAAATTACCTTATCTTTTATTGAGGTACCAAGACCTTTTTCTTGAGCAGAAGAGCTAAATGCAATTGCACTTACCCCACCAATTATAGGTGCAGCACATGATTGCAAACTTAAAATAATTATTAACAAAAAAAATAAGCGCATAAGGTATATATTATGATTTTAACTCAATAATTTTATTGTAAATAGTTTTTTTTGGCAATCCAGTTTTTTTTGAAATATATAATGCTAATTCTTTTGTTGAAAATCTAGAGTAATCTTGTTTAATTAAGTCTAAAATCATATCATTTGAGTATTGGGATTGATAGTTGTTATTTATAACTAATACGGTTTCTCCTTTTAATTTTGTTTTTTTAGTTATTTGATCATATACGAAGGATGGGGATCCACTTATAATTTCTTCATTCAATTTAGTTAATTCTCTCAAAACGGAAATTGATGATTCATTATTGAGCTCGATCATTAATTTTAAAGTTTCAATTAATCTATTTGGACTTTCAAACCATAAGGAGGTAAATTTAAAATTTAATGCGTTTTTAAGTTGTTTTTTTCTTTGTATTTTACTCTTCTCTAAAAATCCTCCAAAAAAAAAGTTATGAGAAGGTAATCCTGATAATACCAAAGAAGTAGTAATAGAAGAAGCTCCTGGTACATGTGTAATCTTTATTGAATTTTTTATACATTCTTTTACTAATTTATAACCAGGATCTGATATAAGTGGTGTTCCAGCATCACTTACTAATCCCAACTTAATGTTTAAATTTTTAATTTTATTAATAATTGTTTTCCTATGTTTTTGGTTACTGTGATCATTATAAACTTCTAATTTGGCAGGCTTTATGCCGTAATTTTTTAAAAGTTTTCCGGTTACTCTTGTATCTTCACAAAATATAATATCCAAAGATGATAATATTTTTAGAGCTCTTAAGGAAATGTCACCTAAATTACCAATAGGTGTTGCAATTATATATAAAATATTATTTTCAGCTTTAATTTTATTTAATGTTTTTGAAATTTGTTCCACTTTGTATTATTTTTTAACTAAACTAATGTACTAATTATTGTGATATTTATGAATTTTAAAATCTTAATTTATACTTTTGTATTGTTATCTTCATGCTCATCTCACATTTCAAATGAATTTTCAGATAATAGTACTTCTACAGAAATTAAAAGCAACGAATTAAAGTTTAATGAAAATAAAATTAATAAGAAAAAACTAGAAAACTTGTATATGGCAAGTAACCCTAGTGAAAGTGTTGTCTTTGAATTTAGAAAAGAAAGATATCTTGAGGGAATTCAAAGAAAAGAAGTTGAAAATAAAATTGACTATGCACAAAAAGCTCTTCAAGCAACATTTAAAATGTTATCCAAGGCCCCAAAAACAGGAATGGAACATTTAAAGATAAAAAATTCATCTCATAAAATAAAATATAATTTTGAAAACTTTTATAACTCAACTAGTGATTCAAATAAAATTAATGAAGAAATTAATATTTTAGTTTTATTACCCTTTTCAAACAAATTTAGATCCATTGGAGAAAAAATTAGACAAGCTGTAGATCTTGCAGTACTTCAAAGTAAAAATAATAGTATAAAATTTGTATATTATAATACGGGGGAAGACTTTAATTCTAAAGATCTTGAATTAGTAATAGAAAAATTAAATCCAAGACTACTTATTGGACCTTTGTTAAGGGAAAATTTAATCAAAATAAAATCAGTTATAAATAAGTTTAAAATACCCGTGTTTAGTTTTACGAATGACAGTTCTCTATCTGAAAAGGGCATTTGGGTATCAGGTTTTTCACCTTTTGATCAAATAAATAAAATAATTGATTTTGCAATTAAATGTAAAAAAGAAAAAATTGGTTTTATTAGTGTAGATAATGATTATGGACGTAAAATTTATAACAAAGTTGAGAATTCAGAAATAAAAAATTTAATAAAAAATAAAATTTTCATTAATTCTCAAACTTTTAAAAATAAAGAAAATCTTAGAAATAAGATTAGTATTTTTTTAAATTATGATGAAAGTAACAATAAAGATTTATTATCTAATAACGAATATGATTTTATAATTTTGATTGGAAATAGAAATTTTATTTTAGGGTTAGCTCCTATTTTAACATATTATGATGTTGATTTATTAAAAACGGAATTATTTACTACATCAGTATTGAATGATAAAACATTATTAAAAGAACATTCTCTTATAAATGCAAAATTCCCTTTTATATCAGAAACAAATATAAAAGAATTTAATAAGTTATGGAAATTAGTATGGTCAAAATCTGAAACTGACTATTTAATGAGATTAGGATATTATATTTCAAAAATAAGTATTTGGGTTGCATCTCAAAATACCAAATTTGAGGATCAATTAGAAAATGGAAGAAATAAATTTTCTATTTTAGGTAATAAGTTTATATTTAAAGCTAATGGAAATGTTTTAAGACCTGTAAATATTTACAAAATTAATAAAAGTGGGACGATTAAGAAGATAAATAGTTGTCTATGATTTTTCTAACGATATAGTCATGAACATTAAAATAGTTTTCATTTATCATTAATTTATTTTCTCTAATATTTAGAATACGTTGTTTTTGGAGGTGTAATAATTCAGTATTATTTAAAAATGTTCTGTTTTTAAGCTTATTTAGATCAACACCCTCATTAAGTCTTAATCCCATCATCAGAATTTCTTGTTCAGAAGAGTCAAAGTTAATTGTTAAAATGTTTTTTAAATTTATTTTTTTTTGTAAGCAATTTTTTAACCAGGTTTCAGGTTTTTTAAAATTTTCAAATTCTATTCTTTCTTTTTTGTTATTCCAAATTCTACTAATGGCACCAGGACCGACCCCAATCCAATTATATGATTTCCAATAAATTATGTTGTGTTTAGAAAAAAAATTAGGTTTTGAAAAATTTGAAATTTCATATTGATCAAATTTGTTATCTTTTAAGATATTTTTTGTACTAAAATAAAATTCTTTATAAAGATCATCTGAAACTGTTTTAAGTTGTCCTTTATTAAATAAATGATAAAATTTAGTACCTTTTTCTATAACAAGTTGATATGCAGATAAATGTTTAATAGAAAAGTTTTTTAAAAAATTTTGTAATTCATGGTTCCATATTTCTAAATTTTGACAAGAAAGAGCATAAATCAAATCTACAGATATATTGTCTATTATTTTTTGCATCAGATCGAGAACAACAAATGTTTCTGAAGCATTATGTAGACGACCTAAATATTTTAAATCAGTATCATTTAAACCTTGAATTCCTAAAGAGACTCTATTAACTCCGGCTGATTTAAAATCACTAATTTTGTTTAATTCTAAGTTTGTTGGATTCGATTCTAATGTTATTTCAATATTTTTATCAAAATTAAAAAGTTTATTTATAAATAATAAAATTTTTTCCACTAGTTTTGGAGGCATTAAAGAGGGTGTTCCTCCACCAAAAAAAATTGAACTTAATTTAACTTTTTTAAAGTTCTGAGATACTAAATACTTTTTAAAATATTTAATTTGATTTTCATAAGCTGATAACCAATCATTCTGATCGTAATTTTTTATTTTATGAGAATTGAAATCACAGTATGGACATTTTGAAATACAATAAGGCCAATGAATATAAATGCCCAGTTTATTCATGGACAATTTTTTTAATTTCAGTTTTAAGTTTTTTAAAAGCTAAATTTCTATGACTTATTTCATGTTTTATAGTTGGATCTAATTCACCAAAAGTTTGTTTCAACTTGGGATAATAAAAAACTGGGTCATACCCAAATCCATTTTTACCACTCGGAGGCCATGAAAATTCACCACATATTTCTCCTTGAACTGTTATATTATAGCCATCAGGCCAACATAAACTTAGTGCACAAGTAAATTTACAAGATTTATCATTTTTAAATTCGAGTTCTTTATTCAATTTTTTCATTGCTAAAGCAAAGTCTTTTTTTTCACCTGCGTATCTAGCTGAGTGTACACCTGGCCTATTATTTAACGCTCTAAAACTTATTCCACTATCATCTGACAAAGAGACTAATTTAGTTTTTGAAGCTGTATTAAAGGATTTTATATAAGCATTTTCTTTAAATGTTTTACCATCTTCAACTGGTTCAGTAATATTAAAATCTCTATTAGATAAAATATGAATATCAAATACTTTCAATATTTCTTGAAGTTCTAAGATTTTTCCATCGTTATTTGAGGCTATAACTAATTTATTATCGATAAATTCTCTCATAAAGATAGAATATCCCTTTGTTTTTTAAAAACTATATCAATATTATTTTCAACCAATTCATACATGTTTAAAAAACTAGATTTTGATATAGGTTTTTGTTCAGAGCTAGATTGAATTTCTATAATTTCTTTATTGTCTGTAAGTACAAAATTTGCATCAACAGTAGCATTTGAATCTTCATTATAATCTAAGTCTATAAATATCTCTTCATTAATAATTCCACATGAAATAGCAGCAATTTGATTTTTAATAGGGTTTTTCGTTATTTTTCCTTCAGACATTAAGTATTTAATTGCATCATGTAAAGCTATCCAAGAACCTGAAATTGAAGCAGTTCGTGTGCCTCCATCAGCTTGAATTACATCACAATCAATCTTTATTTGTCTTTCCCCTAATTCGTTTAAGTTAATTGCAGATCTGAGAGATCTTCCAATTAATCTCTGAATTTCTTGACTTCTTCCAGAGATTTTCCCTTTGGAAATATCACGATCGACTCTAGAATGTGTTGCTCTAGGTATCATTCCATATTCTGCCGTGATCCATCCTTTTTGTTTTCCTCTAAGCCATATCGGAACTCTCTCTTCAATAGAAGCTGTACAAATTACGTGAGTATTTCCAAACTTAACTAAACAAGATCCCTCGGCATAAGCTAGAAATTTATTTTCAAAATGAATTTCCCTTAACTCAGTTCTTTTTCTAGATATTCTTTTTAAATTCATAAAATAATTTTTAATATAAAAGTTTTTTGTTGAATATTTATACAACATTACTAAATAAATATCATTAAGCAAGAGGTGATGTATGAATATGAACAAGAACAAACATACAGATAAAAATGAGAATGTTAATAATCAAGAGGAAGATAAAAGTATCAATTCACTTAATAATGATGATAGTCAAAGTAATGATAGTAATTCTATTGACGAGAAAGATAGTTTAAATAATAAAGAAAATTTAGATAATGATGAAAGTGATTCTCAAGATAAAATCAAAGATTTAAAAGATCAATTATTACGTTCACTTGCTGAGAATGAAAATCTTCGAAAAAGAACTAACAAAGAAATTGAACAGATAAAAAAATACGGCCATATCAGCCTATTAAGGGATTTTCTTAACGTTGTTGATAATATGGAACGTGCTGTTAAATCATCTACATCTGAAAACCAGTCTGAAACAGGCGTCAAAAATTTGATTGATGGTATTGAAATAGTACTAAAAGAAATGAAATCTTTATTAGACAAAAATCAAATTAAAAAAATAGAACCACTTCACGAAAAATTTGATTATAATTTTCATCAAGCGATGTTTGAAGCACCATCTGTTGATTATGAAGAAGGATCAATCATAGAGGTGATCCAACCTGGTTATGTCTTGCATGATCGTCTTATTAGGCCTGCAATGGTGGGTGTGTCAAAAGGTGAAATGGATGAAAATGAAAAAAAAGAAAAAAAAGAAGAAAAAGATGAATAAATTATATTTTAATCTTGTATATTCAGTTACTTAACCCATATATCTGATTAGTAATTAAATTTATTTTATAAAGTTCAGGGGGAATCATTTATGTCTAAGGTTATTGGCATTGACTTAGGTACTACAAATTCATGTGTTTCAGTCATGGATGGAAAAAATCCAAAAATTATTGAAAATAGTGAAGGTGCTAGAACCACACCATCGATGGTAGCATTTACTGAAGATGAAAAATTAGTTGGGCAATCTGCAAAAAGGCAAGCTGTAACAAACCCTGAAAATACGCTTTTTGCAATTAAAAGGCTCATAGGTAGAAGATTTGATGGCGAAGCTTCAAAAAAGTTTTCAAAATTAGTACCTTACAAGATTGTATCCGCAAAAAACGGCGATGCTTGGGTAAATGTAAAAGGGCAAGAGTATGCTCCATCAGAGATATCTAGTTTTATACTTCGCAAATTAAAAGAAGATGCTGAAGCGTATTTGGGAGAAACTGTTGATAAGGCTGTAATTACTGTGCCAGCTTACTTTAATGATGCTCAAAGGCAAGCTACTAAAGATGCTGGTAAAATAGCTGGGTTAGAAGTTCTTAGAATCATAAATGAACCAACAGCCGCAGCATTAGCTTATGGACTGGATAAAAAAGAAAGTGGTACTATAGCAGTTTATGACCTAGGTGGAGGAACTTTTGATGTCTCCATCCTAGAAGTTGGTGACGGTGTTTTTGAAGTAAAGTCGACAAATGGTGATACATTTTTGGGTGGTGAAGACTTTGACCAGAGAATAATTGATTATTTAGCAGATGAATTTAAAAAAGATGCAGGTATAGATCTTCGTGATGATAAATTAGCTCTTCAAAGAATGAAAGAGGCTGCAGAAAAGGCAAAAATTGAATTATCTAGCTCGGCTCAAACTGAAGTCAATTTACCATTTATTACTGCAGATGCTTCAGGCCCGAAACACTTAAATTTAAAAATAACAAGATCTCAATTAGAAAATTTAGTGGACGATTTAGTAACAAAAAGTATAAATCCTTGTAAAGAAGCTCTTAAAGATGCGGGTTTAAATGCAGGTGACATAGACGAAGTAATTCTTGTTGGTGGGATGACTAGAATGCCAAAAATCATAAAAACAGTTACTGATTTCTTTAAAGCTGAACCTCATCGAGGAGTCAATCCAGATGAAGTTGTTGCTTCTGGAGCGGCAATTCAAGGTGGTGTATTAACAGGTGATGTTAAAGATGTTTTACTTTTAGATGTAACCCCTCTTTCTCTTGGAATTGAAACTTTAGGCGGTGTCTTTACAAAATTAATTGAAAGAAACACAACTATACCTACAAAAAAGTCACAAACTTTCTCTACTGCTGATGATAATCAGTCTGCTGTTACTATAAAAGTGTCTCAAGGTGAAAGACAAATGGCTGTTGATAATAAACTTCTTGGAGAATTTAACTTAGAAGGTATAGCTCCGGCACCTAGAGGAGTTCCTCAAATTGAAGTAACTTTTGATATCGATGCTAATGGAATAGTAAACGTAAGTGCACAAGATAAAGCCACGGGTAAAGTTCATAATATTACTATACAAGCTTCAGGTGGATTGGACGATTCTGAAATTGAAAGAATGGTCAAGGAAGGTGAAGATAATTCTGAACAAGATAAATTAAAAAAAGAAGCTGTTGAAGCTAAAAATCAAGCTGAATCTTTAATACATAGTGCAGAAAAAACTTTAACTGATCTAGGTGATAAAGCTGATGAAAAAATGAAAAAAGATGTGGAAGACTCTTTAGCAGAACTTAAGTCAGCATTAGAGGGTGAAAATGTTGAAGACATTAAAACGAAGACATCCGATTTATCGAATGCACTGATGAAATTAGGGGAAGTTGCTTATAAAAATAGTGAAAATACTCCTGAGAAAGATGTTTCTAATTCAAGTGAAGAAGTTAATAAAGATGACAAAAAAAATGAAGACGTTGTTGATGCAGATTTTGAAGAGATAAAACCTGAAGACGATAAGAAAAACGCTTCTTAGACTTATATTAAATAATGTCAAAAGATTATTATGATATTCTAAATGTTTCTAAAAGTGCATCTGACTCAGAAATAAAATCAGCTTATAGAAAACTAGCTATGAAATATCATCCTGATAGAAATCCAGATGATAAAGCAGCTGAAAATAAATTTAAGGAAGTCAGTGAAGCTTACGATGTTTTAAAAGATAGTCAAAAAAGATCTGCTTATGACCAATTTGGACATTCTGCATTTACTAGTTCAAATGCTGGCCAAGGTCAAAGTCAAGGTTTCGGCGGCTTTTCAGGCGGCTTTTCTGATATTTTTGAAGACATGTTTGGAATGGGAAGGGAGCAAAATAAACAAGGACCTTCTTCTGGATCTGATCTCAGATATGATCTTTCTGTATCACTTGAACAAGCTTTTAAAGGTGACCAAGTTGAGATTTCATTAAATTTACCTGCTCAATGTGACGCTTGTGATGGTTCTGGAGCTAGCAAAGGTTCTAGGCCTGAAACATGTAATCAATGTGGTGGATATGGGAAAGTTAGGGCTCAACAAGGTTTTTTTACTATAGAAAGAACTTGTCCAAAATGCTCAGGTGTTGGAGAAATTATTAGCAACCCCTGTTCAAGATGTAGAGGTCAAGGAAGAATAAATAAAAACAAAAAATTATCAGTGAATGTTCCATCTGGAGTTGACAATGGAACAAGAATAAGATTAGCAGGTGAGGGTGAAGCTGGACAAAGAGGTGCTGATCCAGGTGATTTGTATATATTTATAGATGTCAAAACACATAAATTTTTTGAGAGAGATGGTAGAGATATTTTTATACAAGTTCCAGTTTCAACATTAGATGCAATTTTAGGATGTGAAATTTTTGTACCATGCATAGATGGAAAAAAAGCTAAGCTATCAATTGCTTCTGGCACTCAAACTGGGACTAGATTAAGAATGAAAGGTAAAGGAATGCCTTCGTTAAGAGGTGGCTCTAATGGTGACCAATATGTAGAAATTGTATTAGAAACTCCCGTAAATATATCAAAAAAACAACAAGATTTAATAAAAGAATTTATAAATTTAGGATCTGAGAAAAATATACCAAAAACCACTAAATTTAATAGAATTACATTTTAAAAGGGAATTTATGTCTGCAAAAATCTCAATACCAGGTGGAAATGGCAGAATGGGTAAAACTCTTATAAAAGAGATTATTGAAAATGAAAACTTAGAGTTGGCTAATTCTTATTGTCTTCCAAATGAAAAAGAAAAAGGGTTAGATTTAGGTACATTAGTAGGACATAATCCTATAGATAAAATATTGACTGATAATCTTTCGAGTATTTTTGAAGACACTGATGTAATAATTGATTTTACTGTCCCAGAAGCCTCTATTTTGCATGTTGAAAAAGCAGCAACTTATGGAATTCCAATTGTTATCGGGACAACAGGATTTAGTAATGAGCAATTCGATAAAATTAAATCATTTTCTAATAAAATACCAATAGTATATTCGGCAAATTTTTCAGTTGGAATAACAATAATGAAAAAGCTAATAAATGATACAACTAAAAATTTAGGGCCTGATTGGGAAATTGAAATTTTTGAAGCCCACCATAATAAAAAAGTAGACTCACCATCAGGTACTGCGCTTCTTTTAGGTTCAGCAGCAGCTACAGCTAGAGGCAAAAATTTAGATGATATAAAACAATTGTCTCGTGAAGGCATAATTGGAAAAAGAAAAAAAGATGAAATAGGTTTCTCTGTTGTACGTGGAGGCAACGTTGTTGGAGAACATTCAATAAAATATTTTAATGGGGATGAAAGATTAGAAATTAATCATATAGCTAATGATAGATCAATTTTTGCAAAAGGTGCAATTAGATCTGCAATATGGACATTAAATCATAAACCAGGGTTTTTTACTTTGGATCACGTAATAAAGTAAATTTATTATTTAATTCTTCAACACATTTCTTTTTATCTAGCTTGGATAGGATAGCTGAAGGTCTAATATCGAAGTGTTTAAATATATAATTTTTATTTTCATTTAAAAAAAACAAATCTAAATGGCAAGCTTTTAGGTGGAATTGAAAGTTTTTAATTTTACCATGTTTTATTATTAAGTTTGCATTATTAAAAATTTTTAAAATGTTATATTCTTCAAATCCAATTTTTTGTTCTAGTAGTTGTTTATAGGAAGATAGATTTAACAATGAAGATTTTGTAATTATACCCTCATCTTTATTATTAATCTCACTCTTTTTTAAACTATTTAACACAGAAGTACTTTTTTTATTTTCTTTTTTTAAACTATTTAACACAGAAGTACTTTTTTTATTTCCCTTTTGTATTATTTTTGTTTCGTTTAACGAAGAGAAGAAAGTTTCGCTTGATGAAAAATCTATTTGAGTATGCCTAGCACACCCATTCAGGAATATTGAAAATAATAAAGTTAATAAAAAATACATTTTCATCATTAGATTAATAGTTGCAGTATAAGAAATAGTCCACTAATTTAATTTTATGACAGCCCCATTTTTAATATGCGTCGGTAATGCTATTGTAGATGTTCTTGTAAAAGTAGAAGATTCTTTCTTAAAATCAAATGATTTAATTAAAGGCTCAATGTCTTTAGTTAACAATGAAGAATTCGATAATATATTTTCAAAAATAAGTGAGTATAAAATAGAATCTGGAGGAAGTGCTGCAAATACAGCTGTTGGATACTCGTCTTTTGGTGGAAACTCAATCTTTTTTGGTTCTATAGGTAAAGATAATTTTGGGTTAAGTTTTCAAAAGGACCTTAATGATATAGGAATACAATTTTTATCGTGTGAAGATAATTTATTAAATGCAAAAACATCAAAAAGTTTAGTATTAATTTCACCAGATGGTGAAAGAACAATGTGTACATTCTTAGATGCAAGTACTTCATTGTCGTTAAAAAATTTTAACCAATCTATATTTAAAAATAATAATTTTTTATATCTCGAAGGTTATTTATTTGACAAAATTCAAACTAAACAAGCAATGATTGATCTTTGTAAAATTGCGCAGAAAAAAAACTCTCTTATATGTTTGTCTTTATCAGACAGCTTTTGTGTAGAAAGACATAAAGATGAATTTATTTCATTAATAAAAAATTATGTGAATATCTTATTTGGTAATGATCAAGAGATAGAAGCTCTTTTAAATGGACAAGCAAAAGAAAAAATAAGTTCTATAGTGGAAATTGCTGTAGTTACTAATGGCGCAAAAGGAGCAAATATATTCAAAGCAAATAATTCAATATTTATTCCTCCTATAGATGGATTAGATGTCCTTGACACAACTGGAGCAGGTGACTTATTTGCCGCAGGATTTTTGTTTGGATTTTCAAAAAAATTAAAATTAGATGACTGTGGAAAACTGGCCACTAAAAGCGCTTCACGCATAATACAGCAATATGGCGCAAGGCCAGTAGAAAATTTATCAAAGTTGTTAATTACTTAAAGTGAATTATATGTTGAAATACACGCTGAATTAACGATATCTGAGACAGAAGAGCCCATTTGTATAATTTGAAAAGGATTATTCCCTCCAATCATTATTGGTCCAATTACAGATAAATTTTCCATTTTTTGTAATAGTTTAAATGAAATATTTGCCGAGTAAAGATCAGGCATAATTAATACATTTGCTGGACTAGACAATTTACAAAAGGGGTAATTTTCTTTTATCAAATTGTAATCAAGCGCCACTTCAGCTGTCATTTCACCATCAAATTCAAACGAAACTTTCTTGTCTTCTAATATTTTAAGACATTCATTAATAGTTTTAGTGTTTGATCCAGAAGGATTTCCAAAATTAGAGTATGATAAAATAGCAACCTTAGGAATAAAGCCTAATTTTTTTGCATTTTGTGCGACGCCAATCGCAATGTTAGCTAATTCAGTACTAGATGGTTTTTGATGAATGTTTACATCACCAATAAAAATTGTTTTTTGTTTAGAGACAACAATTGAC
Organism: uncultured SAR116 cluster alpha proteobacterium; assembly: GCA_902615025.1. Classification (GTDB taxonomy): domain Bacteria; phylum Pseudomonadota; class Alphaproteobacteria; order Puniceispirillales; family Marisalimonadaceae; genus TMED54. The sequence continues at coordinate 65,264 of CACMNV010000005.1, read as the reverse complement.
ATTGACAAATACTCACTTTTTTCCAAAGATTCTATTACTTTTGTGATATCATCAAAACATCTGTTAAAAGGTCTTGTGAAACCTGTTACCATCGCGTCTGCATCTTTTGAAGCAACCATAGATGCTGCAAAAACATTTCTGTCTTGATTAACTAATTTTTGACAATCCCTTCTAAGATGACCTTTTCTATGAAGAAGTGAATATAAGGTATCGATGTATTGTTCATTTTTATTGCTTATTCTTGCATTAAAAATTTCAAGATTTTCAACACCATCTAAATTTAATTTTTTCATATTCTCTTTAATGATTGTTTCTCTGCCAATTAATATTGGAAGCCCAAAACCTGAATTGTAAAATGTAAGAGCAGCCCGAATTACATTTTCAGATTCTCCCTCAGCAAATACAATTTTCTTCTTTTTATTAGTAATAGCTCGTTTAATTGGCTCTAAAATTGATGCTATAGGATTAATTCTTTCAGTTAATTCGCTTTTGTATTTATCAAAAGACTCTATTTTTTTTTGAGCAACACCACTATCTAATGCAGCTTTTGCAACTGCAAAAGAAACTCTTGATATAAGCCTAGGGTCAAAAGGTGCAGGAATTATATAATCTTTTCCATAATGAAGATTCTGACCACTATAAGCTTTGTTTACCTCATCAGGAACATCCTCTCTAGCTAATTTTGCAATAGCATCTGCTGCAGCAATTTTCATTTCTTCATTTATTTTTAATGCTCGGACGTCCAAAGCACCTCTAAATATATAGGGAAAACCAAGAACATTATTTACTTGATTAGGATAGTCAGATCTTCCTGTTGCAATTATAGCATCATCTCTTACTTCTTTGATTTCTTCGGGCATAATTTCTGGAGTTGGATTTGCCATTGCAAATATTATAGGATTTTTAGCCATTGATTTAACCATTTTTTTGTTAACGGCTCCCTCTACTGATAAACCTAAAAATGCATCTGCATTTATTAATGCATCTGCAAGGGAACGAGCTTTTGTTTTAACTGCGTGACCAGATTTCCATTGATTCATGTTTGAATCACGTCCTTGATATATTACACCTTGTCTATCAACCAAAATTACATTGTCATTTCTTGCGCCCATTGCTTTAATCAATTCAACGCATGCTATCGAAGCTGCACCAGCACCATTTACAACAAATTTGGTGTCTTGTATTTTTCTTTGGGTGAGATCTAATGCATTAATTATCCCTGCAGCTGTTATTATTGCAGTTCCATGTTGATCATCATGGAAAACTGGGATATTTAATTTTTCTTTTAGTTTTTCTTCTATAATAAAACAATCCGGGGCTTTAATATCTTCTAGATTTATTCCTCCAAAACTAGGTTCTAGATTTGCCACAGTTTCTACAAATTTATCTATATCATCTGTGTTCACCTCAAGATCAATTGAATCTACATCTGCGAATTTTTTGAATAAAACAGATTTACCTTCCATTACTGGTTTGGAAGCCAAGGCTCCGATATTACCAAGTCCTAAAACTGCAGTGCCGTTAGATATTACAGCAACTAAATTTCCTTTTGTGGTATAATCATATGCCGTTTCAGGATTCTTCTCTATTTCTAAACAAGGTATAGCAACACCTGGAGAGTATGCTAATGATAGATCTTGAGCGCTATTTAATTGTGTTGAAGGAATAATCTCTAATTTACCAGGCTTTCCATTTTTATGATAATCTAAGGCATCCTTTTTTTGATTTATATTTTCGCCTGACATAAAAGATCTCCTTTAATTAATATAAAAAATAAAATAAAATCTTAATATGATTTAGTTAAAAATCATACAAATAAATTGTTTTTAGTACGTTTTGAATAGGGTTAGTTGTGAGATTAAGAGACGTTGAGGATGTTAGTAAGTTAACACCTGCAATGCAACAATATGCAAATTTAAAAAAAAATAATGAGAGTTCTCTGCTTTTTTTTAGAATGGGAGATTTTTATGAATTATTTTTTGACGATGCAATTATTACAGCAAAAGAATTAAATATAACCCTCACAAAAAGAGGAAAGGTTTTGAATGATAGTATTCCAATGTGTGGAATACCATTTCATGCTGCAAATAATTATGTTCCAAAATTAGTAAAAAAAGGTTTTGAGATAGCAATTTGTGAGCAAACAAGCTCTCCAGAAGAAATGTCTTTAAAAGGTATTAAAGGACCTTTAACTAGAGAAGTGACAAGAATTATTACACCAGGGACATTAATTGAAGAAAATCACTTAGAAAGTGAACAATATAATTTTTTGGGTTGTATTTTTATAGATAAATTAATTTTTTCTATATCATGGCTTGATGTATCAACTGGATCTTTTACATCTAATACTTTTAAATATAAAACTGAGCAAGAGTTAAGCTATAAAATCGAAAATGTTCTAAATAAGATTTCAATTTCTGAGTTATTAATATCTGATAAAGAAATTCGAAGTCTAGATTATTTAAATGTAAAAATTAAAAAGATAAGTGATATTCATTTTACTTTCAATGAGAATGTTAAAAGATTGAAGGATCATTTTGGAGATAAGAACTTCAATGAAAAAATTGAAAAAATACAAATAATTGCATGTGGAGTTTTATTATATTATTTAAGACATACTTTCAAACAAGATTTGCCTCAGTTAAGAGATATTAAAACTGAAGAAGATATACCTTTTTTAGAAATTGATAAATCAACCATGTCTTCTTTAGAGATCATATTCACAATCAATGGTGAAAAAAATAATAGCTTATTAAACGTAATTAATAAATCATTGACAGCATCAGGATCAAGACTCATTAAAGAGAGGTTGTTAGCACCTTCTAACAATAAAGATGAAATTATAAGAAGGCAAAAAATTGCTGAATTTTTATATATAAACAAAACTTTTAAAGAAAAAATAAAAAATTATTTAAACAAAATTAATGACTTTGAGCGATCTTTATCAAGAATTTCTCTTAATACTATTAATGCTAAAGAATTATTAATATTAGCTGAAAATTTAAAAACAACATTAGAGATTAAATCTGAGATAAATAATTTTAAAAATTGTGATAAGTTTATTAAATTCCTCTCAGAAAAAATTAAAATAAATGAAGATCTTGTTTTTGAAATTTTAAAAGCTATTAAAAAATCTGTCTTACACGAAGACAAAGACAATGATTTTATTAATAGAGGATATAGTAATGAGTTAGATAAAGTTAAAGATATTCAAAACTCGTCTGGAGATAAAATAATTGAATTTCAATTGAAATATATAACATTAACTAAAATTAACTCGTTAAAAATAAAGTATAATAAAGTATTGGGATATCATATAGAGATAAGAACAAATCATTTAGATAAAATTAATTTATTTGATCAATTCATTCATAGGCAAACAACTGCTCAAACAGTTAGGTATACTACTAAGGAATTGTTAGATCTAGAAATAAAGATTAATCAAGCTAATAAACTAATTCATGAGTTAGAAATAGATTTTTATTTAATTCTTAAAAAGCGGATTTTAGAAGAAAAGCAAAATATATTTCAAATGTCAGATTTTATAGCCCAATTAGATATTGCTAATATGACAGCGGACCAGAAATTGTTTAATAATTATAGTATTCCTAAAATTATAGATGGAAGGAAATTATTTATAAAAAATGGAAGACATCCAGTTGTAGAAGAAACATTACCATTGGTATCAGATTATACTCCAAATGATTGTCAATTAGATGATGGTAATATTTGGTTAATCACAGGTCCAAATATGGCAGGAAAATCAACATTTTTAAGACAAAATGCAATAATTATAATATTGGCACAAACCGGTTTATTTGTACCAGCCGAAAAAGCTGAAATAGGATTAGTAGATAAAATTTTTTCAAGAGTTGGTGCGTCCGATAATCTTAGCCAAGGACAATCAACATTTATGGTCGAGATGATAGAAACAGCTTCAATATTGAATAGAGCTACTGAGAAATCTTTTATTATTTTTGATGAAGTTGGTAGAGGAACATCAACCTATGATGGATTAGCTATTGCTTGGTCTATTCTTGAGTATTTGCTTGAGAAGTTAAAAGCTAAGGTTCTATTTGCAACTCATTACCATGAGTTGACGTCGTTAAACAAAAAATCAAGACAAATTAAAAATTATAAAATGGAGATCAAAGAATGGAATAATGAAATAATTTTTTTATATAAAATTGTACAAGGCGAAGCTAACAAGTCTTATGGTTTAGAAGTGGCAAAATTAGCAGGATTACCAGATGATTTAATATTAAAAGCAAATGAAATCTTAAATAGTTTTGAACAAAAAAGATACTCAAAAGATCTAAAAAATTCAAACAGTACAAACAAAGAAAAAAATGAAGTTTTACTTGAAAGTTATATAAACAATTTAGATTTGAATAAAATGACACCCTTAAATGCTTTAGAAACGTTATTTGATATGCAAAAATTATCAAAATCAAAAATTAATAATAAATGTTAAACTTAAGCCATTCAGATTTAAAAAATTTATCATGGGTTAATTGGTTAGATCCTTTAACGCAAGTAAATCAAAATTTCGATCAAAAAGTTTTTGAAGAAATAGGATTTGATAAAATTAAATTAAATATAACTCGAGACAAAATTATAAAAAATTTATCTTCTCAATTATTTAGTAAAAGAGAGTTTTTAAAAGAAATTTTTGAAAAAGATTCAAACGGTATAAATTATGTTGGCTTAAATACAACGCTCACAGATAATTTGATAATAAGTCTGTTTAACTATTTAAAAAATACTAATGATAATAAAAATCTTAACGATGTATTAATCTTGACGTTAGGAGGTTATGGCAGAGGCGAATTAGCCCCAAAATCTGATATTGACTTACTTTTTATAGTAAAGGATAAAAACTTAAGTAAAATTAAATCAAATGATTCAGAAAAATTAATTCAGGAAATTCTTTATTTTTTATGGGATCTAGGTTTTTTAGTTGGTCACTCAACTAGAACAGTTAATCAAATATTTGATTATGCAAAGGAAGATATTACTTTTTTGACCAGTTTAATAGATCATAGATTTCTGATTGGAAACAAGGAATTGTTCGAAAGTTTTCAAAAAACTTATCAAACTTTCACAAAAAATTATAATACTTTTGAATTTATCAAAAAAAAATTAATTGAGGCAGATCAAAGACATAAAAAATTTGGTTCATCTAGATTTGTAATTGAACCAAACGTTAAAGAGGGAAAAGGTGGAATTAGGGATATTCAAACTTTAATTTGGATATCAAAATTTGCTTATAATTCAAAAAATATTTTTCACTTGCTTGAAAGTGGAGTTTTTCTAAAAAAAGAACTCTATATATTATCTAATTCTTATAAGTTTTTACTTTCTACTAGGTGCTATTTACATCTTTTGTCTAAAAGAGAGAATGACAATTTAGATATCGAATCACAAATTGAAATATCTAAGCTTATTCGATTTAGACAAAAAGAATTTCAAAGACCAGTAGAAAGATTTATGAAGAGGTATTACATAGCAGCCAAAAATATTGGTAGTTTAACAAGAATCTTTTTTTCAGTAATTGAAGATAATTTTAAAAAATCAATAAGATTTAATTTTTTTTTACGTAAAAGCATTAATTTAGAGAAGCCATTTATTTTTAAAAGAAAAAAAGTAGCAATAGAGGAAAAATCTTTTATTTTGAATAAGCCTGAAATTTTAATTGAAATTTTTCACATATCACATTTTAAAAATTTAGAAATACATCCAGAAACTCTAAGGTTACTGTCAGATTGCAGCAAATTAATAAGAAAAAAACAAGTTATATCAAAAAGAAGTAATAAGTTATTTTTAGAAATAATTTCTAGTGAGAAAAATCCTAGACAAATTTTACGATTAATGAATGACACAAATGTATTAGGAAATTTTATACCTGAATTCAAGAAAATAATTGGTTTAATACAACATGATATGTATCATCATTACACAGTTGATGAACATACCTTTTTTGCAATTAGTAATGCTTATGAATTAAAAAATGAGGGTTTAAACTCTGGAACAGAATTAGCAAGTAAATTAATATTTGAAATAGATAGATTTGGATTACTAACTGTTTCTCTATTTCTTCATGATATAGCAAAAGGCTTAACAGGAGATCATTCTATAAATGGTTCTAAAATTGCAAAAAGTTTATGTCCTAGATTGGGTCTGACTAATGATGAAACTGAAATTGTCTCATGGTGCGTGCTTAATCATCTTTATCTAAGTGAAACAGCATTTAGATATGATTTAAAGGATAAAAAAATAGTCGAAAAAAGTATAAAAAAAATTAATACAATTGAAAAATTAAATTTACTTTTTGTTCTGACTGTGTGCGATATAAAAGCTGTTGGACCTGGAGTTTGGACTGATTGGAAAAGTAGTCTTCTTATCGAATTATATAATAAAATTAAGTTTAATTTAGTTTCTAAAGAAGTAAAAAAAATACCTTTAAAAAAAGAAAAAAAATCAGATTATTTATTTAATGAGATACAAAATTTGAATATTTTAAAAAATGATGAAGCTCAAAATTATATAATTAATTTTCCAGATAATTATTGGCAAATGTATGATTTAAAACAAATGTTAGATCAAGTAAGATTATTTAAAAAAATGCTAGCTTCAAAAGCAAAATTTATTTTTGAGATTTACAATCATTTAAATTCAAACGTATCAGGATTGATTGTAATTGCCCCCGATAATTTTGGACTATTTTCTAAGATATCAGGCATATTATCATCAAGTAATGTCAACATAATATCTGCTAAAATAATTACAAGATCTGATGGTTTTGCAATTGATTATTTTGTAATAAATAACAAAATGGACAAGGCAATTTCAGAAAAGAATATTCAGCAAAAAATTTTTAAAAAACTTAAGGATGGTCTGGAGGGAGTTTATGATTTTGAAATTGAGTTAGAAAAGAGGTTTAATGAATCTCCTTCAAAAATAAAAAAAATAAAGGCTCCCATTAGAGTTTATATAGACAACGATACAAGTGATGATTTTACTATTTTAGAAGTAAATTGTAAGAATGCACCAGGAGTTTTATTTAAAATTACTCAAAGCATATCGAAGTTAAATTTACAGATATACAATGCTTCTATTTCAACCTATGGAACAAGAGTTACAGATATTTTTTATGTCAAAGATTTGTTTGGTCAAAAAATTATTGATGAAATAAAAATGAAACAAATTAAAAACAATCTATTAGAAGTGCTAAACAAAAATTAATGAATAAAAAAAATAATAAAAGATGATAAAATTTTTTATAAAAGGTTTTAGAGTTAATGCTTTATTAACAATTTTAAGTAGAATAACAGGATTTATAAGAGATATTGTTTTAGCGTTTTTTTTGGGAGCTGGAATAGCATCTGATATCTTTTTTATTTCATCTAAATTACCAAACTTGTTTAGAAGAATTACAGCAGAAGGTGCAATGACCTCTTCATTTTTACCCATATATTCTAAACTATTACATCAGGATAAATCAGACAATGCACAAAAGTTTTCTGCAATAATCTGTTTCTTTTTAATTATCTTTTTATCAATTCTTGTAATTCTTTTTGAAATTTTCATGCCTTTTTTTATAAAAATAATTGCACCTGGTATTATAAATTATAAAAATTTTTTTGATGATATTGTAATGTTATCAAGATTCACAATTATTTTTTTACCATTTATTTCTATGACTGCCTTTTTTGGAGCAATGCTCAATGCATCTGGTAGGTTTTTTTATTTTGCTTTTACACCAATTATTTTTAATTTATGTATTATTGTTTCCTGCTTTTATATAAATGATGGGTTGAAAATAAAAGCTCTACCACTTGCTATAGCAATGCCAATATCTGGTTTTATTCAACTATGTTTTATTTATTATTTTGTTAAAAAATTTAATTTAATCACAAAAGTTTTTTATAAAATATCTAATTTAAAACAAAATAATTTTAATAAATTTAAAAATAATACTTCTGATACTCTCAAAAGATTTTTTCCAGCAGTACTTTCAGGTGGTGTGTTTCAAATTAATATTTTAGTTGATACAATACTGGCTACGATTGTTGGTTTTGGTGCTGTTTCTTTTTTATATTATTCAGATAGGATCATTCAATTACCTTTAGGAATTATTGGTGTATCTCTAGGAACTGTTTTATTATCATCAATTTCTCATCCCAAAGTAGTTAACGATAACAAAAAAATTTCTGATCAATTAATTATAGCAATTAAAATTTCATTATATTTTGGAATTCCATCAATGGTAACTCTACTTTTCTTTTCGGAGTTTATAATTAGCAGTTTGTTTGAAAGAGGAAGTTTTGATCAAGCATCCAGCAAATCAGTTGCATTAGCATTAACAATGTATTCTTTTGGATTGCCATTTGTTATGATTATAAAATGTTTTCAATCAGTTTTTATAGCAACTGGTGAAATGAAGAAAATTTTATATATTTCAGTTTTGCAATTAATTACAAATTTCATATTATCAATTATTTTAATGAAATATTTATTACACGGAGGTATTGCCTTAGCAACTTCAATTTCAACAATATTATCATTTATGATTTATTTATTTTATATATTAAAAAATAAAAAGTTAATTCTTTTATCAGTTAATTCAAAAAATTACATAAGTTCAAAGAATGTATTATTTTATTTTGTAAAAATATCTCTTTTATCATTTATAATGATTTTTGTTTTGTACTTATTTCAAACTATGACAGATTATAATTCTGGCATAATTTATCTATCAATCTTTACAAGTATAGGCATTTTATTTTATACATTTATAACTTATATAACTAAACAAATTCCAAATGAGTTATTTTCAAAATTAAAATTATGAAAAATTATGTTAAAATCTAAACAACCTTCAAAAAGAATTTTCTCAGGAATTCAACCTACTGGTAACCTTCATATAGGGAATTATTTAGGAGCAATTAAAAATTGGATTAATCTTCAAGAAGAAGATGATTGTATTTATTCAATCGTTGATCTGCATGCAATGACAGTTCCAAACAATTTATTGGATATTAAAAATTCAACATTAGAAGTAGCAGCTGCAGTTATTGCTTCTGGAATTGACCCAAAAAAATCTATTCTTTTTAATCAATCTAACGTTCCTCAACATACTGAGTTAGCATGGATTTTTAATTGCATTGCCAGAATAGGATGGCTTAATAGAATGACACAATTTAAAGAAAAAGCGGGCAAAAAAAAAGATAATGCTACTGTTGGTTTATTTAGTTATCCAGTACTTATGGCAGCAGATATATTATTGTATAAAGCTACACATGTTCCAGTTGGTGAAGATCAAAAACAACATTTGGAGTTAACACGTGATATAGCGAGTTCTTTTAATACAATATTTAATAAGTCTCTTGATAAAGATTTTTTTCGTTTGCCAGAACCCATCATTCTAGGGCCTGCAAAACGAATTATGAGTTTGAGAGATGGTAAAAGTAAGATGAGCAAATCGGATATTTCTGATGGTTCAAGAATTAATTTGATGGATAATAAAGATCAAATTCATTTAAAAATTAAAAAAGCTAAAACAGATCAATATCCTATTCCTGACAATATTGGTGGTTTAGATTATAGACCAGAAGCACTTAATTTAATTAACATATATGCTTCTTTCTCAAACAAAAGTGTGACAGAAATACTTCAACAATTTTCAGGAAAAGGTTTTGCTCAATTTAAGGAATCCTTATCAGATTTGATTATAAACGACATAAGTCCAATTACTGAAGAAATGAAGCATTTAATGAACAACAAAGATGAAATTATAAAAATACTTATTGATGGATCAAGTAAAGCTCGAGAAATAGCAAATGAAGTATTAATTGATATAAAAAAAATTATTGGCATTAACTTTAAAGATTGAAAAATCAGCTTTGAACATATATATCTATTAGTATGTTTATACAAACTGAAGAAACACCTAATCCAAGTACTTTAAAGTTTATCCCTGGTGTACAGGTTTTAAAAGAGGGTACAGTTGAATTTAAAGACAATGTTTCAGCTCGTTCTTCAAATTTGGCAAGTTTAATATTTAGTATCAATGGCGTAGATAGAGTTTTTCTAGCTACAGAGTTTGTATCTGTTACAAAAAGCAATGAACATAACTGGGAAATCTTAAAGCCATTAATATTAACAGCAATCATGGATCATTATGCCAGTGGAAAAGAAGTTATTGAGAAAAATCATAATAATAATACTGATCACTCTAAGGAAGAAGATACTGAAGTTGTTAAACAAATTAAGGAACTCATTGATCAAAGAGTTAGGCCTGCAGTTGCTATGGATGGAGGGGATATATCTTTCTGTTCTTTCGAGGATGGTGTAGTTACACTTCAAATGAAAGGCGCTTGCGCTGGATGTCCTTCAAGTACAGCTACTTTAAAGATGGGTATTGAAAATATGTTGAGACATTATATACCAGAGGTTGTAGAAGTTAAAGCTGCAGAGCTGTGAGATTTAAAAATAATACTCTATTAACATTTTTAGCTTTTCTTTTATCAATATTAGGTTTGATAGGCCCTGGTTTTTGGGATATTAAATCTCCAAACCCAATTAAATATGAAAATGATCATTTAACGAGAGCTTCATTAGGTTTAAGGTTTAATCCTAATGATATAGATTTAGATAATAAATTTAAAAATTCAAAAATATCATCTAAAAATTTTTTTGGAAAAGAAATTGCAATTGCATGGTCTAAAAATTTTATTGATCAGATAAAAGCCGAACCAAAAATTCCAAGAATATATTTTACTCAGTTGCCAAGTGATTTAAATACATATCAAGTAAGTGATAAGAAAAAAATTTTTATTAGTATTATGCTGCCTTTATTATTAAAAGGAAACGAAAAAGTTTCTATTGAAAGATCAAATTTAATTATGTTTTTTAAAAAAGGGAATTTTAAGAAATTAAAATTGTTTTGCAAAAAATATAAAATTAAAACTATTGATTGTAATAATATAAATTCTTTAAATAACGCTAAGTTTAAAACTTTACAAAAAATTTTATTAAACAGAGTAAACGTTTTACCAATATCCATGATGTTAGCTCAAGCTATTGTTGAAAGTGGTTGGGGAGGATCAAGATTTGCCCAAAAAGGTAACGCCCTTTTTGGGCAATGGACATGGGATAAAAAAAAGGGAATTTCTCCAACCGGTATTCATAAACCAAGTTTTGCTGTAAAAAGTTTCAAAAACTTGCAAGATTCTGTTGATGCTTATATTTTAAATTTAAACACACATCCTGCATACATTAAATTAAGAAATTATAGAGAACTCATTCGCAATCCTCCAAATTTTAAAGGGTATAAATTTTCAAGATATCTAGATAAGTATGCAATAATTGGCTTTGAGTATGTAAAGAAAATTAATTTGATGATTAAAAAAAATAATTTAGAAAAGTTTAATTCATTAAGGTTTAAATTAGAAAATTAATAATTTTCTACTTTGTTACGAATTGTTTTCCAAACCATCTCCATCTGCCGTCTTCAGCTGCCATTGTACAATTTATTCTTCCTCTAGCATTAGGGAATTTTTCTTCTAATCTTACTTCTATTCTTAATTTACCAATTCTTCTAGTATTTGTAACAATACCATTACTTGCAAAACATCTAACGGCTCTCATTGGTTTGATTTTTGGACTAAGAGTAAAGCCAAAATCTGGAGGATTTACTTTAAGAAAATTATTCTCAGGGCTTATGTCTTGAATAATGATAGGTAGTGCATTCGTAGCAAGTTTTAATCTTGTTAAATCCCCATAATTTTCATTCATAGCAAATCTTGGTAGTTCAAAAATTCCTGAAGATATATGCGCAACTCCTGAATGTTGCCCAAAGGCTGCTTCAAATCCAGAACCTTTAACAATTTCTATAGTTTTGTTATCATATTCTCCATAAGGATAGGCAAATAATTTAGGCTTAAATCCTAACTCTTTTATGAAGCGCTTGTTAGAATACTCAATCTCATTTAATATTTGTTTACTACTTAATCTATGCAAATGAGGATGTGATTTTGTTTGACTTCCAACTAAAACACCATTGTCAACTAGTTCTCTGATTTGATCCCAATTCATATAGTTTGAAAAATTATTATCAATAACATCAGTTGAAATAAACAATGTAAAAGGTAGATTTAATTTTTTTAAGATTGGCCAAGCTTTGGTATATACAGATAAATATGCGTCATCTATAGTAATAGAAACAGTCCTATCTTTTAAACTAATTTCTCCCTGTAATCCCATAATAACTTTATCAAGCCTAATTACGTCGTATTTGTCTTTAACTAATTCATTTGTATGTGTAATAAATTGTTCAATTGTAGTATTTGTAGTTGGATATTTATTTTCGTCAAATCTATGATACATCAAAATATTTGCATGATTAATTTTATTTATAAATTTATCTTCAGAAAAAGATATATTTGGAGTAAATAAATAAATAAAAATAAAATTAAATATTAATAAAATTTTAAAATTAAGTTTAGAATTGATCATGAAAAATATTAATAAAAATTCTTTAATTATATTTGGCTATTCTGAAATATTGACATTAGCATTAGTTGTTAATTCAAAATTAGACAAAGTCAAGGAATTTAATATTATAGAAGATGATAATGAGGATAAATTTTTTAAGGTAGTTTCCAATTTTATTTCAAATAAAGTATGTTTTAACAATGTATTTTATAGTTGTGGCCCTGGAGGTTTTTCAATCATTAGGAGAATCATATCTTATGTTAAGGCTTTAAAATTCAATAAATATACAAGGACAAAATTTATCGGTTTAAATAACTTATTCGTTATTGCTTCTTATTTAAATCTTAAAGCTAAAATAAATGATAATACATACATCCTGTCAATTTTAAATTATTCTAAAGATCACTTTGTCCAAATATATCAAAAGAAAAAAAACTTCTTATTCTCTCTTAAATGTTTGTCAGATATTAAAAATATCGACTTAGATCATATTGGTACCTATTTAGAAACTTTAAATTTATCTATTCAAAATGTTTATTCTGTTTATTTAGGTGCAAATCCTAATGAAGTATCATTTTTTAAAAATATTCAAATAGTTGATAGATCCAATATACTTGAAATTATCATCAATTTATTGGATTTGATTGATAATAATAAAATAAGTCATACTAATTATATAAATTTTTTAGAAAAAAAATTTGATCCTCTTTATGGAAAGTCACCATCAACAAACTAATATGTTTAAAATATCTGAAGTTATATTAAAAGATTTACCTAAAATAAATGAATTAGAAAATCAGTTAAATTTAAATAAAACTAAATTAAATTTTTTTAATCAAACATTATCAAATGAAAATTTTAGATTTATTAAATTAGTTTTAAAAAAGCAAATTATAGGTTTTTTACAATTCTCTTTGAATAAAAGTGACTGTGATATAATTTCAATTGGTGTTCTTCAAAAATTTCAAAATATGGGTTATGGTAAAATATTAGTGGAATATCTGATAAGTTTAAATTTAAAAAACATTTTTGTAGAAGTTTCTTCAAATAATATAAATGGGATAATGTTTTATCATAGGTTAAATTTCTTAAAAATTGGTTTAAGAAAAAATTATTATAAGAAGCAAAAGTCTGATGCAATTCTATTAAAACTAGAAAATGTCAATTAATTGTAACTTACATTTAATAAAACTGTAAAATTGATAATCAAATATATCATATGCAAAATTTAGCCTTATTAAATCAAATTGTTAATACAAATCTATTTGTTAAGACAAAGAAAACGATATCTTCTATAATTAGAAAAAAAAGAATAATTAAAAAAATTAAAAGTGAATTTGAACCAATAATTTTTAAAAATTTTACAATCAAAATTGCAGAATCTAATTTTGAAATTAAAAAAGCTCAATCATTAAGATACAAAATCTTTTTTAAAGAAAAAAAAATTAAGAAAAAAAGTTTTAAATTCTTATTACAAAGAGACTACGATTTTTATGATAAAATATCTGATCATTTAATAATAATCGATAATAATCGAGAAATTAGAGATAATGTAATAGGAACCTACAGATTATTAAGAGGAAATTGTGCAAAGTTATATAGAGGATTTTATACAGAACAAGAATTTGATATATCAAATTTAAAGAAGAATTTTTCTAGTAAAGACATTTTAGAGCTTGGTCGTTCATGCGTTCACCCTCAATATCGATCTGGTATTATACTAAAATTACTATGGCAAGGAATATCAAATTACATTAAGATGTATAAAATTAAAATTTTAATGGGATGTGCTAGTTTTCATGGGACTAACCCAAGTAAATTTAAGGACGAATTTTCTTTATTATATGAAAGTTATAGGTTGCCAGAAGATTATGATGTTAAATCACTTCAAAGCAACGAAATTTCATTTAATAAAAACATTAACGACTCGACTACATTAAATAAGCTACCTCCATTAATAAAAGGTTATTTAAGAGCGGGTGGAATGGTTAGTGAAAATTTTTATATAGATAGGGAATTTGAAACAATTGATTATTGTGTAATAATGTTAACTGAAAAAATCGTTAGTCGTTACCAGAATAAATTTTTAAATTAACATGAGTGATAATTGTCTAAACTAAATTTCGTAAAAATAAATTTTGTTGATAAAGGAACTTTTTATCTTAAATTTTTTATTTTTGTTTTTTTAACTATATTTCTAATTTTTTTAAAAACTTTATTACAATTTGTTTCAAAAAGAGCAAGTCAAAAAATAGTTCAAATTTTCCATAAATTACTTTTGTGGCTAATAAATATAAATGTTGAGGTCGTAGGGAAAAGTAATCTAAATAATGTACCAAAACTCTATGTATCAAATCATCTTTCATATCTGGATATTCCTGTCTTAGGATCTACACTAAATGGAAGATTTATTGCAAAAAATGAGATTTCTAATTGGCCAATTTTTGGTTATTTATCTAAGGTAGGTAATACGATTTTTATTAATAGAAATTTAAGATTTTTGAAAAGAAATAAATCAATAATTTATGATTTTATCTCTAAAGGAGACAGTATTATTTTATTTCCAGAAGGGACTACATCTGACGGAATAAGAGTTCTTAAATTCAAGTCAAGTTTACTAACTTCTTTGGAACAAAAAAATATTTTGATTCAACCAATTGTAATTAATTATACAAGTATAAATGGAATGCCTTTAAATAGATGGTTAAAACCTATTATTGCTTGGTATGGTGATATGGATTTAAAACCTCATTTAATTAATGTCTTAAAATTATTTTCAATTAAAGCTAAAATAACATTTTTACCACCTCTTAATGGAAAAGATTTTACAAATAGAAAAGATATGACTTATACCTTACATCATGCTATTGATAATTTTTATTAAACTAGGTTTAAAAAAAGTTTGTCAAATTATTTTATATTATGAAAAAATTATTTATTAAAACATATGGTTGTCAAATGAACTTCTATGATAGCGATCATATGTCTAATTTGTTAAATGGGCATGGTTATGAAACATCTGAAAATATTAAAGAAGCTGATTTAGTAATATTAAATACATGTCATATTAGAGATAAAGCAGCTGAGAAAATGTATTCTGATTTAGGAAGAATAAAAAAAATTTATGAAAATAATAATTTAATTAAACCAATTATTGCTGTTGCTGGCTGTGTCGCACAAGCAGAAGGAAAAGAGATCACTAAAAGATCACCTTGGGTGGATTTAGTGGTTGGCCCACAGGCTTACACAGAACTCCCCAAATTGCTTAAAAAGATAAACGAAGATTCAAAGAAAAAAGAAATAAATTTAAAATTTCCTGAAATTCCAAAATTTGATCATCTTAATTTTGATAAAAAAATAGGAAAAGTGTCAGATTTTGTAACAATACAAGAAGGTTGTGATAAATTTTGTTCTTTTTGTGTTGTTCCTTTTACAAGGGGTCCAGAATATTCAAGGTCAAGAAAATCTATATTGGATGAAATAAAAATAATGGCTCAAAATGGAGTTAAAGAAATTATATTACTTGGTCAAAATGTAAATGCTTGGAGAGACAACACAAATGAAAGTAAAGCTTATACCTTAGGACACTTGATAGAAGATATTGCAAAAATCGATGAAATTTTATCTATACGTTACACTACATCTCATCCTCTTGATATGGATCTAGAATTGATAAAAGCACACAAAAATATTGATAAACTTATGCCTTATTTACATCTGCCGATACAATCAGGGTCAGATAATATTTTAAAAAAAATGAATAGAAGACATACTGCTAGAGAATATTTGAAAATAATTGAATTAGTAAGAAAATACTGTGAGGATATTGCGATTTCATCAGACTTTATTGTAGGTCATCCAGGCGAAACTAATGAGGATCATAAAAAAACATTAGATATTATAAATGAAGTTCAGTTTGCAAGTTCATATTCTTTTATGTACTCAGAAAGACCAGGGACAAAATCATCAGAGTTTGGAGAAATCGTTGACGAAAATATTAAGAAAATTAGGCTTCATCAAATTCAAAGTAAACTTAACCATTATCAATTAGCTTTTAATAAAAATATGGAGGGTTTAGAATTTCCTATTTTAATTACAGATAAAAACAAAAATAATCAGTTGTTGGGGAGGTCTCCTTATAACCAAACTGTTTATATTGATGAAGAAAACTTGCCATTTAAAAAACATCATGAAAAATTAATTGGATCTATGTTAGATGTTAAAATTATTAAATCAAATCAGAACAGTCTATTAGGTTCTTTTACAAAAAATGCTTAAAACTAAGACCCAAAATTTTAAATCATTAAGTCATAGAAACCTTTCGCAAGTTGAATTAATTTTTAATTCTAATGATGACTTAAATACATTACTTGGCGAAAATTCTAAAAACATAGATAAACTTAATGAGATTATAGATGTAGAGATTACTTTTTTTGGAAATAAGTTACTTATTGTTGGAAAAAAACATAATGTGGAATTAGCTGAAGATTTGATAAATAGAGTTTATGATATATTATTATTAAATAAAAAAAATGTTCAAAGTATAGATTTTTCAATTTTTGAATCTGAGTATAAAATGTTAAAAAATAAAAATTCTGTTGATACATCGTCAAAAGTATTAAACTCAATAGATACATGGAAAAAAACTATTTACCCTAAAAGTGATGGTCAAAATAAATATATACAAGCTGTCAATGAGTATGATGTAATATTCGGTCTTGGTCCTGCTGGTACAGGCAAGTCTTATTTAGCGGTTGCAAAAGCAGTACAGTTTTTAAAAAAAGGTCATATTGATAAAATAATTTTATCTAGACCCGCTGTAGAAGCAGGAGAGAATTTAGGTTTTTTACCTGGTGATATGAAAGACAAAGTTGACCCATATCTTAGACCAATTTACGATGCTTTATACGAGATGATGCCTTTCGAAATAGTTGAAAAAAAAATACAAGAAGGAATAATTGAAATTGCTCCTGTCGCTTTTATGAGAGGTAGAACTTTTAAAAATTCATTTATTATTATAGATGAAGCTCAAAACACATCATCAATTCAAATGAAAATGATTCTAACTCGTTTAGGTAATGGATCAAAAATGATCATTAATGGAGACCTTACACAGATTGATATAAAATACATTAATGATTCAGGATTAAGTACAGCCAAAAAAAAACTTTCTAATCTAAAAACAATTAAATTTGTTAATTTAAATAAAAAAGATGTGGTGCGTCATAAAATAGTTTCAGAAATTATAAGCGCTTATGAAAAGTGATAATTTTTTGTTAAGTAAAAGAATGTCTTCAGAAAAGGCAAGTTTATATAAAAAAAATAAATTTACCTTAGAGTTTAAATTTAAACACCTAGATTTTTATAATGAAATTTATTATTTGCGTAAAATTAAAAAATTTGATCTGTTGTTTTCGAATGTTAAAAAATATACAAGTGCATTTTTAAAAAAAAAAAAAATAAATTTCTCTATCCTTCTTACTAATGATGAAGAGATTAAAGAAATCAACTTTAAATACAGAAACCTTAATAAGCCTACAAACGTGTTATCCTTTCAGTCAATGATAGACAAAAATAATTATTTTAAAAATACTGAACAAGAAATACATTTAGGTGAAATAATAATATCTATGGAAAGAATTTTTTGTGAATCAAGGATAAATAATGTTTTATTTAAAGATCATTTTATGCATATCTTTTTACACGCTATTTTACATATCTTAGGATATGATCACGAAATAGATAGTGAAAGAATAAAGATGGAAAAAATTGAAATTTCAATATTAAAGAATTTAGGAATTAAAAATCCTTATGCTTAAATTTTTTAATATTCTAAAGTTCATTTTTAAAGAAAAAACAATTGTTAAATCTTATAATTCAGACGATGACCTTGAACAATTTGTGTCACGCCGAATTAATTCAAGACTTGAGGTTAACAAAACCCAAAAACATGAAAATGAATTATTAAAAAATTTAGCTGGACTAAGAGGTATTACCGCCATTGATGTAATGGTTCCAAGGGTAGATATAGTGACTGTCTCAATGTCAGACAATTTTAATGATATTGTTAATCAATTAACAAAGGCTAATCATAGTAGAGTACCTGTAACTGGAGAAACAAAAGATGATATAGTAGGGATCATTCACATAAAAGATGTTTTAGCAAATATAAATTCAAAAAAACAAAATAGGATAAAATATATTCTTAAAGAGCCAATTTTTATAGCGCCTTCAATAAGCTTATTAGATTTATTGCATGAGATGAGACTTAAAAAAAGACATATGGCACTAGTCGTGGATGAATATGGAGGTATTGATGGCCTAGTGACCATTGAAGATCTAGTTGAAGAACTTGTGGGAGAAATTGAAGATGAACATGATGAAACATCTGAAATTAAAATAGAAAAATTAAATTTTAATACAATAATCGTAGAGGCTAGAGCAACTCTTGATTTTCTAAAAGATAAATTAAGTTTGGATTTATCTAAATTTAAAAATGAAGAAATTGAAACACTTGGAGGATATATAATAAGCTTGTCAGGGAGAGTCCCAATAAAAGGTGAAGTCATTAGAGATGTTAAGAACAAAATAGAATTTGAAATAATAAATTCAGACAAAAGAAAAATTATTAAGGTTAAAATTAAAGGCTTAAAATTATTAAATGAGAGTTAATAAATTATTAATTCAGACTCCTTTGTTTTTTATTTTAGGAGCATTGGCAACTTTTTCTTTAGAGCCTTATAAAATTTATCCTTTAATTTTTTGTTTCTCATTCGCAATATATGGAATTTGCAAAGTTAGTAATTTAAAAGACGCATTTTACTTATCATTTTCATTCGCTTTTGGTTGGTTTTTTTCAGGTTTGTATTGGATAGCAAACGCATTTTTGGTTAAATCAGGTTTTTATATTTTTTTAATGCCTCTTGCTGCAGCATTACTTCCATTATTTTTATCATTAACCTGGTGCATAGCTTTTCTCTTTGCAAAATTAATTTCACTAAAAATCGGAGAAATTCATATAAATATTATAATACTATTATCTATTTTTGAGTATTTAAGAGGTAAATTGTTAAATTTTCCTTGGCTAATGCCAGGGAGTTTTTTTGCATCTGATGAAGTTTTAATACAAGGATTTTCATATATAGGTTCCTATTCTATGAATCTTGTATTTCTTATTATTACTATCTTACCGATATTAATTATTAAATATAAGAAATTATCAATATTTCCAATATTTCTTCTTTTAACTCCAACAGTATTTTTATTTATAAAATCATATGATAGATATTCAACTAAATCCATTCCCTCCTATAACGAAAATCATTTGATAAATGTTATTCAACCAAATATAAAACAGGAGATTAAATGGAAAAAAAATTTGAAATTAGATCACCATCTAAAATTGACTAATTTATCAAAATCAAAACATAATTATGATAATTTTCTTTCAATATTAAATATTTGGCCAGAAACGGCTTTTTTGGGTTTGTATCCCAGAGACAAAAGTTTAATTCAGGACTTATCCCAAAGATTTTTAAACCCAAAAAAAAACGAATTTTTATTCACCGGCACAATATCCAATTATGAAAATAATTATTACAACTCTGCTTTATTATTAAATTCGAAAAAGGAAGTGAAAAACATTTACAGTAAAAATATTCTTGTCCCCTTTGGAGAATTCGTACCATTCAGAAAGATATTACCAAGATTTAATTTTTTTGAAAATAAGATAGATTTTTCGAGCAGCTATCAAATTAACACTATATCTATTAATAAATATTACAAATTTGTTCCTTTAATATGTTATGAGATTCTTTTTAGTAATCTGATTTTTAAATCTTTGGACCAAGATACATCAGTAATTATTAATATTACAAATGATGCTTGGTTTGGAAATACTATCGGTCCTATTCAACATTTTCAGTATGCCAAAATAAGAGCAGTAGAGTTTGGAATTCCTGTGATTAGAGTTGCAAATACAGGCTATTCTGGTTTAATCGATCCTTATGGAGAAGTTTTAAAAAAATTAAACTATAACGAAGAGGGGCTTTTATCTTTTAAATTGATTAATAAAATAAAAGACACTATGTTCAAAAAATACGGAGTTAGTATTTTTATAATAATTATTATATTAGTTTTGATTATTAATTTACTACTAAAATTTCTTTTTTCAAGATTGGAGTATAAATGAGAAATTATATATTTACATCTGAATCTGTTTCTGAAGGTCACCCAGATAAAATTAGTGATCTTATATCAGACACTGTAGTTGATTTAATGATTAGTAAAGATCCTTATAGTCGAGTTGCATGTGAAACTCTTGTAACAACAAATAAAGTTATTATCGCTGGTGAATACAGACTAGATGCAGATAAAACAAACTTATTTCAAGAGATTGAGGAGAAAATAAGATTAGCTATAAAAAAAATAGGATATGAACAATCGGGATTCCATTGGAAAAAAATTAAAATTGAAAATTACCTACATAATCAGTCAAGCGATATTGCTTTAGGCGTTGACCAAAATGAAAATAAACAAGAAGGGGCAGGTGATCAAGGTTTAATGTTTGGTTATGCTGTTGATGAAACCGAAACTTATATGCCGGCACCAATATATTACTCGCATTTAATTTTAAAGGAATTATCTGACATACGACATTCTAAAAAGGATAGTTTTTTAGGGCCAGATAGTAAGTCTCAACTATCTGTGAAATATGATGGATCTAAACCAATTGGTGCAAAAAAAATTGTAGTGTCTACACAGCACAAAGAAAATTATAATCAAAAAGATTTAAAAGAATTTATAGTTGAAGTGGTTAAAAAAGTTCTTCCTAAAGAATGGTCTTATAATAGTGATGATATTTTAGTTAACCCAACTGGTAGGTTTGTAATTGGTGGTCCTGATGGAGATACTGGACTAACAGGTAGAAAAATTATAGTTGATACCTACGGTGGGTCAGCTCAACATGGAGGTGGAGCATTTTCAGGAAAAGATCCAACTAAAGTTGATCGATCTGCTGCATACATGACAAGATATCTAGCTAAAAATGTTGTTGCTTCTAATTTAGCTTCTAAATGTAGTATACAAATAGCTTATGCAATAGGTGTATCAGAGCCTATGTCTCTATACGTTAATACCTTTGGCACAGGAAAAGTAGATGATTATATCATTGAAGAATGTATAAAAAAAATTGTAGATTTATCACCTAAAGGCATTAGAAATATTCTTAAATTAAATAATCCAATTTATGTTCCAACTTCAGCATATGGTCATTTTGGTAGAAATCCTGACGAATTAGTAAAAGGGTCATTTACGTGGGAGAAAACTGATCTTGTAGATACGTTGAAAAAGGAATTATAAGAAAGATTGTTTTTAAAAAATCAAAAAAAATTCTATGGTCGTCGTAAAGGTAGACGCATTTCTTCTATGAGTTTAAAATTATTAGAGGATTCTAGTAATAAATTTTTTTTAAAGGAAGATCAGATTTGCAAGTTATCAGTTCATGAATATAACAAAAATATTTTAGAAATAGGGTTTGGAAATGGTGACAATTTAGTCAATATGTCTTTAAATAAACCAAGTGATTTATTTATTGGGTGTGACGCCTACTATAAAGGATGTGCAAAATTACTTAAACAAATTGAAAATAAAAATATTAAAAATATTAAAATTTGGCCTGATGATATTCATTTAATAATAAAAAAATTTGAAAAGAATTTCTTTGATTTAATTTTAATTTTACAGCCTGATCCGTGGCCAAAGAAAAAACATAAAAAAAGAAGATTAATCCAACAAAAATTTCTTGATGATCTCAATCAAGTTTTGAAACATGAAGGTATACTTATTATATCGACTGATCATAACGTTATGAAAAGTTGGGTGCTTGAACACCTCCATGTTAGGAACGATTTTTTATGGATTAAAGATGGATATTCATATACAAATGTAAAACCAAAATGGATAATTAATACAAAATATTTTAATAAGGCATTTGAAAATAACAAAGTAGTAAATTGGTTTTTTTTTAAAAAAAAATAAATTTTTATTTCAAATTATACTCTTATAAGTTATTACTAGGGAAATTTTAGGTTTAGATTATGAAAAGGGGTTTTTTTAAATGGAAAATATTCCAAGAATTGAACTTATTCAGGTAGCTGAAGCCGTAGCTAGAGAAAAGTTAATTGATAAAGAAGACGTTATTTTAGCTATGGAAGATGCTATTCAAAGGGCTGCGAGATCCAAATACGGTTTAGAGAGAGATATAAGAGCTTCTGTAAATAGAAATAATGGAGCAATTTCTATTGAACAATATACTCAAGTTGTTCAGGTAGTTGAAGATGAATCAACACAAATGTCACTTGAAGAAGCTCTTAGAAGAGATGAAACACTAAAAATTGGTGACTTTCACAAAAAAGAATTACCCCCTTTTGATTTTGGAAGAATAGCTGCACAAAGTGCTAAACAGGTCATTTCTCAAAAAGTAAGGGATGCAGAAAGATTACGTCAATATAACCAATTTAAAGATAGGATTGGTGAAATAATACTTGGTACTGTAAAAAGGTTTGATAATTTTTCAGTGACACTTGACATTGGTAAAGCTGAAGGTGTGATCAGAAAAGAGGAAATGATTCCCAGAGAACAACTAAAGCCAGGTGATAGAGTAAGAACTTACATTTTAAATGTAAGTGAAGAAACAAGAGGACCTCAAATTTTTCTTTCACGATCATGCAATGAATTTTTAAGCTTATTATTTACTCAAGAAGTGCCCGAGATATATGACGGTATAATTGAAGTTAAAAGTGTTGCTCGAGAACCTGGAAGTAGAGCTAAAATTAGTGTTTATTCTAAAGATAATACAATCGACCCTGTTGGAGCTTGTGTTGGAATGAGAGGATCAAGAGTTCAAGCAGTTGTGAGTGAATTACAAGGTGAAAAAATTGAGATAATACCTTGGTCAGAGGATCCAGTTACTTTTGTAATTAATTCTTTGGCACCTGCTGTACCATCTAAGGTAATCATGGATGAAGAGGCAGGCAGAATGGAGGTAATAGTTCCTAATGATCAATTGTCTCTTGCAATAGGGAGAAGAGGTCAAAATGTAAGATTAGCCTCTGATCTAAGTAAATGGTACATAGATGTAATATCTGAAAGTGATGAATCTGATAGGAGACAGGAAGAAATAAATGAAAGTACAAAAATCTTTATTGAAGCATTGGATGTTGATGACGTAATAGCTCATTTGATAGTTGCAGAAGGTTACTCATCAATCAATGACATTGCAAATACTGAAATAGATGAATTAAATAATATAGAAGGTTTTGAAGAAGAACTATCAGTAGAGTTAAAAGAAAGAGCACAAAATTATGTTAAGCTCCAAAATGAAAATGTAGAAAAAAAACTTAAATCAAGTGGAATTGATAGCAAGTTATATGAGTTTAATCATCTTTCCAAATCTGACATTTTGACTTTGGTAGAAAATGATATAAAAACCTTAGATGATCTTGCAGACTTAGATAGTGAAGAATTATTCACATTATTGGGGAAAAAAGTTTTTAACAATGAAAATGAAGCTGGTGAGATTATAATGGAGGCTCGAAAGCATTGGTTTGATGAAGATCATAAGAAATAAAAATTAAAATGACAGAAAATAACTCAAAAGAACGAAAAAAATTAAGTTTATCTAACGGTAAATTAACATTAAAGTCGAATATATATTCTAATAAGTCACCTTCAAGTGTTACAACTAATTCAAGATCTGGTCGAAACACTGTTCAAGTTGAGGTTAAAAGATCAAAGAGAAATTTCGAAAACAAATTTATATCACAAAATGATCGAAATGGTATTAATAGTACATTAAGTGCTGAGCAAATTGCAAAAAGAAGTAAAGAACTTAAAGATGGTCTTGCTAGAACTGCTGCTTTAGCTGAGAATGAAGTATTTAAGACAAAAAATAATTTAGAATTTAAGAATTCTTTTAAAAAAGACGAAATCAAAAGTAATGAAAAATTAGATAATACCAATATTACATCATTGAATCCTAAAAATAAGTTTCAAGAAGAAAAAAAATCTGATGATATTAAATTTACAAAAAAAGCTACAAATAAAGATACTTTTAAAGACAATACTAAAAAAGTAACACCTAAGGGTTATGAGAAAAAAAGAGAAGGCAAACTTACTATTGCAAGAGCTTTAGATAGTGAAAACATTAGATTTCGTTCACTTGCCTCCATTAAACGTAGAAGAGAAAAAGTTAAATTACAATCAGAAGTTGTTACACCCTCAGTCAAGCAAATTAGAGATGTTATAATCCCAGATACAATAGTAGTTTCTGAACTAGCGAACAGAATGTCTGAAAAAACAGCTGATGTTGTTAGAGAGCTTATGAAAAATGGTATAATGGCTACGGCTACACAAGTTATAGACGCAGATACTGCAGAATTAATAACAAATGAATTTGGCCATAAAGTTAAGCGTGTTTCAGACTCTGACATAGAACTAGACTTAGTTAATAATAAATCTTCTCAAAATCTTGTTTCGAGACCCCCAGTTGTAACTATTATGGGTCATGTAGATCATGGTAAAACATCCTTATTAGATTCTTTAAGAAAAACAAATGTTGTAAAAAGTGAAGCAGGTGGAATCACACAACATATTGGAGCTTATCAAATTAAAACTAAGAATGGTAATCTTATATCATTTATAGACACGCCTGGACATGAGGCTTTTTCAGAAATGAGAGCAAGAGGTGCAAATATTACAGACATTGTAATTTTAGTGGTGGCAGCTGATGATGGAATTAAACAACAAACTATAGAAGCAATTAATCATGCTAAGTCTGCAAAAGTCCCAATTATTGTAGCTGTTAATAAATGTGATAAACCAGATTTTGATCCTCAGAAGGTTAAAAATGAATTACTTCAACATGATTTAATTCCAGAAGATATGGGTGGTGATATACAATGTATAAATGTCTCAGCTTTGAAGAAAACTGGACTTGATCATTTAATTGAAGCTATTGAATTACAAGCAGAAATCCTAGAATTAAAAAGTGATCCAGATTGTCCAGCAACCGGAACTGTTATTGAGTCAAAAATAGAAAAAGGTAAAGGTTCAGTAATTACTTTACTTGTGAATTCAGGAACAATTAGAGTAGGTGATATTATTGTTGTTGGGAATGAAAATGGAAAAGTCAGAGCGTTAATAAATGATTTAGGTGATAGGGTTAGTGAAGCAATGCCTTCAACTCCTATTGAAGTTTTAGGACTGTCAGGAGCTCCAATGGCTGGTGACACAGCTAATGTAGTTGATAGTGAATCTAAAGCAAGAGAGGTTGCGGAATATAGATCTAGAAAACTTAAAGAAAAAGAAGCAGCACTTTCATCCAGAGGGTCAGTTGAACAAATGTTAGCGAATATTCAGTTAGGTGATATTACGGAATTACCTGTTGTTATTAAAACTGATGTTCATGGATCTTTAGAAGCTATTAAAGTGGCATTATCAAAATTAGGCGACGAAAAAATCAAAGTTAAAATTTTATCTGGTTCTGTTGGTCCAATTAATGAATCTGATATCTCTTTAGCCGTTGCATCTTCAGCTCTCGTTTTTGGTTTTAATGTAAGAGCAATTCCTAAAGCTAGGGAGATTGCTAAAAGAGATCTGGTTGAAATTAGATACCACTCAATAATTTATGAACTTATAGAGGACGCTAAAAATGGTCTTGCAGGAATGTTAGACCCTGATCTTCAAGAGGAATTTATTGGTTATGCTGAGATTAAACAAGTTTTTAACATTACTAATCACGGAAAAATTGCTGGTTGTTCCGTAACAGAAGGAATTATTAAAAGAGGTTGTAGTTTTAGGCTTTTAAGAGAAAACGTAGTTGTTCATGAAGGAAAACTTAAAACATTGCAAAGATTTAAAGATGAAGTCAAAGAGGTTAAATTTGGACTTGAGTGTGGAATGGGTTTAGAAAATTATAATGAGATTAAGGTTGGTGATATTATGGAATGTTTTGAAGTAAAAGAAATAAAAAAAACATTATAATTAATCTATGAATGAAAAAAAACAACCTTCTAATAGACAATTAAAAGTTGCACAACAAATAAGATTCTTAGTTTCGAACTTTTTTATTAAAGAAGATTTTATCTTCGAGAATTTTGATAGTAAGAATTTGACTATTGTGGATGTTGTATTAAGTGCTGATTTAAAAAATGCAAAAATATTTGTGATAATTAATTCTGTTGATAAAAATAAGTTGTTTATTGACGAATTAAATAAAAAGTCTAAATTGATACAAAAACAAATAGCATTAAATTTGACTTCAAAATTTACTCCAAAATTAAAATTCTTTATAGATAATTCTTTTGAATATTCACACAAGATTAATAATATACTAGAAATCATAAACAGGTAAGTAATGAAAATTAATGGTTGGCTGTTTGTTGATAAACCTGAAGGAATATCTTCAAGAAAAGTAGTTGATTTAATCTCAAATTCTCTTTCCATAAAAAAAGTTGGTCATGCTGGAACTTTAGATCCAATGGCTTCAGGTTTATTGCCTATAGCAATAGGAGAGGCGACTAAGAGTATTGCAGCAATTCAAAAATTTAAAAAACGCTATAAGTTTATTATAAAATGGGGAGAAAAAACATCTACCGACGATAAAATGGGTTCTATAATTTCAAGTAGTAGTATTAGGCCCAATATACAGGATATAAATAAAAATATAAAAAAATTTATAGGTGAAATTAAACAAATACCACCAAATTTTTCTGCCATAAAAGTGAATGGTAAAAGAGCTTACATGTTAGCTAGAAATAATGAAGACTTTTTATTGAATGCAAGAACTGTTTTTGTTGAAACTTTTAAAATTAATGAATATATCGATAAGGATCATTGTTCTTTTGTATGCGTTTGTTCAAAAGGCACTTATATTAGAGCATTAGGAAGAGATTTAGGTGCGGTGATGAATTGTTTTGGTCATTTATATCAATTAAGACGAACGCATATTGGAAATTTTTCAACTAAATGTTCGATTTTACTGGATTTATCAGAAAAATTAATACATAGTTCAGCAATTTTAAAAAACATTTTGCCTATTGAGAAAGTTTTAGAAAGTTTACCTTTTATAAATCTTACAAAAAAGCAAGAGATTGCCATAAGAAATGGGAAGAAGATTTGTTTAGATGAATTAAATGAAGATGATAAGATCAAAAAATCTTTATTGTTTAAAAGTAATGATAGTTTGATGATATGTAAAAATGAGAATAGACTTATATGTTTTTTTAAAATAGAGAATAATTTTATTAAACCAACTAGAGTTTTTAATTTGTAAAAGAGGAAAGTATGTCGATCACAAAAGAAAAAAAATCAAAATTAATAAAAGAATTTAAAATAAATGAAAAGGATACAGGATCAGCTGATGTTCAAGTTGCTATTCTATCTGAAAAAATTAAATCACTTACAGAGCATTTAAAAGAGCATCATAAAGATTTCATATCTAGACGAGGATTATTAAGTATGGTTGGTAAAAGAAGAAATCTACTTTCTTATATAAAAAGCAAAAGTGAAACTAGATATAGTGATTTAATTAAATCACTTGGATTAAGAAGGTAGTAATTTATTCAATCCAATAAAATAATCTAATTAAATCTAAAAATAGGTAAAGATATGTTTGAAGTTTATCGAAAAGAAGTAAAATTTGGTGGAGAAAAATTAACTTT
The DNA here is from genome assembly GCA_902615025.1 of uncultured SAR116 cluster alpha proteobacterium. Taxonomy (GTDB): domain Bacteria; phylum Pseudomonadota; class Alphaproteobacteria; order Puniceispirillales; family Marisalimonadaceae; genus TMED54. The sequence continues at coordinate 37,044 of CACMNV010000005.1, read as the reverse complement.
TGAAACTGGAAAAGTTGCAAGGCAAGCTGATGGTGCTGTGGTTGTAACTTACGGAGGTACAACAGTTTTATGTACAGCAACGGCTGCAAAAAAAAATTCTGATGCTGATTTTTTTCCTCTCACAGTTAATTATCAAGAAAAAGCTTTTTCAGCAGGTAAGATACCAGGAGGTTTTTTTAAGAGAGAGGGTCGTCCATCCGAAAAGGAAACATTAACTTCAAGGTTAATTGATAGACCAATAAGACCACTATTTCACAAAAATTTCAAACGTGAAACACAAATTATTGTAACAGTACTTGAGTATGATTTTAAAAATGACCCTGATATAGTAGCAATTATTGCAGCATCTGCGGCATTAACCTTATCTGGTCTGCCATTTATGGGACCTATTGGAGCATGCAGAGTTGGTTGGGATGGGAAAAATTATATATTAAATCCAAAGATTAATATGGAAAATAAAGGTTTACTTGATTTAGTAGTTGCTGGAACTAATGATGGCGTATTAATGGTTGAATCAGAGGCAAGTGAATTAAATGAAAAAATTATGCTTGGTGCTGTTGATTTTGGACACAAAGAATTAAAGAATGTGATTAAAGGTATTATCGAATTAGCTGAAGTTGCTGCAAAAGAACCAATATCAATTGATGAAGATATCCCAGAAGAAAAAGATTATCTTAAATTAGTTAAGGGGTTTAAAAAAGAAATTGAAAAAGCTTATAAAATTCAAGAAAAATCGTCAAGGTATGATGAATTAGATAATATTAAAGAAAAAATAAAACAAGATTATGGCGATGAAATAAACCTAAACTTACTTTCCGATGTTTTTAAAAAAGTAGAAGCCGATGTTGTAAGAACTTCTATTTTAAAAACAAAAAAAAGAATTGATGGAAGAGATAATAAAACTGTTAGAAAGATTATTGCTGAAGTTGGCACACTTCCAAGAACACACGGATCGTCTTTATTTACCAGAGGAGAAACTCAAGCACTTGTTGTTACAACTCTAGGTTCTTCACAGGACGCTCAAATAATTGATGGACTAGATGGAGATCATAAAGAACAATTTATGTTACATTATAACTTCCCTCCTTTTTCTGTAGGTGAGGTTGGAAGAACCGGTTCTCCTGGAAGAAGAGAAATTGGGCATGGTAAACTCGCTTGGAGAGCAATCAATCCCTTACTACCCTCAACAGAAGAATTCCCATATACAATGAGAGTAGTTTCTGACATTACTGAGTCAAATGGATCTTCTTCTATGGCTACAGTTTGTGGTACTTCGTTGGCATTAATGGATGCCGGTGTTCCATTAAAAAAACCAGTAGCCGGAATAGCCATGGGTTTAATCAAGGAAGATAAAGATTTTGTAGTACTTTCAGATATTTTAGGAGATGAAGACCATTTAGGTGATATGGACTTTAAAGTTGCCGGAACAGATGAAGGTATCACAAGCTTACAGATGGATATTAAAATCACATCTATAACTAGTAAAATAATGAAAGTTGCGCTTGATCAGGCTTTAGATGGAAGAAAACATATTCTTAAAGAGATGAAAAAAGCAATTTCAAAACCGAGAACAACATTGGCAGAAAATGCACCTAAAATAAAGATTCTTAAAATTAAAGTTGATAAAATTAAAGAGATTATTGGACCATCTGGAAAAGTTATTAAGGACATATGCGAATCCTCTTCTTCAAAGATTGATATTGATGATAACGGGGTATTGAAAATAGCATCGCCAAATGATGAAAGTCTGGCAATTGCATTGGAAAGAATTAATGATATAATAGTAGAACCCGAAAAAGGTGTAATATATAATGGAAAAGTAGTTAAGACAGTTGATTTTGGAGCTTTTGTTAATTTTTTGGGTTCAAAAGATGGATTAGTTCATATTTCCGAACTGCAAGAGCAGAGAACAAATAAAACAACCGATGTATGTAAAGAAGGCGATGAAGTTAAAGTTATGGTAATTGGGTTTGATGATAGAGGAAAAGTAAAATTATCAATGAAAAGAGTGGATCAAGAAACGGGTGAGAGTTTGCAATGAAAAAAAATTATGAAGTAAAGTTTAATTGGGTAAAATCAGAAAAAATTGACAAAGTTGGGTTAGTTACCCTAAATAATGAAAATTCTTTGAATCCTCTTTCTGCAGGTTTTGTAGAGGCTATTTATCTTTCATGTAAAAAGTTAGATGAAGACGAAGATATAAATTGTATTGTTTTGACAGGTTCTAATAAAGCTTTCGCAGCAGGCGCAGATTTAAAAGAAATGTTACCGCTATCATTTGCCGAAATTTCTAAAACTAAATATATTGAAAAAAATTGGTCTTATTTTTCATATATTCAAAAACCATTAATAGCTGCTGTTCAAGGATTTGCTTTGGGTGGAGGTTGTGAGCTTGCAATGGCATGTGATTTTATATTAGCCTCAGATGATGCAAAGTTTGGACAACCAGAAATCAATGTAGGCGCAATACCAGGAGCTGGTGGAAGTCAAAGAATGCCAAGGTTCATAGGCAAATCAAAAGCTATGTATGCTATCTTAACTGGAGATATGATAGATGCGAACGAAGCTGAAAAATGTGGTTTAGTAGCTAAAGTATTTAGTAAAGAAAACTTCAAGGAAGAAGTTTTAAAAGTTGCACATAAAGTAGCAAGCAAGTCCACGGCGTTAGCAAGACTAGCTAAAGAAACCGTAAATGTAAGCTATGAAACAACTTTAAATGAAGGTCTAAGAGCAGAGAGAGCTATTTTTATGTCAACTTTTTCATTGGAAGATCATAAAGAAGGGATGGAAGCATTTTCAGAAAAAAGAAAACCTAATTGGAAAAATAAATAATTAAATATTGACCATATCCTGATTAGGAATTCCTACAACTTTTAAACCTCCATCTACATAATGAGTTAGCCCAGTAACTCCACTCGATATGTCTGACAAAAGATACAAAGCAGCATTTCCAACTTGTTCAAGATCTGGATTTTTTTGTAAAGGAGAAATTTTTTCGGAATATCTGTAAACGTGTCTTGCCCCAGATATTGCTGCGCCAGCAATTGTTTTCATAGGCCCAGCAGAAATTGCATTGACTCTTATATTATTTTTTCCTAAATCTACGGATAGATATTTAACCGATGTTTCCAGTGCAGCTTTTGCCACACCCATAACGTTATAATTTGGGGTAGTTTTGTTGGACCCTACATAAGTGAGCGTTAATAAAGACCCTCCATTATTCATAATTTTTGAAGCGGACTTTGAAATTCTAGTAAAACTGTATGTGGAGATATCAAGTGTACTTAAAAAATTTTGCCTTGAAGTATCTACATATTTCCCTTTGAGTTCCTCTTTATTAGAATATGCCAAGGCATGGACAACGAAATCTAAATTTCCAACATCTTTATTTATATTTTTAATTAAATTTTCAATAGAGTATTCTTCTTCAGGGTCTAATGAAACATCGCATTTATATAAATTTTTGCATTTTATTTTATCTGACAAGGGATCAATTCTTTTCTTTAAACTATCATTTTGGTAGGTTAAAATAATATTTGCTTTATTTAAAAAAAGTTGATTTGCTATTCCCCATGCAATGGACCTTTCATTAGCAACACCCATTATTAATCCAGTCTTTCCTTCCATTAAGTTCATATATTAATTTTCTGAAACCTTTGAAAATATCAAAGTTGCATTTGTACCTCCAAAACCAAATGAATTAGACAATGCTGTATTAATATTTATATTTTCAATAGTTTCTCTAGGGACATCAATATTTTCAATTACAGGATCAGGTTTTTCTATATTAGAGGAACCAGATATAAAATTATCATTCATCATTATGAGAGTATATATAGCCTCATGAACACCGGTAGCCCCTAATGAATGACCTGTTAATGACTTTGTACTTGTTATCTTAGGTAAATAACCTTTATTTGAAAAAACTTTTTTTATTGCTTCTATCTCTTGAATATCTCCAACAGGTGTGCTTGTACCGTGAGCATTGATATAATCAATTCTTAAGTCAGTATTTTTTAATGCATTTGTCATACATCTAACAGCACCTTCTCCGCTAGGTGCTACCATATCGTGTCCGTCTGAGTTTGCGAAGTGACCTAATACTTCTCCATAAATTTTAGCACCCCTTTTTTTTGCATGTTCATATTCTTCAAGTACTACAATTCCACCACCACCCGCAATAACAAAACCATCTCTATCAGCATCATATGGCCTGGATGCTTTTTGAGGAGTGTCATTATATTTGCTAGATAATGCTCCCATTGAATCAAATAGTACAGATAAAGTCCAATCTAGTTCTTCTCCTCCACCTGCAAAAACAATATTTTGATTACCATATCTTATATTATCTACTCCAACGCCAATGCAGTGTGCAGATGTCGAACATGCAGAAGTTATTGAATAATTAAGACCTTTTATTTTAAACATTGTTGAAAGACAAGCAGAAATACTTGAACTCATACACTTTGGAACCATAAATGGACCGACTCTTTTTGGGCCTTTATCTCTTGTTATATCAAAAGATTTTAATAAGTTAATTGTACTTGGTCCACCTGCACCTGCAATTAAACCAGTTAAAGGATTTGATATTAATTCATCATTGAGATTTGCATCTTGAATTGCTTCTTTCATGGCAATTGCTGTATAAGCAGCACCATTACCCATAAATCGGAGGTCTTTTTTTTCTAGAAAGTCCTCAAAATTTATATTAATATCTCCATGAATATGACTTCTAAAACCAAGATCATAATAGTCTTTGCTAAAGCTAATTCCAGACTTATTATAGAATAAAGAGTCTTTGACTTCTTTTTGATTATTGCCAATTGGACTAACTACTCCAATGCCGGTAACAACTACTCTTCTTTGTTCAAACATTTATATACCTAATTATGTTTTTTCATCTTGAAAAAGACCAACCCTTATATCAAAGGCTTCAAAAACTATTTGATTATCACATAGAACTTTTCCATCTGCTATGCCAAGCATAAGTTTTCTATTAATTATTTTTTTAAAATCTAATATATATTCAACTTTTTTAGCTATGGGCAAAATTTGACCAGAAAATTTTACATTACCTACAGACAATGCTCTACCTTTTCCTCTACCACCCATAATGCCAAGACAAAACCCAAGCAATTGCCACAACCCATCCATGCCCAGACAACCTGGCATAACTGGATCATTTTCAAAATGACATTCAAAAAACCATTTATCAGGAGTGATATTATATTCAGCATGAGCTAAACCTTTATTATAATTTCCGCCTTCTTCTGATATATTAACTATCTTGTCAAACATAAGCATAGGTGGCAGTGGCAACCTAGGAAAATCAATTCCAGCAAGTTTTCCTTTTGCGCATGCAATTAATTCCTCGTAATTGAATTTACTTTTAAGTAACGACAAAATTATTCCTTCATAGTAACTATTTTATTTAGTTAATTATAATATAATTTGAGCCCCATAGATACTTTTTTATATACCATCCTGAAAATTTTCTACTTTTTAAAGTTATTTTACACCAATAAACTTTACATTTAAGAACTGAAACATTTACATAATCATTTAAAAAAGCAACTTTTTTAGATGATAACTCAGGTTTTTCTCTTAAGTAATCTGGTTTTAATATTATACTTCTATGTTTCATAGTTAATTGTGATTTATGGATCCATCCAGTCATATTTTTAGTGGTTAAAACTTTTCTCCAATGATCAAATTGGTCTATAATAAGTAATGGTATTTTTTTTTTTATAAAAACTAATTTTACAGGGTAATTTTTTCCAGGCCCATATCTTAGATTAGCTTTTGAAGTTTTAGTTGATACTAGTTTAGGAATTTTTTCTGCTAAAACAATTTTTGGATAAAAACAACTACTAAATAGTATTAGAAAAAAGAGTTTTAAATAAAAGTTCATTTACAAATATTACAATTTAAACTTTTTTTTATTTTAATTTTAGTAATTTCTTGTTTAATACAGTCATATAACAATAAGTTCCCAGCTAAAGTATTTTTTGTAAATGATTGATCTTTTTTAAAAGATTTACCAATAAATAGTTCTCTAATGGTTTCTGTTACTTGAAGACTTGAAATTAAATTCGTAACAGGGCCAATTATTCCTATTTCTCTACAATTCAAATTAGTCTGTTGATGTTGATCTTGTGGAAAAATACATTCATAGCATGGTAAATTTTTAAACTTGCCACTTTTAAATACTGCTAACTGTCCTTCAAACTGAGTTGCTGAAGCCGTTATTAAAGTTTTATTATATTTATGAGCTAATGTATTAGCAGTATATTTCGTTTTAATATTGTCTGAGCAATCAAGAATAATGTCATAATTGTTTATAGGAAATTTATTATCAAAACTATTAACGATAGAGTTAATTTTTAAATTTGGATTCAAATTTAAACAGTAATCTCTTAATTTAATGGATTTTGAAAGGCCTAAATTATTAACAGTGAAAGCTATTTGTCTATTTAAATTAGATAATTCAATATTATCATGATCACATATGTCAATATTTCCAATACCAGCAGCAGAACAAAAAATAGCTGTAGGGTTACCTAAGCCTCCGGCCCCGATTATTAAAACTTTACTTTTTAAAAGTATTGATTGCCCTTCTTCTTCTATCTCAGGCATTATCAACTGACTTGCATATCTCTCTAAATCACTTTCCTTTAACATTATTATTTACTCAAATCCCGTTGAACCAAATCCTTTAGAAGATCTTTCAGTTTCAAAAAAATTTACGTCTCCCAATTGTAGCTGAATTTTAACTATAGGAGAAAAAACAATTTGACCAATTCTCATGTTCGGTTTTATTGTAAATGTTTTTGAGGAGTGATTTATTAAAATTACTTTGACTTCACCTCTATAATCTGAATCAATTGTACCTGGGGAGTTTAATACAGTTATCCCATGATTTAAAGCCAAGCCAGACCTTGGTCTCACTTGACCTTCATAGCCTCTAGGTATTTTTAATTTAATTCCAGTGGGTACTAAAAAAATTTCATTTCGGTTTAAATTAATTGGATCTTTTATATCTGCAACTATATCTAAACCTGATGAATTTTCTGATTGATATTTTGGAACCTGAAAATTTTCAGATCGTGACACTTTTTCTATTACAATTTTTAGCATATATCTCTTCGTACAATTTTAAAGCTTTGGAAATTATTAAATTTGCAATTTTGTTTTTTGTTAATTTTTCTGATTCGTGGATGTTAAATTGCTTATCTATTATCAATATTTTGTTGAATTCTTTTCCAAAAATGGCATTTTCTTTTTCTATCAAATTAGCTATAATCATATCTAATTGTTTTTCTTTAAGTTTTTTTGTTGCATTCTGAATTAAGTTTTTTGTCTCTGCAGCAAATCCAATAACCAATGTTGGTCTTTTTTTATTTTTGCTTACAAATTTAATTATATCAGGATTGGGTTTTAATTTAAAAAAAATATCTTTATTTTTTTTAAGTTTATTATCGTTAGACAGTTTTTTATTTTTCGAGGTATAAGGAACTAACTTCCAGTCAGAAACTGCTGCACAACTAATAAAAATATCACAATCAATATTGTTTTCCACTTCTGAAAGCATGTTTTCTGCAGATAAAACTTCTATAAACTTATTTACTTTTGGTTTATTAATATTTGTTGGCCCGCTAATTAGAGTTACATGCGTCCCAAGTTTTAAAAATTCTTCAGCTAATGCATAACCTTGTTTTCCTGAAGAGTTGTTAGATACATATCTTATGGGATCAATTTTTTCTTGAGTTGGACCTGCAGTTATTAGTATTTTTAATTGGTTTTGAGACCCAATACACTTCTTCACCTCTTTTTTCAAAAGATAGTTAGTTGTAAATGAAAATATTTCATTTATTTCTGGTAGTCTGCCTGTACCATTCTCGCCACATGCCATTACACCTGAATTTGGATTAATTAAAAGAATGCCTCTTTGTTTTAAAGTTTCTAAATTATCCTGAGTAGCTTTATTTTCCCACATGTAAGGGTTCATTGAGGGGGCTATGAGTATTTTACTATTAGAAGCTAAAATAATATTTAATGCTAAATCATCTGCTATTCCATGAGTCATTTTAGCAATAAAATTAGCTGTGCATGGTGCAACTAAAATTAAATCTTTATTTCTAGCTAAATTTATATGGTTCATGTTCTCATTTTCTTCAGAAGAAAACAATTCTGTAAAACATTTTTTATTGATTAAGCTTGTCACTACTAAAGGAGTAATAAATTCTTGAGCTGATTTTGTTAACACAACTTCAATATCAAAATCATTTTTATAATATAATCTTATTAGTTCTAGAATTTTGTAACAGGACACACCTCCTGATATTATAACCAGTATACTAAATTTTGAGATTTTTTTGATTGGGGTTATGCTTTTGTCATCTTCGTATTTAGTGTTAGTAACTAAATTTTTTTCTTTAAGTAATATATCTAATTCATTCATATAAGACTTAGGAACTTTATTATTTTTTTTCCAATTCGATACTGTTGATGGATTGGTATTAAGTAATTTTGAAACTGAGCCAGTACCACCAAGTTTAAAAATTAATTCAGATATATTCATGAAATTATTCATAATGCATTAAAAACTAAAAATTTTTTTCAATATTTTATCAATTTTTTGAAATATTTCAAATAATTCTTTTGAAAGAGAACCTTTATCGTTAATTTTTTCAAGTAAGAAATCATATTTCATATTATTGTTAATCCATTCTTCCATTAATGGTTCTGTAGTTTGCCAAATATTTGCTTTTGGATTAATTTGTCTAGCAATGCCTTCTGCCATTATCATGGATTTTTGTAGTAGGCAAAACTTTGCTTGAATCTTAATATTAAATTTTCTTGATAATGCAAGTATTTCACCAAATAAATGGCCCATTGAAATATCACCAATTGGTTTATTTAGAATAGGCGTGGCTAAGATTCTAATTTCCTGCGTTAATTTATATAAATCTGTATCTTTATCCAGCATTCCATTTTCCTGATGAAGTTTTACAATTTTAAAAAATTCTTTATTTAAAAGAAAATTAAAAAGTTTTGCTAGAAATTTTCTATCGTTTAAACTTAGATAACCCATTATACCAAAATCAATAGCTATAATTTTTCCTGATTTGTTAATAAAAATATTCCCAGGATGTAAATCACCATGAAAAAAACCATCTCTAAATGTTTGATAGAAGAAAATTTCAGACGCAACAGTTGTTAAATTTTTTACATCTATATTTGTTTTCAAATTATTAATTTCGTCTATTCTTACCCCGTTAATAAATTCACTAGTTAATAATTTTTTTGTTGTATATTCCCAATAAATTTTAGGTGTATCAAATAACTCATAATCATTAAAATTTTCACTAAGTTGTTCTGAGTTAGATGCTTCTAACCTAAGGTCTATTTCGTCGAGCGAACTATGAGCAAATGTAGCTATAATCTCTTTAAGACTTAATCTTTTACAGTTAGCTGAAAAAAATTCTAACATATTACAAATTCCGTAAAAAAATTTAAAATCTCTAAAGAGTGTTTGCTCAATATTTGGCCTTAAAACTTTTATTGCTACTTCGCTACCATTTTTAAGAATAGCTCTATGGACTTGAGCTACAGAAGCGGCAGCTATAGGTTTTTTTTCAAAAAAGTTAAAAATTTCATCAATTTTTTTATTTGTTTCTTCTTCTATAATCTTAATTGCAATAACATCTGAAAAAGGAGGAAGTTTATCTTGTAATAATATTAGTCTATTAGTTATATTTAAACCAAATATATCTGGTCTAGTTGATAAAGTTTGTCCGAGCTTTACAAAGCCAGGCCCAATTTCTCCCAAATTATTAAGAAATTCACTATCGATTTTTTTTTTTTCAAAAATAAATTTTAAAGTATTAATTACCTTTTGATATTTTTTATTGATTACATTTAATCTTTGGATTTCTGTTAAAAAACCGTTTCGAATCAGAATATAAATTACATAAAAACATCTTGAAATAATTAGTGGATATTCATGAAATTTTGGAACAATAACTTTAATATGTCTCATTAAAATTTCCACCCAGAATGAAGAGAAGCTATACCTTTTGATAAATTTTTATATTTAACTCTCTCAAATTTGGATTTAATAAACATTGATGATAATTGATCTTGATCAGGAAACATTCTTATAGATTCAATTAAATATTTATATGCATCTTCATTATTTGTAATAATTTTCCCTAATTTTGGAATAACTTTGAATGACCATAAATCATAAAATTTTTTTAGTATAGTATCATTAACCATACTGAATTCTAGACAAATAAACCTACCACCTGGTTTTAACACTCTATATATCTCATCAAGTGCTAATTGTCTGTCAGTTATATTTCTTAATCCAAAAGCTATTGTTATTCTATCGTATACATTATTTTTAATTGGAAGTTTTTCACAATTCCCAACAATGTAGCGTATTCTATTATCGTTTGATATACCATTAATTAACATGTTGTAATTAATATCAATAATGTCTGCTAAATTTCCACCAGACTTTATAAAAAGCTTTGCTATATCTCCAGTTCCACCTGCAATGTCTAGTAAAGTTTGATTATATTGTGGTGCAATCCAATTAATTAATTCTTGTTTCCATAATCTATGAAAACCCAAACTAGATAAATCATTCATTAGATCGTATTTGGAAGATACAGAATCAAAAATATTATTTACTAACTTTTCTTTCTTATTTATGTTAACTTTCTTAAAACCAAAATCAATTTTTTCTAAACTTTTTTTCATTATTAGACTATAAACAAAAATGCCTGAATTACCAGAGGTTGAAACATCTAAGAGATACATAGAGCAATTTTTGTTAAATGCAAAAATTTTAAATATTCATTCTAGTGTATCTAAATTAAGATGGGAAATACGTCCTGATATAAAATCTTTTTTCAATAATACTATAATTTCGAAAATCGATCGTATTGGAAAGTATATTTTGATAAATACCTCAAACAAAAATACTTTAATTTTACATCTTGGTATGAGTGGGTATTTAAGTATTAATAAGGCAAACTTCAAAAAAGTAAAACATGATCATATTATTATAAATTTTGAGAGTATAACCGGTGAGAAAAAGTGTTTAATATTTAATGATCAAAGAAAATTTGGTTATATAGATTTTCACTATACATCCAATATAAAGAAACATTTTCTAATTAAAAATCTTGGTATAGATGGTTTAAGCAAAAGTATAAAATATGATTTTTTGAAAAAAATTTTTTCAAAAAAGACTATAATTATTAAAAATGCTCTTTTAGATCAAAAAATTATATGTGGAATAGGTAATATTTATGCATCTGAAATTTTGTTTTATTCAAAAATTCATCCTTTAAAAAAAGTTAACAATTTATGTAAAGATGAAATTAATTCACTATTACATAATATTAATATTATTCTTTCAAAAGCTGTTTCAAATGGAGGAACAACGATAAAAGATTATAAACAACCAAACGGAAAAGTTGGATATTTTAAACAGAAACTAAAAGTTTATGGTAGAGAAAAATTAAAATGCTATAATTGTAATAGTATTATTTTTAAGTTAAATATTAATAAAAGAGCAACATACATATGTCCAGAATGTCAAAAAAACTAATAAATAAATTTAGCTTTTTTTTGTTATGTTTTAATTTATCATTTTACTCTACAAGTCAATCTGCAGATAACATTGATAACTTTAAAATTCAAAATTGGATAGAAAATATTCCTATTTTATCTAGTTTAATTGAAAATAAAAGAGATGTGGTAGAATTTGACTCTTCTAATGGAAAAATTATTTCTATATCTTTCGATACAAAAAATATATCTAAGAAACAAATCTTTTTATTTTATAGTAATTTTTTTGAAGGAAAGAAATGGAAAAAAAATGAAACTGAAAATGTTTGGGAATTAAAAAATAAAAGATTTAAAAAAAAGATTTTTAAAATACAGAATTTTGACGATAATATTTTGAAAATTAAAATAATAGTTGAAAACTTTTGACTTGACATTTTAAAAGTTAAAATGTAGCTCTGTGTCAGAGGTAATATATGGCAAATCACAAATCTGCAAAAAAAAGAATAAGAAGAAATGACAAATTTCAATTAATTAATAAGATTAGAAAAACTAGAGTTAGAACATTTATTAAAAAAGTTGAAAGTCTAATTGAGAAAAAAGATAAAAAAAATGCTCAATTAGCTTTTGTTGAAGCACAACCCGAAATGCACAGATCTGTGACTAAAGGTGTGTTTAAAAGAAACACCATATCTAGAAAATTGTCAAGATTATCAAATAAAATAAAATCACTTTAATAATATTTAATTATTGTGTTTTATACACATATAAACGATTCGCTAATTTAATAGTGAGTTATCTCTATAATTTGAAATCAAGTTCATAAAATATTAATATTTGATAGATAAGTGCCATTTAATTATTCTTATTAGCACTCATTAAGAATCGTAATGAAATCAACAATGTATGTATACATCTTAATACAATTTACAAAAATTAATTAATAAAATAAAAATGTATAAACTAAATTATTTGTAAATTAATAATTTTTTTAAATATTTTTAAAACCATAAACTATTGTTTTCATTATACAAATTTATAAAAAATGAAAATCAATAATTTTTTTTTTTTTTTTAAATCATATAAATTGCTTTAATGAATAAATAAGATTTAATATTTTTTTAGGTTTTAAAATGTCAAATAAAATAATTGAAAATTCAAAAATTGATGACACACCCTGGTCAATTGTTCAACAAGATCTTAAAGATGATTTTAAAAGTATCATATGGAATTCATGGGTTAAGCCTCTAATTTTTGTGGAGTATAAAAATTTTATTTTAATAATTGAGACACCTTCAGAGTTAGTAAAAAATAGAATTGACAATCAATATTACGATCAAATTTTTTTCAGGGCAAAAAGAGTTTTTATAGGTTTGAACAAGATTAGATTTACAGTTCAAAAAGATAAGAAGCTTATTTACAAAACAATACAACAAAAGTCTGTAGATGAAAATCAAACTTTGTCATCAATATCATTCACAGATAATACGTCTAAGATTCTAAATAAAGATTATACATTTGAAAAATTCATTGTAGATCAATCAAATGAACTTGCTTATTTTTCAGCTCAAAGAGTTGGTAAAGAATTTAATGTAGACTATAACCCCTTCATTATTTATGGAAACGTAGGAATCGGAAAAACTCATTTGCTTAATGCAATTGCATGGAATATGAAAAAAAATGATAATAAAAAATTCATATACATTTCAGCTGAAAGATTTATGTATCAATTTATCAAGTCAATAAAGATGAATGAAACGATACGTTTTAAAGATCAATTTCGATCTATTGATGTTTTAATGATAGACGATTTACAATTTATTAGTGGTAAAAAATCTACTCAAGAAGAGTTTTTTCATTTATTGAATGATCTTATTGATAATAAAAAACAAGTTATAATTACAGCTGATAAATCTCCTTCTAATATTAAAAATCTTGATTATAAAATTAGATCTAGATTATCTGGAGGTCTTGTTGTAGATATTTTGCCAACTACACTGGAATTAAGAAAAAAAATAATTAGAAATAAAGTTATTACTAAAAATGTAAATTTAGAAAGAGAGGTAATTACTTTTTTAGCTGAAAATATTTTTAGTAGTGTAAGAGAATTAGAAGGGGCTTTAAATAAAATAATGTTATATTCTGATATAACAAAGACCGAATTAAATTTAAAAAACACACAAACTATACTTACCGATTATATAAATAAAAATCATAAAAAGATAACTGTAAAAGATATTCAACTTGAAGTTTCAAAATATTATAATCTTCAATTTCATGAACTTTGTTCTAAGAATAGATCTAGATATATTTCAAAACCAAGGCAGATTGCAATGTTTTTATCTAAACAATTGACAGATTCTTCTTATCCTGAAATAGGCAAACTTTTTGGTGGGAAAGATCATGCTACAGTTATACATGGTGTAAATAAAATTAAAGTTTTAAGTGAAACTGATAGAAAAGTTAAACAGGATTTAGACAATATAATCTCAAGCTTAAAAGAAGATTAATTATATATACTATATATACGTAAAAATTTGCTGATTCATAAAATTGATGCTATATTTTGTGCAAAATTAGAAATTATAATTATTAAAATGAACATGATCAACATATGGAAAATAAAATGAAGTTTGCAATTGTAAAAACAGATTTAATTAAACCCTTAAGTCATATTAACTCAGTTGTTGAAAGAAAAAATGCAATTGCGATTTTGTCAAATCTGGTAATTGAAGCTTTTGGCAAAGAAATTAACTTCATAGCTACAGATATGGAAATAGATATTAAAGAGAAAATTTCTGCAAATATAATATCAGATGGAAAAATTACAGTACCAGCACATACTTTACACGATATTGTTAAAAAATTTCCTGATGGTTCTGAAATTTTAATGTATGTAAGTGATAATAATTTAATATTAGAATGTGGTAAATCAAAATTTACTCTACCCACTTTACCTTTTGATGATTTCCCTGTTATGTCAGATATATCTGACGGAAAAGAATTTTCAATTAGTTCTGAAGATATGAAAAATTTGATTGATAATACTAAGTTTGCAATTTCTTTAGAAGAAACAAGATATTATTTGAATGGCATCTACGTTCACCAAGATGAGGAAAATAAAAATTTTTTAAAAGGAGTAGCTACAGATGGACATAGACTAGCTCAAGTTAAACTTAAGCTTCCAGAAGGCGCTAATGGAATTCCATCAATTATTATTCCTAGAAAAACTGTTAACGAGTTAAGAAAACTTTTAGAAGAAACTGACGGAGATATATTAGTAAAGGTATCAAACAATAAAATTAAGTTTATCGTAAATAATTGTATTTTAACTTCAAAATTGATTGATGGTACATTTCCTGACTATCAAAGGGTAATACCACAAGAAAATAAAAATAAATTAGAAGTTTTAACTAAAGATTTTAAAGATGCCGTTGATAGAGTTTCTACTATATCTATAGAGAAAACTAGGGCAGTTAAACTTGAAATAAATAACAATGCATTAATTCTAAAAGTGAACAATAGTGAAATAGGTAATGCCATCGAAGAATTAACAATTGAATTTGGTGGAGAAAAGCTTGAAATAGGATTTAATTCTAAATATTTACTTGATATTACAAATCAAATTCAAGGTGATAAAATTAATTTTTCATTATCTGACTCTTCTTCTCCAGCTTTGATTACAGATGAACAACAAGAGGGTACAATTTTTGTTTTGATGCCAATGAGGGTATAGAATTAATAAGTTAATGAAAAAAACCCAAGTAAATTCAAATATTAATTTTGTAAATAATAAACAACTTTTTATTAAACAAATAAAAGCAAATTATTTTAGAAATTATAAAAATTTGGAATTAAACTTATCTGCTGATAATATTATTTTAGTTGGACATAATGGTGTTGGTAAGACCAATATTTTAGAAGCTGTTTCTTATTTAACTTCAGGAAGAGGCATAAGAAAGGCGAAATCAAAAGATTTAATTTTTAATAATTTTGATGAAAAATTTTATGAAGATCTTTTTTGGGGTGTTCATGCAAGTGTTTTTGTAATGGATAAAACATTTGAAATAGGTACTGGAATTCAAAAAAATAATAATTCTAGATTAGTAAAAATTAATGGTGAATTTGCAAAACAGTCTGACTTATCAAAATTAGTAAAAATTTCGTGGATCACTCCACAAATGCTTCTTGTTTTTCATAATGGAATGCAAGAAAAGAGAAGATTTATTGATAGATTGATTAACATATCTAACCCAATACATGTAGGTTTACTATATAGATATGAATTTTTAATCAAAGAAAGGCTTAAAATAATTAATAATTATGATGGTAATAAAATTTGGATTGACACCATTGAAAATGACATCGTCAATTTATCGATCAATATTATAGAAAGCAGAAGAAAATTTGTTTCAGAAATGCAAAATATTTATTTTAAATCTGATTTAAATGAAGATTTTTTTCCTGATATATGTATAGAAATTACTGGAAAAGCAGAAGACTTATTAGATAGTTTAGGTAAAGAAAAATATCATTCTAAAATGATAGAAATTTTAAGAAAAAATAGAAACCATGGTATAAGTACATTTATTGGTCCTCATAAATCAGAATTATTGATTTTTAAAAGAGAAAGCAAACAGGAAATCAAATATTGTTCTACTGGAGAACAAAAAGTAATGTTAATTTCTTTAATTTTTAAACATTGTGATTTAATGGAGTCTATATATAAACAAACACCAATTCTTTTGCTAGATGATATTATAGAACATCTTGATGATATTCATAAAAGAGTTTTATTTGAAAAGACATCTGAACACAACTCACAATGTTGGTTCACGTGCACAAACTCTAGAGCTTTTAAAGATTATCCGGTTTCATATAAATTAATTGATGTTAATAAATTACAAAAAAATTTTTCTAAAAAAAGAGAGTTGAAATATGCATAATGATTTAACGAGTAAAAGTGAAAGTGATAGAAATTATGATGCAGAATCTATTAAAGTTTTAAGAGGTTTAGATGCCGTTAGAAAAAGACCTGGAATGTATATTGGAGACACAGATGATGGTTCAGGATTACATCACATGGTTTATGAAGTTTTAGATAATTCAATCGATGAATCACTTGCAGGTTATTGTAAAAATATAAACGTTACTTTATTATCTGATGGATCCGTTAAAATTTCAGATGATGGTAGAGGCATACCAGTAGATTTACATCCTGAAGAAGGCATTTCAGCAGCAGAAGTAATCATGACGCAACTTCATGCTGGAGGAAAATTTGACAACAACTCTTATAAAGTGTCAGGGGGGTTACATGGTGTTGGTGTATCTGTAGTTAATGCTTTATCAGATTTTCTTTTATTGAATATAAGCAGAAACGGTAAAAAGTATTTTGTTAAATTTATAAATGGTAATGCTGAAAATCCTCTAAAAATTATTGGAGAATCTCAGGTTACTGGAACAGAAATTATCTTTAAGCCAAGTTCAAGTATTTTTTCAACTGTTACTTTTGATTTTAAGATTTTAGAACACAGGCTTCGTGAGCTTGCATTTTTAAATAGTGGAATAACAATAAACTTAATTGATGAAAGAAATTCTGAAAATAAAACTCTTCAATTTAGTTATGAAGGAGGTTTGAGGCAATATATAAAACATATTAATAAATCTCGAAATAGTTTTCATGAAACAATAATTACAGCACATCAAAAAGAAGACATTTCGATGGAGGTTGCCCTTGAGTGGACTGATGTTTTTCATGAAACTTCTTTATGTTTTACTAATAACATTCCACAAAAAGACGGTGGGACACATCTTGCAGGTTTTAGAGCTGCTTTGACAAGAGTGATAAATAATTATTCAAACAACTTTGGGTTTTCCAAAAAAGAAAAAATTCAATTGACTGGAGATGATTGTAGAGAAGGTTTATCATCAATAATTTCATTAAAGTTACCTGATCCAAAATTTTCTAGTCAAACTAAGGATAAGTTAGTTTCCAGTGAAGTTAGACCAATCGTTGAACAATGTATAAATGAATCATTGTCACAATGGTTTGAAGAAAATCCTGCAGATGCAAAAAAAATTATAAATAAAGTTTATGAAGCCGCCTCCGCAAGAGAAGCAGCAAGAAAAGCTAGAGAATTAACTAGAAGAAAAGGAGTGCTAGACATAGCAAGCTTGCCTGGAAAACTTGCTGATTGTCAGGAGAAAGATCCTGAAAAAGCTGAAATATTTTTAGTTGAAGGTGACTCTGCTGGTGGATCAGCAAAACAAGGACGTGATAGATCAAATCAAGCAATATTGCCACTTAGAGGAAAGATATTAAATGTTGAAAGATCTAGAATTGATAAAATGTTATCATCAACTGAAATTGGCACACTAATTACGGCTATAGGAGCTGGAGTAGGAAATACCGAGTTAAATTTAGAGAAATCACGTTATCATAAAATAATCATAATGACAGATGCTGATGTTGATGGAAGTCATATTAGAACTTTACTTCTAACATTCTTTTTTCGTCATATGAGACCTTTAGTGGATGCTGGCTACTTATATATTGCTCAGCCACCACTTTTTAAAATTAAGTTAAGTAAATCAGAAATATATCTTAAAGATCAAAATCATTTAGATGATTTTTTAATTAAAAATGGAATAAAAAATTGTTCTTTGATAATTGGTAATAATGAGACAATCATTGATAAAGATTTAAATAATTTTGTTGAAAAATGTATAATTCTTAACAAGTATATTAGGTCATTGACTCGTAAGATTGGTGGCGAAGAAATTATATCAAGTTTATCAAATTTAGGATTACTCAACAAAAACATTTTTGAAGATAAAGAAATAATTAATATAATATCAAATTTTTTAAATAGATTTAATCCTGAAAATAAATATTGGGAAATTAATTTAAATTCTTCTGAAAAATCGATATTATTTGAAAATACTTATCGTGGTGTAACAGATAAGTTTGAATTAAAATCTGAGTATTTAAGTTATCACGAAGTTTTAGAAATTAATAATCTGTTTGAACACTCTAAAATTTTTCAAGAAAACGTAAAATTAGTCTTCGAGAACGAAAAATTGGTAATTAATTCTTCCTTACATTTAGTAGATCTTATCTTAGAAAAAGGAAAAAAGGGTGCTCAAATAAGTAGATATAAAGGGCTAGGAGAGATGAACCCAGACCAATTGTGGGAAACAACTCTTGATCCGAATTCTAGAAGCTTAGTTCAAGTCAAAATTGAACAAGAAATTAATGCTGAGGAGACCTTTTCAACACTAATGGGAGAGGTAGTAGAGCCTAGAAGAAACTTTATTCAAGAGAATGCATTAAATGTTTCAAACTTAGACATATAAAACTAATTTAAATTGTCAGTTCTTAATAATATATCTGAAATTAATAAAGATGAAAAAGCACTTAATGTCCATCCTAAATGTCCGTGGCCAGTGTTATAAAATATTCCAGGTAATTTGCCTTTACCAATTTTAGGCATCATATTTGGGGTCATAGGTCTTAACCCTGCCCACGGTCTATAGTGTTCAGTTGACACTTTTGGAAAAAGTTTGTTACTCCATTTAATCAATGGAAGTATTCTGTCTTCTCTTATATCTTTATTATAACCATTAAATTCAGCTGTACCGGCTATTCTAAATCTATTTATACCAAGTCTACTTGACACAATTTTAGCTCCATCATCCAGTAGTGAGACTTCAGGCGCATGTTTTTGGCTAATTTTATCATTAAGATCGACCGTTATGGAATAGCCCTTTACAGGATATATATTAATGTTATCTCCTAATTTAGAAGCTATAAATTTACTTGATACACCTGCACAAATTACAGTTGCATCAAAAGTATCAGTATTGTTAGTGTTTTGAGTGCTAAATTTTAATTCAACTAAATTATGTTTATAAACTATATCATTTATAGATGTATTATAATTAAATTTGACATTGTTTTTTTTACAAATTTCAGCCAATTGAGTGCAAAATAAATGTATATCTCCAGACATATCGCTTTTTGTAAAAAAACCACCGAAAAAATCATTTAAATTAATTGTAGGCTCAATTTTTTGAATTTCTTCGTTGTTAAGTGGTTCTCTTTTTAAACCTGCTTTTGTTAGCCATTTATTAACTTTTAATCCATGGTTGAAATTTTCTTCTGTATTACAAAGATGTAAAATACCCCTTTCTTTGAAGTCAAAATTAATGTTTTCATCTTTTAATAGTTCTTTTAAAAGATTGCCACTTTCAATTGCCATCTTTACTGTGGCAATTGTATTTTTTTCATGATTTTTTACATTTGATAAAAAATTTAAAAACCATCCTATTTTATGTAAGGAAGGTTTCAAATTAATAGAAAGAGGAGCATCTTTTTTAAAAATCCACTGTATTCCTTGGTAAATAGTTTTCCAGTTTGTCCAAACTTCACCATTACATGCGGATAGTTGTCCACCATTAGCATAACTAGTCTCCATTGCTGCATACTTTTGTTTATCAAAAACAGTTACATCGTAACCTTTTTTCATCAACTGATATGCTGTTGTTATGCCTGTTATGCCTGCACCAATAACTGCTATTTTTTTCATAAAAACTCCACGACAAATTAAGCCCTAATCTGTCATGTGTACCTGAGAGATTAACTCGTTGTATGAGCTTACTCCTTCGGTGGACATAAAGTATGTCTCTCTCCAGATTGTCAACTCTTTATGATACTTTTACCTGAGAGTTTCTAGGGTAGTTGCTCCTTCGGCGGTTATTTAAAACGCTCTCACACAAAGAGGTAATGACACTTATATGTTAATTATATTTAAAAAATAATCAAACTAATTTTTTTTTATAGTAATATTTTCTATTGGGCCATTTTGTTTTATCCAGTCATCAATACCATTTTCTAGATTCAAAACATTATTTAAACCCATCTCCAAAGCTGTTTTAGAAGATAAGGAAGATCGCCAGCCAGAGGCACAATAAAATATAAACTTATTTTTAGAATTGAAGTAATTTCTATAATAAGGACTTTTAGGGTCAATCCAAAACTCTAACATTCCTCTTGGTACATGTTTAGCATTTTTTATTTTCCCATTCTTTTCTAATTCTCGAATATCTCTTAGATCAATAAAAATTGTTTCACCTTCATTATGTAATTTTATAGCATTTTTAAAATTAATACTTTTGATTTTTTGTTTTGCTTCTTCAACTAGAGAAAAACAAGATTTAATTGTCATTTTATTAGTTTCCAATAGATTAATATTGATAATTTAATATAAATAAATAATGACAAATAACAATCAACAATTTTTAATTCAACATGAAGAGTTTAATAAAAATTTTATTTTTCCATCTATTAATAATATCAATACTGAGCAGGTCATAACATTATATGAAAATTTTAAAAAAATTTTACCTCATTCTCAAAAATACTCTAAAGATTTAAAAGTAAGAAGAAACTTAAGTGATATTTTAGATGATTTTGATGTTTTATTCTTAGATGCGTTTGGAGTTATAAATATAGGAGATCAATTATTACCACAAATAATTGAGACTCTAAATATTGCTAGAGATAAAGGGATATACATAATTATTCTCACAAATGGTGCAACTTTTTGTTCAGAAAAAAAAATTAATCAATTTTATAAACTTGGATTAGAATTTTCTTATGATGAAATTATATCAAGTCGCGATGCAACAGAAAGATTTTTATCTACTCATCTTAAACCATCTAAAATAGGTATTCTAGGTAATAAAGATGAAGAGCTAAACATAAAAAATAGTATCACAATAGATTTATCTAAAGATATTGAACAATTTGATGAAATGGACACTTTTATTTTTTTAGGTTCAAGTTATTGGGATTCAGATTTTCAAGATTTATTAAAAGATTCGTTGACCTCAAATCCGAGACCATTTTTTGTTTCCAATCCAGATATTGTTGCTCCGCATAAGGATTTTTTTAGTATTGAGCCAGGTTATTTTACATTAAAATTAATAAATGAAGGTATAAATTTACCATTATGGTTTGGTAAACCTTTTTCGACCATTTTTGAAATGGCTCTAGAAAAAGTACAGTTTATGACAGGATCTTCAATTAATATGTCAAGAATTGGAATGGTAGGAGATACATTGCATACTGACATTTTGGGTGCAAATTCAATTGGAATTAAATCAATTTTAATGACAAAATATGGTTTATTAAGAAATCAAAATATTGCTTCTTGTATAAAAAAAACTGGAATTATACCAGATTATTTGATTGAGGGTCCTTAAAATGAATAAAAGAAAATCTATATTGGTTACATCGGGATCAAAAAGATTAGGAAAGCATATTTCTAAGTTTTTTGTAATGAATGATTGGGATTTAATTTTACATTATAATAAGTCAAAAGTTGAAGCAGAAGAAACAGCAAATGAGTTATCATTTTATTCAAAAAACATAAAATTATATCAAGCAGACTTCACAAATTATAAGGATGTTGAAAATTTAGCAGAAAACTTACTTTTAAAAGAAAAAGAGTGGATGGGTTTAGTAAATAATGCTGGTTTATTCGAATACGATACTGGCCAGGATTTTACCGTAGAAAAGTTAAATCGACATATGTCAATTAATTTTTCTACTCCTGCAATACTTATCCAAGCACTTTACAAAAATATAACCAAAAACCAAATTGTAAAAAACAAAAACAACATGGTCATAAATATAATTGATGCCAAAATTGAAGGCTTAAATCCAGATTATTATTCTTATACTTTGTCAAAGTTAGCAATGTCAGGATTAACAAAAATGTCAGCATTATCTTATGCACCATATTTGAGAGTAAATGCTATTGCGCCAGGAATAATATTGCCTGCAGAAAATCAAAATGAAAAAGATTTCATGGAATCCCACAAAAAAAATATTTTAAACAGTTCTGCAACGATAGACGATCTATACTTGGCTCTTGATTTTTTAACTAATTCAAATTCTGTTACAGGACACATCTCAATATTAGATGGAGGATCACATTTGGCTCCTCCTTCAAGAGATGTTGCCATTAAATAAGGTATAATTTTAATGCTTAAGAAAATTCTTATTGAAAATTTAACTTGTAGTGCCTCTGTTGGTGTTTATGAAAACGAAAAATTAAACAAACAAAAAATAATTATTAATTTAGAAATTTTAGTTATTAACAAAATGAAAACTCATACTGATAATCTTAATGACGTTGCGGATTACGGAAAATTTAGAAGAATTATATTGGATGTAATTAATTCGAAGCATTTTAATTTAATTGAAACGCTTGCAGATAACTTAATAAAAAAAATAGAAACTTTTGATAAAGTGGAAAATATTAAATTAAAAATTACGAAACCTGATATTTTTAATGATTGCTCAGTTTCCTATGAAATTAGTAATTATCCTTAAGTTTTCTAAAATATTTAAATGTTTCTATACTGTTTAGATTTTGAATATTATTTGCAATTTTAAAATTAATATCATTATATCTTAAAAATGGATTTAACTTTTTCTCTTCGCCAAGAAAAAAAGGTATAGTTGGTTTTTCTTCAGCTCTTAATTTTTTAATTTCTAAAATATTAGCATTTAACTCTTCATAATTATCGTAAATTAAACTTTTACAAAAGTTTGCGTTTGACATCGTATATTCATGACCACAATATACAAGTATATCATCAGGTAAATTTAAAATTTTGTCTAAACTTTCTTTCATTTGCTCAAAAGTTCCTTCAAATATTCTTCCACATCCAAGTCTAAACAAGGTATCTCCAGAAAAGAGTATTTTTAAGCTCTTAATGTAATAACATATATGGCCGATAGTGTGGCCAGGTGTATGAAAAACTTTACCTTTTTTACCAATCATATCAATTTCATCCCCATCCAAAACATAATAATCACAATTACGTATTCTATTTTGGTCATATTTTGGAGCAATAAGTTTACAGTTATATTTGTCTATTAATTTTTGATTTCCTCCGATATGGTCTTCATGATGGTGGGTATTAAAAATGTGGGACAGTTTCCAACCTTTTTTTTCTAGTAGCTCAATAACTGGCTGTGCTTCCCCAGGATCAATTACAGCTGTTTGTTTATTAATAGGATTATGTAAGACATAAATATAGTTGTCACTTAATGCTTTTATGATTTCAATTTGAGTCATAATATGATTATCCTTAAGAAAAAATTATGTTATCAATAAAGATATATTATTAAAATCTATAATTCAATTTTGCTATGGAAGAATTAGAAAAACTTAGAAAAGAAATAGATAAGCTTGATAAAACGATAGCCGAGTTAATTTCTAAAAGACAAGGACTTTCAAACAAAATTTTAGAAGCTAAAGGAGGGAAGTTTACTTATGATCCAGTGAGAGAAAGTAAAGTCATGGAAAAAATTTTCTCTTACGATATCGACTCTAAACTTGCAGAAAGAATATGGAGACAAATAATAGCTTTTAATTTGTCAAAACAAAAAAAATTAAAAATTGGATATCTTGGAGATGATAAGTTTTCTATAGCAGCTTATGAAAGTTATTTTGGGCCATATTTTGAAAATAAAGATTTTAAAAATGTTAATATGTTAATGGAAGGTATTAATAACAAAATTATTGATGCACTAATAATAGAGAAATCACAACTAGTTTTTACTAAAATCAATTCTAAAATTAAAATTGTGTCAGAATTCCCATTAAATGAATACTTTTACAAAAAAAAGTATTTAATTTTGAAATAACTTAGGTTAGAAAAAATTATGCTGTTAGAACCAAAAAAATCAATTTTAAATTTAGACGCTTATAAACCAAATTTTGGGTCTTCTAATTTAAAAAAATTAATTAGATTATCGGCAAATGAAAATGCTTTAGGATATTCCCCTAGAATTGATAAAGATTTAAAAATAAAAAGTTTTAACAGGTACCCTCCACAACATAGTGAAGAGCTTATTAAAACAATTAGTAAAATCAAAAATTTAGACCAAACTAAATTAATTCTAGGAAATGGTTCGGATGATTTGATTTCTGTAATTGCTCAAACATTCTTAAAACCTGGAGATGAGGCAATTTACACAGAATATGGATTTTTACAATTCCCACAATCCATTACAGTTGCAGGAGGAATTAAAAAAATTGCAAAAGACATTAACTTTACTGTTAGTGTTGACAATATTTTGGATTTAATAACAGACAAGACTCGTTTAATATTTCTTGCTAATGCTAACAACCCAACGGGAACGTTTATTAGTAGAAGTGAAGTCTATAGATTAATTAACAATATACCAGAAAATATATTGTTAGTTTATGACGCAGCATATGCAGAATACATTAAAAATGATGATTATATCGATGGATCTGAATTAGTTGAAAAATATAATAACGTAATAATGTTAAGAACGTTTTCTAAATTACATGGACTTGCTGGTTTGAGACTAGGTTGGGGTTATAGTAATAGTAAAATTATAAATTATCTAATGGCAGTTAGAGGTCCTTTTAGTGTTAATTCTATAGCTATTGAAGCAGGAATAATTGCCATGAAAGATATTGATTTTCAAAATTATTGCTTCGATTTTAATATAAAGTCGATGAAATTTATGGAAATCGAATTAGATAATTTAGGTGTAAAATTTATAAAATCTTCAACTAATTTTATTCTCATAAATTTATCAGACAAAGATAAACTTTCAGCACAAAATGCTGTATTATTTTTTAAAAAAAATGGTGTTTTAGTTCGTGAAATGAACGTTTATAACTTACCAAATTATATTAGAGTTTCCTTAGGAACTGAAGAAGAAAATAAGTATTTTTTAAAATTACTTAAAATTTATTATAATAAATGATAATTAAAAAAAAAATCGTAACAATAATTGGCTTAGGATTAATTGGAAGTTCAATATTAAGGGCATTTAGTTATTATTTAAAAAATAAATTTTATATAAAAGCTTATGATATTAATTCTGAACATATTAAGGTTGTTAAGTCATTTAATATAGTAGATGAAATTTGTAATTCTGCAGAGGACTCTGTAAAAGACTCTGATTTGGTAATATTGGCTATTCCTGTTGGTTCAATGGCTGAAGTGGGAAAGTTAATTTCACCATATCTGAAAAAGGGAGCAATTTTAACAGATACAGGGTCAACAAAGCTTTCTGTAATTAAAGATCTATCTTTATTGATACCTAAAAATGTATTTTTAATACCTTCACACCCCCTTGCAGGAACTGAGCATTCTGGACCTAAAGCTGGGTTTCATAACTTGTTTGAAGGTAGATATTGGATTATAATTAGTAATAAAAACGATAAAAACGGAATGTTTTTAGAAAAACTATTTAAAAAGTTTGGTTCTAAAGTTGAGTTCATGGATGAATTCTATCATGATAAAGTTCTTGCTATTACCTCACATTTACCTCATTTAATTGCATATTCAATAGTTGACACTGCTAATAATTTAGAAAGTGATTTAAAAAATGATGTTATTAGATATTCAGCAACTGGATTTAGAGACTTTACTAGATTAGCATCTTCTGATCCAACTATGTGGAGGGATGTTTTTTTAAATAATTCTGAAGCAGTATTAGAAATGTTGCAAAGATTTAATGAAGATCTTTCAGCTTTACAAAAATTAATTAGAAAAAAAGATTCTGATGAATTATATAATTTTTTCAAAAACTCTAAAGAGATAAGAAATAAAATTATTGAAGCAAAACAACATTTACCAGAAGTATCAAAATTGAAGTAAATTTATTCTTAAATATGTTAATTTATATTTAAAATATTCAGAAATATAATTAATTTTCGTTTTCCACCATATTTTATTTTCATCAATAAACACATAAGGTGTAATTTTTATATCATTAAAAATACTTTTAAACTCTAACATAGCTCTAGGCATGTGGTAATTATTTGTTAATAGAACAAAAGAGTTTATTTTTTTCGATTTAACCCATTTTAAACTCTCTACTGCATTAGAAAAAGTATTTCTAGAAATCCCCTCTATTTGAATACAACAATCTATAATTTTATTATCATGTGGTTTTTTTTGAGTTAGTTTTTTTAATGTGTTTTTATTAAATCCTTGTCCTACACCGCTAATAAATAAATTTTTATTTTTATTTTTAATTGGAAAAAAAATTTTTAAAGATTTTTTAACTCTATTATCCCCTCCAGTTAAAACAATAAAATTATAATTATTGTTTAAATTATTTTTATAATTAAAAATTTTTTTATAGAAAAATGAGTAGTCTATAACTAATACTGTTAAAAGAAAGATGATTAGAAATAGATATTTATTTTTTATCATTTAAATTAGTTAATTATTTGGAAAGACATACTTTTTATTATACAATAATAAATTATTTAGGTTAAATAATATGTTAGAAAAATGTTTAAAATGTAATACTTCATTTGAAGTTGATGAAAGTCTAATAACATCAAAGCTAAAGTTTTTTAAGTGTAGTGTGTGTGATAATGAATGGCCATTTGTAAAGAATAAAAACCCTGAAAAATCAACAGAAAATATATCTGAAGAAAAATTACGTAAAGACCTTGACGCTATCAGATCAGAAATTGAGAAGAAAACAGACATACTTAGCAAAGAAATAAAGGTTAAGCCAAAAGAAAAGATAACTAAGGTTAAAAATCAAAACTATAATACTAAGAAAAAAACAGTTGCTCAAATTGCTGAAGAAATTGCTGAAGCAAGTGTCAAAAATAGAGAAACAAAAATAATTAAGAATAAAAAAACATCTTCTACTGAAACTCTAAAAAATATTAATTCAAAACAGAAGAGTTTTGCAATTCCTTTGATTGTTTTTATTTCTATTCTAGTCATAAGTAGCAGTGTATACTTTAGAAATAACGTTGTGAGTTTAAGTCATTTTTATTTTCCTAATTTTGTAGAAAAAAATTTTCATAAAGTATTTGATTTATTTGAACACGTCAAAATACCATTTTATGCTGACTTTAAAAATTTAGAGATAGAAAATTTTGGTGCAGTTTATGAAGGTAAGTCAGTAAAGTTTTTTGGAAACATAAAAAACAATTCTAAATACTCTATATTAACACCTACGTTAAAAGTAATTATGACAACAGAAGATGGTAAAATACTTGCTGAAACAATAATAAAATCAACACAACCATTTATCTCATCAAACAACTTTATCAAAATAAATCATTTGATTCTAACAAATCAAAAATATAATAATGCTACAATCCGTGCTACAATTATGAAAGAAATTCATAGTTCAAGTTAGAAATTTGGAATTATGTCAAGATTAAGTAGTTGATCTATTCTTTCTCTTTTTCTAAGCAAAATTTCTTTGTTATTAAATATAAAAACTTCAGCAGCGCTTGGTCTACTATTGTAATTTGATCTCATAACACTTCCATATGCGCCACAGGTCATGATTGCTAGAACTTCATTTTTTTTTGTTTCTTGTAAATTAAAATCAATACCTAAAAAATCGCCTGTTTCACAAATTGGCCCAACGATATCATATTTTTTTGAAGGTCGATCACTTTTAATTTTAAGAGGCTGTATAGAATGAATTGCATTGTAAAGAGTAGGTCTAATTAAATTATTCATCGCAGCGTCAACAATCAAAAAGTTTTTATGATTAGTTGATTTTGTTCTAATTACTTTAGTTAGTAAAACCCCTGATTCAGCAATTAAAGATCTTCCTGGTTCAACGCTCAATTGAAACTCATTATTTTTGAAAACTTCATTTAAAGCTTTACTAAAAGATTTGTAATTAAGTGAATTTTTCATGGTATAATCAACTCCAAATCCACCTCCTAGGTCCAAATGATCAACTTCATAGCCAAGATTTTTTAATTCCATTGCTAAATTTTTAATTTTTGAAAATGTTTGAAAAAAAACATCATAATCAAATAATTGTGATCCTACATGTATAGCCAGTCCATATGGATTAATGTAAGAAGCATCATTTATCATTTTATAAGCATTCACAATATCATCATAGATAATTCCAAATTTTGAGTTTTCATCACCGGTTGATATTTTTTTATGGGTTTTAGCATTTATGTCAAGGTTAACTCTTAATGCTACATTTACTTTCTTTTTCATGTTTTTTGAAATTTCAATTATATCATTTAATTCTTCAATTGATTCTGCGTTTAATTGTTTAATATTTTTATTAATAGCAAATTCTATTTCATCTTTTTGTTTTCCAACACCTGAAAATATAATGTCTTTTGGCTTAACTGAAACTTTTAAGCATCTTTTAAATTCACCAATAGATACCACATCAGCACCTGCACCTAGACTATTTATATATTTAATTACTCCAAGATTATCATTTGATTTAACAGCAAAATGAATTTTGCCATTAAAAGGATCCATAATTTTTTTAAGCATATAGAATGAGTTTTTAATTAAATTTGAATCATAAACAAAGGTCGGAGTTTCATAGTAGTCTACCAATTTTTTTAAACTTAAATTTTGAAGAAATAATTCTCCTGATTTACGATAGTATCCAAATTTTTGCATATTAATTTTTTGTTGAAATTATTTTTTTTGTTGGTGCAATAGGGTCAGCTTTTTTCCCACATCCATAAGAAAAAACGCTTAAAACTATTAATAAAAAGAATAGAGTATTTAATTGTTTTAATTTTGGCATAACTTTATAGATATCTCCTTTTGGCATCTGATATTGCTTTTAAAACTAATCTTGGAGATGTTCCACCAAATGATGTTTTTTTTAATATAGATGAATTAATACTTATTGATTTCATAATATTACTATCAATTCTAGGTTCAATCGATCTTAAATCATCTAGTAACAATTCATCAAGAGAGCAATTCTTCTTTTCTGCAAGAAGAATTATTTTACCAGTAATTTTATGAGCATCTCTGAATGCAATATTTAAATATGTTACTAAATAGTCAGCTAGATCCGTTGCTGTTGGGAAACCTTTCTGTAAGGCCTTGAGCATTTTGTTTTTGTTAATTTTTAAAGACTTAATTATACCAATCATATTTAAGAGACAATCTTTGATATTTTCAGATGAATCAAATACTGGTTCTTTATCTTCTTGTAAGTCTTTACTATATGCAAGAGGCAATCCTTTTAACAAAGTTGCTAAATTAATTAAATTCCCTACAAGTCTATTAGATTTTCCTCTAATTAGTTCAGCTGCATCAGGATTTCTTTTTTGGGGCATTATACTTGATCCAGTAGTATATTCTTCATTAATTACTATAAAATCAAAACCATTTGATGACCATAGAATAAGCTCTTCTGCAATTCTAGATAAATTTAGGCCAATCAAACTAACTAAAGATAAGTATTCAATAGCAAAATCACGACTGGAGACAGAATCTATAGAGTTTCGAGTAGGTGAAGAAAAGTTTAATTTTTTTGCAACAAAATTTCTATCTATTGGGTAACTTGTTCCAGCAATTGCAGCTGAACCAAGAGGGCACTCGTTCATTCTTTTTTTACAATCCTCAATCCTTGATCTGTCTCTGCCAAACATTTCAACATAGGCCAAAAGATGATGTCCAAAAGTGACAGGTTGAGCAACTTGCAAGTGAGTGTAACCTGGCATTAAGGTTTCGTAATTATCATGAGCTTGAATAAGTAACTTTTCTTGAAGTTGCTTTAAAAGGTCTAATATCAAATTCAAATCATTCCTTATCCACATCTTAAAGTCTGTAACTACTTGATCATTTCTTGAGCGCGCAGTATGTAATTTTTTTCCAGTATCGCCGATTAATTCAATTAATCTACTTTCAATATTCATATGTATATCTTCTAGTTCAATTTTGAATTTAAACTTATTAGTTTCAATTTCTTTTTTGATTTTAAGAAGACCACTTTTTATCTCTAAAAAATCTTTTTTTAAAATAATTTTTTGTTTTGATAACATTTCAGCATGAGCTATTGATCCTTCAATATCTTGAGAATATAAATTTTTGTCAAAATTGATTGAGGAATTAAATTTAATTAAATTATCACTTGTTTCTCCTTCAAATCTTCCACCCCAAATTTCACTTTTAAAACTTTTTTTTCTTTTTGACATTATCTTAACTTTATAATTATTTTAATTATCTTATATATAAAATTGAAAAGAGAAACAATATTGTTTAATAGTCTGAAATATTTGTTAATTATATTACTTATTTTCCCATTCCCATCTCTATCAAATTCTTTATTTCAAAAAATAGATTTAAAATTAAATAAAAATATAATCTTGAATGACGAAAATAATATTGAAAAAAAATTGATTAATATTTTAGATTTCAATTCTAAATACGTTGTTAATTTTTGGGCTACTTGGTGTATCCCATGTAAAAAAGAATTACCTGACTTAAACAAAATGAAAATTGAAAACAAAGATTTAAAAGTAATCATTATTTCAATTGATAAAAAACCAATAAAGGATCAATTAAATTTTCTAAAAAAAAATAAAGTTAATGAACTAACTGCTTACTTTGATCAAAATATGACTTTTTTTAAAAGTTTGAGACTAAGAGGTATACCTACAACCCTATTAATAAATCAACAGAATATAATAGCAAAAAAAGAGGGTATTTTTAGTTACAACAAAGTTTCATTAGAACAAATTAACAACTTTTTTAATTAAGTTTACTTTCCATCTCTGGGACTGCTTTAAACAAATCATCAGCTAAGCCATAGTCAGAGATTGAAAAAATAGGTGCTTCTTCGTCTTTATTGATACCCACTATCACTTTACTATCTTTCATACCTGCCAGGTGTTGTATTGCGCCCGAAATACCTACGGCTATGTAAAGGTTTGGGGCAACAATTTTTCCAGTTTGACCAACCTGCCAATCATTTGGCACATATCCAGCATCGACTGCAGCCCTACTTGCTCCCATGGCAGCACCAAGTTTATCAGCCAACTTTTCTAATACCTGAAAGTTTTCTGCAGACCCTAGACCTCTCCCACCTGATACAACTATATCAGCTGAAGTTAATTCAGGCCGTTCACTTTTAGTTAGTTCAGAATTCAAATATTTTGTCAGATTATTAGATGTTAAACTACCTATTTCTTTAATTTCACCAATATTTTCATCGCTCATTTCTGCTTCTTCAAATGCTGTAGATCTGATAGTTATAATATTTATTTTATTTTTACTCTTACAAGTTGCAATAGCGTTCCCAGCATAAATTGGTCTTTTAAATGTTTGCTTATCAACAATTTCAATCACATCTGGAATTATCATAGTATCAAGTAATCCTGCTAGTCTTGGCGCTATATTTTTTCCATTAGAAGTATTAGAAAATAAAATATTTGTGTAGTCTTTAAAATTTTCAGCAATAAAATTTGCTGAATCTTCAGCTAATTGGTTTTTAAATACATCATTTTCGTTAATAAAAATATTATTAATATTTTTAATATGAATTAATTCATTACAAATATCTTTACAATTATCGCTTAAAACCAATAAATCTACATTTTCAAGTTGAGTACCAGCTTTTACAGTATTTAATGTCGATTTTTCTAATTTATTATTACTATGATCTACTATAACTAACGTTTTCATATTTACCTCTTACTTATATTACTTTAGCTTCATTTTTTAATTTTTCAATCATCTCATCAACTGATTTTACCATAATTCCAGCCTCTCTGGATTTTGGTTCTTCAACTTTTAAGATTTCTAACCTCGGCTCAATGTCGATATTTAAATCTTCAACTTTTATTTCATCAATTGGTTTTCTTTTTGCCTTCATGATGTTAGGCAGACTTGCATATCGTGGTTCATTCAACCTCAAGTCAGTTGTCACAATAGCTGGCAAATTAACTTCAATATTTTCTATGCCGCCATCAATTTCTCTACTAACTTTTATTTTTTTATCTTGTATTTCTAATTTACTTGCAAAGGTTGCTTGACCCCAGTTCAGCATTGCTGAAAGCATTTGTCCAGTAGCATTCATGTCATCATCAATTGCTTGTTTACCCATAATCACAAGATCAGGTTTGATTTTATTACATATAGACGTCAGGATTTTAGCAACAGATAACGGTTCAAGTTTAGATGTACAATTTACAAAAATTCCAGAATCAGCTCCCATTGCCAAAGCGTTCCTAATTGTTTCTTGCACTTCTGACAGGCCTAAAGATATTGCAATTATTTCACTGGCAACACCTTTTTCCTTTAATCGAAGAGCTTCCTCTACAGCTATCTCATCAAAAGGGTTCATAGACATTTTTACATTATCTAATTCAACGTCTGTTTCATCTTTTTTAACTCTAACTTTAACGTTATAGTCTACAACTCTTTTTACTGGAACTAGTATCTTCATAAATTATCTCCCATTTTACTTATTGATTTTCTCCTGGAACCCACAATATATCTGACTTTCCATTATCATTTGTTACTCTCGAAACTACAAATAAAAAGTCTGATAGTCTGTTGATATATATTAATGTTTGTTTGTTAATTTTATTTGTTTCAGAAAGTTTTGACATGGATCTCTCAGCTCTTCTTGCTACTGTTCTTGCAATATGAAGCCAGGACGATATTTCAGATCCACCAGGTAAAACAAATGAATTTAATGGTTCTAATTTATTATTAAACTTATCAATCATATTCTCTAAATTTAAAACTTGAGAATTTTTAATTCTTAATGGTTCAAATTTCGGATTCTCTTCAATTGGTGTAGATAAGTCTGCGCCTAAATCAAAAAGGTCATTTTGAATTTTTTTTAAAATCTCAACCAAAAAATTATATTTTTTCTCTTTATTAATACAGTTAATTAAAAGACCAATAAAAGAATTTAATTCGTCAACATCACCGTATGCAGATGGTCTTAAATCATATTTTTTTACACGACTACCATCTGACAGACCAGTTGTCCCATCATCTCCTGTCTTAGTATAAATTTTATTTAGTTTAACCATTATAATATCTCTTCATGTATAAAATAAATACAAATACGATTATTGCAATTGCTTGGAAAATAATTCTATATCTCATAATCAAATTACTTTTAGATTTATTATATTCGCCACCTCTACCCATTGTAATAACGCCCCACATTAAAATTCCAAAAACTATTAGAAGACAAATTACTAATATTGAATTTGCGATTAAATCATTCATCAAAAATAATCTCTTTAAATTCGTGATTGTTTCTTAAGAAACTTGCTTTAACTGTATTATACATTAAACATGCAATTGTCATAGGACCTACGCCACCAGGTACAGGTGTAATTAAATTCACCTTATTAATAACATCATTAAAATTTACATCACCTAAAATTTTAATTTTATCGTTTATTTTTTTTCTATTGATACCAACATCAATAACAGCTGCTTTATCTTTTACATAACTATTATCTATAAACTCACTCATTCCGATTGCAGCAATTAAAATATCAGCTTTTAGTGTAAATTCAGATAAGTTTTTTGTTTTAGAGTGTGTAATTGTAGTTGTACAATTTTCTTTAAGTAGCAAAGATTGCATAGGTTTTCCAACAATATTTGATCTACCTACTATTGTAGCATTTAATCCATTAAGTGAACCTAGTTCTTTTTTTAACATATAAATGCACCCAAGAGGTGTACAAGGGATCATTCCATTATTATTACCTAGAAATAAGTTGCCCAAATTTATTGGATGAAATCCGTCAACATCTTTTTTTGGATCAATTGATAAAATAACTTTATCTTCAGATATATGCATTGGCAGTGGGAGTTGAACAAGAATTCCATCAATATCTTTTTGTTCATTTAAATCTTTAATTTTATTTAATAATTCATTTTCGGTTATTGATTGGGGATATAAAATTTTCTTTGATATTATTCCAATATTTTCTGCAGTTTTAATTTTATTTTTAACATATATTTCACTAGCTGAATTTGCTTCAATTAAAATTACGGCTATAGAAGGTTTACGTTTATTAAGTCTCTCAGATTTTAAAACTAATTCTTTGACATTCTCAATTAAGTTTTGAGAATGTTTTATTCCATTAATGATCTTCATATTATCACTTATCAATTGTCTTACTCCTACATACTTAATTTGTAATCAATTAATAAATTTCTAATAAATGATAAAAGCAATATGACTATTACAGGTGAGAAATCCATTCCACCTATAAATGGAATATATTTTCTAATTTTAATTAACAAAGGTTCGTGAAGTGCAATTAATCCTCTTAATATTAAATCGATAATTCTATTGTACCGATTTACAATTTCGAATTGAACTAGGAGGGTTATTATCACATAAGCTATAAGAGTATATAAATATATGGATATGATTTGATCTATTAATATAAATAAAGCATTCATTGTTAAATTATTTTTGTTATGATATTGATATAAGTTTTAAAATAAAATTTTAAACGGGTGAATATGAAATCTTTATTTTTAATTATTCTATTTATTTTTAATGTCATAAATCCTTCATTTAGTAAAACCGGACATACGAATAATTGGGATCAAATAGTTAACAGTTCCCAGAATAAAACTGTGAAACTTCACGCATGGGGAGGTTCTAAAAATATCAATAATTATATTAATTGGGTTAAAGTAAAAGTTTATGAAAAATATGGGATCAAATTACAACATATAAAAATTAAAGATACATCTGATGCAGTTAAAAAAGTTTTATTCGAGAAAATTGCAAAGAAAAATGATAATGGTTCAGTTGATATCATTTGGATAAATGGAGAGAATTTTTTAACAATGAAAAAAAATAACTTGTTGTTAAATAAGAATTGGATATTGCAATTACCTAATTCTAAATTTATCGATTTTTCTAAATCTTCAGCCTATTTCTATGACTTTGGTATTTTTAATGAAGGAAAAGAAATGCCTTGGGGATTATCTCAACTTATTTTTTATTATGATAGTGATAAATTAAAAATTGTTCCAAAAAGCGCATTTCAATTAAAAAATTTCATAATAAAGAATCCTGGCAGATTTACTTTTCCTCAACCACCAGATTTTATAGGAACAAGTTTTTTGAAACAAATTTTGATAGAAGTATCTAAAGATAAAAAACTCTTTTATAATAAGTATAATCTTAACGATGATATACATAAATCGTCATTGAATGAATTATGGAATTGGTTTGACGAAATCACACCTTTTTTATGGAAAAGTGGTAAAACATACCCAAATAATTATTTGTCACTTGGCCAATTATTTTCTGATAATGAATTAGACATAGGTTTAACATTCAATATTGCATATCCAAAAAATGAAATTTCAAAAGGAAATTTTAAATCTTCAGTTAAAAGTTTTATACCAAATATTGGTTCATTAGCTAATACTCATTATCTCACAATTCCTTACAATGCCACAAATAAAAATGCTTCGAAAGTTGTAATAAATTATATGATTTCACCTGAAGCACAATTAGAAAAGCAAAATTCAGAAATATGGGGAGACCCTTCAGTTTTATCTTTCGAGAAATTAAACAAAAACCTTAAAAAAGACTTTGAAAATCTTTTGAATAAATCTACTGATTTGAGTTTTCAAGACTTGGAGAAAAAAATTCCTGAACCTCACCCAAGTTGGGTCAAAGTTATTGAAGAAGGTTGGATTGCAAGATATGGATCAATTAATTGAAAGAAAAAAAAATATATTATTTTTTTTACTTTTTCTTTTAATATTAGGTATTATATCTTTTCCAGTAATTTTTGGTACACTAGGTACTATACTCCCATCAATGGGATATTTTTTGGATGTTTCAGATAATTTTACTCTTAAGTATTTTCTTTTAACATTTCAGCTTCCTGGGATAGAAAAATCAATTTATTTATCTATTTCAGTGGGTATATTATCTACTTTTATTTCTTTAATATTATCCCAAGTTATATTAGCTAAATTATATTTTACAAATTTTTTTACTAAGCTAAATAAACTTTTATATCCGTTAATTGCTTTTCCACACATAACCATGGCGGTTGGAATTTCTTTTCTATTTTCATCAAGTGGTTTTTTTATTCGAATATTATCATTAGTTTTTAATTTTGATAGACCGCCAAATTTAGATTTGTTCCCAGACAATTATGGTCTTTTTTTAATACTTGGTTTGATACTAAAAGAAACTCCTTTTTTTTTGTTAATTTCAATTGGATTTTTAAATAATGTAAAGAGTAAGGAATATTTTTTTTTAGCAAAATCAAAAAATTTTTCTGATTTTACAAGCTGGATTTTTTTTATTTTCCCTTTAATTTATAGAAAGTTAAAAATTACTATTTTTGTTGTATTAATTTTTTCGGCAACTGTAATTGATATGTCGTTGATACTTGCTCCAACAACACCATCAACAATATCAATAAGAATTTTACAACTTTTTCAACAACCAGAATTGGCTAGTTTTTCAATTGCATCTTGTTTGTCGATTATACAATTATTGATAATTATTTTAATAATATTAATTTGGTTAAGTTTCGAAAAATTGATTTGTAAACAACAATACTTAGTTTTTTATAGGTATCTTTTAGATACAAGAAACAATTTTTTTGAAAA
>CACMNV010000004.1:102500-119970 GCA_902615025.1 uncultured SAR116 cluster alpha proteobacterium | reverse complement strand
ATGAAATTCTTTGCGAAATAATATATTTAAAATTGACTACCAAATAAAAACTCTTAAACGAGCTAGAATATCTTCTGACATAGTTAATCATAATTTTTTAATTAAATTAAGTGAAAACCAAATTTTAAATAAAATAAATAATTTTGCTTCAAAAGTTGAAGTTTTAGTTGAACTTGGTTCAAATAGTGATATAAGTGAATTGTATAGTGAAAGTAACAATTGTTTTTTTATCTCAATAGACAATTCAATAGATTTCTTAAAACAAAATAGCTCTTCAAATAATAACCTTGTTATTGATGAAAATAAATTGCCTTTTAAACAAGAATCAGTTTCAGGTGTGATTTCTTGCTTGTATGTGGATAGCATAATTGACTCGGAAAACTTATTTACAAATATTTACAAAATTTTAAAAAAGGACGGATTTTTAATATTTTCAATTTTTGGTGCAAAAACCATGGAGAATGTAAAAGAATGTTTCATAAAGATTGAAGAAAAAAAATATAGCGGTGTATCACTTCGTTTTAATCCATTATTTGATTTAGATTTAATTGGAAATGATCTAAAGAAAATAGGGTTTAAAAATGTCATTGTAGAAACTGAAATTATTAAAGTTAAATATAATAGTATTTTTAAGTTAATGCGTGATCTTCGTGGTATGGGTATGACAAATAATCTTACAAATAGATCAAAATTCTTTACACCAAAAAGTTTATTTGATGAAGTGAATGAATTTTTAATAAAGGATAAAAAAAATAAAGAGTTTTTGGTTCCTTTTGAAATAATAACTTTAACTGCTTGGAAAGATAATTTATAAGAGCAGATCTTGAAGACTTGTAACTAATAACTTATTTGCAGGTGGCATGTTATATTTGTTAAAATTATTGGCTTTAACCCATCTCAATTCAGTATGGACTTTACATATTGGATTTAAGTTCCACTTTCGGCTAATAAAGAGTAAAATGATAATATTAATATTTTCACTTTTATAAGTTGAAAATGCTAGAGGGGCAATACAATTTTTACCAAGATCAATATTTATTTCCTCTTTTGTTTCTCTAATTAAAGCTTGTTCTACAGTCTCATTTTTTCTTACTTTTCCTCCAGGAAATTCCCATAAGTTTTCAAAAGCTTTTCCAACAGGTCTTCTACCAATAAGTATTTTATTTTCGTCATCAATTAAAGCTATTGTTGAAACTAGTTGATTTTTAACTTCTATAATCTGCATTAATACGAATATATTGTTCTGTTAAATCACAAGTGTAGACAGTCCATTTATGTTTACCCATACCTATATCAATTGAAATACTAATTTCCTTATTTTTGAGATATTCAGTTAGATTTTTTTCTAAATATTTTGAATATCTCATCCCATTTTTTGTAACCAAATATTTACCAAATTTTATTTTTATTTTATTTTGATCTATTGGTTCATAAGATTTACCAATTGCCATCACTATTCTGCCCCAGTTAGCATCTTCTCCTGCGATAGCTGTTTTAACCAAGGGAGAGTTAGCGATAGAAAAAGCAATATTTTTGGCTGAAGAGATAGATTTTGCATTTTCTACTCTTATTTCTATAATTTTTTTTGCACCCTCTCCGTCAATAACAATCTGTTTTGCCAAATCTAGCATAATATTTGAAATACATTTTTTAAAATTATCCAGATATTTATCATGAAAGTTATTTATTTTTTTATTTTTCGATTGATTTGTAGATATCAGTAAACATGTATCACTTGTTGATGTATCGCTGTCAACAGTAATGGAATTGAAGGTTTTATCATTTTCATTAGTTAAAATTTTTTGAAGCACTTTTGAGTTTACATTCAAATCGGTAAATATGTATGCTAACATCGTGCCCATATTAGGTGCAATCATTCCAGATCCTTTGGCAATTCCGATAACATTAACTTCAAAATTTTTATATTTAACTTTTGAAATGGCATATTTAGGAAAAGTATCAGTAGTCATTATTGATTTGGCAGCTTCTTGAATAGAATTCACAAAAACTGGCTTCTTATTTTTAATGCAAGATATTATTTTTGATGGATTTAATTCTTCACCAATTACTCCCGTTGAGGATGAAAAAACTTCATTTTCGTTACAATTACAAAGATCAGAAAGAAATTTAGTAATTTTATTAACTGTTTTTGTGCCTTTAATTCCAGTAAAAGCATTTGCATTTCCTGAGTTAACTACTAAACATCTAATAGACCTATTTTTTAGATTAACTTTTTTTATACAATCGATTACAGCAGCACTTGGTGTTTTGGATTTTGTAAATACTCCTGAAATTGATGAAAATTTTGGGAAGGTTACTAATAATAGATCGGTTTTATTTTTTTTTATATCTGAATTAAAAATTTTAAAATCGAGTCCATCAATCTTTATTTTTTTAATTGGATCTTTATTTTTTATCATTTTATGGATAAAGATTTATTTACATATAGAATTTCATTTTAAAAATACCATTTAAATGTAATAAGTAAATAGAATTATAATAAAGGATAATTATGTTTTCTAAAATTGGGAAAGTAATTTTTGGTTCTTCAAACGACAGACAACTTAATAAATTAAGACCTACCATAAATAAGATTAATGATCTTGAAAAAGATATTTCCAAGCTTGATAAGAATAAATTAATAGAAAAAACTAAACTTTTTAAAAATAGAATTAATAATGGCGAAGATTTAGACACCATTCTTCCTGAAGCTTTTGCAGTTGTAAGAGAAGCTTCTAAGAGAACACTTAAACAAAGACATTTTGATGTACAACTGGTGGGTGGTATTGTTCTTCATCAAGGTAAAATTGCAGAAATGAAGACGGGAGAGGGAAAAACATTAGTATCAACCCTTCCAAGTTATTTGAACTCTTTAACCAAAAAAGGAGTCCATATTGTTACAGTAAATGATTATCTTGCTAAAAGAGATTCTGAATGGATGGGAGAAATTTATAAATATTTAGAAGTTTCTGTAGGTTGTATAACAAATGAGAAAGATGATACAGAGAGAAAATCAGCATATAATTGTGATATCACATATGGAACAAATAATGAGTTTGGCTTTGATTATCTTAGAGATAATATGAAATTTGGTATTAGTGACATGGTTCAAAGACCATTTAATTTTGCTATAATTGATGAAGTTGATTCAATACTTATTGATGAAGCAAGGACACCATTAATTATATCAGGACAAGCAGAAGATTCTTCGGTTTTGTATAATAAAATTGATAAAATTATACCTCAATTATCAAAAGATGATTATGAATTGGATGAAAAGCAAAGAACTTGTAATTTAACTGAAAATGGAATTTTAAGTATTGAAAAATTGCTCATTGATAATAACTTGATAGAAAACGGATCATTATACGATGTAAATAATGTAAATCTCTTGCATCATATAAATCAAGCATTAAAAGCTCATACTTTATTTAAAAAAAATACTCATTATATGGTAAAAAATAATTCTGTTGTAATTATTGACGAATTTACTGGTAGAGCTATGGAAGGTAGAAGATTTGGAGATGGGCAACATCAAGCAATTGAGGCTAAAGAAAACGTATTTGTTCAGCCTGAAAATCAAACATTAGCTAGTATTACATTTCAAAATTATTTTAGAATGTATCCAAAATTATCAGGAATGACAGGTACTGCTTTAACCGAAGAAGGCGAGTTTTCAGAAATTTATAGTCTAGATGTAATTGAGATACCAACAAATGAAAAAGTTGAACGCATTGATGAAGATGATGAAATTTACAAGACAAATGAAGAAAGAGATGAAGCTGTAATAAAATTAATTCAGAATTCTTCTGAAAATAATCAACCTGTTTTAGTTGGGACAGTATCTATAACTAAATCTGAACAAATTTCAAAATTATTAGAAGATAAAGATATAAAACATGAAGTATTGAATGCAAAATTTCATGAGCAAGAAGCAAAAATTATTGGCTATGCTGGCATGCCTGGTGCGGTAACTATTGCAACAAATATGGCTGGAAGAGGAACAGATATTCAATTAGGAGGAAACTTTGAAATAAGAAAACAACTTGAAATACCTTCTGAAGTCTCTGATCATGATAAAAAGGTTATTGATTTACAAAAAGATATATCAACAAAAAAAGATCTCGCACTGAAATCAGGTGGTTTGTTTGTAATTGGAACAGAAAGACATGAAAGTAGGCGAATTGATAATCAATTAAGAGGAAGAACTGGAAGACAAGGAGATATAGGGAAATCTAAATTTTTATTATCACTGCAAGATGATTTGATGAGAATATTTGGTTCTGAAAAATTAGAAAATATGTTGAATAAGTTAGGTCTTGAAAAAGGTGAGGCTATAATTCATCCATGGATAAATAAAGCAGTTGAAAAAGCTCAAGGAAAAGTTGAAGCTCATAATTTTGAAATTAGAAAACAACTTCTTAAGTATGACGATGTTATGAATGACCAACGAAAGGTTATATTTGAACAGAGAAAAGAAATAATGAGTTCTGATGACATTAATTTAATGATAAAAGATATGAGGCTAGAAGTTATACAAAAAATAGTATCTGATTGTATTCCTGAAAACAGTTATTATTCTGAATGGAATCATGAAAAATTAAAAAATGAAGTTGAATCTAATTTGAATATTGATATACCCGCAAAAGATTGGGCTAATGAAGATGGTATAGTAGAAAAAGAAATAATTGAAAGAATTGAAAAAGATGCATCTCATTTTATGGCTCAAAAAGTATCTAAAATTGGAAATAATGTTTTTAGAGAAGCTGAAAAAAGTATTTTGTTGCAAGTCTTAGACCAATGCTGGAAAGATCACCTCTTATACTTAGACCAACTTAGACAATCTATTGGTCTTAGAGCATATGGACAAAAAGATCCATTAAATGAATATAAAAAAGAAGCTTTTCAACTTTTTGAGATGATGTTGTCAAAAATAAGTTTTATGATTACATCAATTTTAGCTAAAGTTGAAATTGGAGAAGAAAATACATCAGATAAATCTCCTTCAAATAAAACAAAAGAAAATTTTGGAAAGATTTCAAGAAATCAACTATGTCCTTGTGGATCAGGTAAGAAATTTAAACACTGCTGTGGAAAGTTATAACCAAATATTTTTATATGATTAAATATAGTCTTAAATGTGTTGAAGAACATTGTAATAAAAATAAACCTTTCGATGGTTGGTTTCAAAACAGTGCTTCTTTTGATAAACAAATTGATGCGGGTTATATTTCCTGTCCTTATTGTGGAAGTTTAAATATAAAAAAAAACTTAATGTCTCCTTCAGTAAAAAGTACTAAAGAAAAAATTCCCAAAATTATTTCAAAAAATATCAAACATAATGAATTAAATAAAAATTCAAACAAACAAATTGACATGATGGTAATATTAAGAAATCTAAAAAAAGAAATTCAAAAAAATGCTGAGTTTGTTGGAAAGAATTTTACAAAAGAGGCAAAAGCTATTCACGAAGGAAAATCAAAAGAAAGAGCCATTTATGGGCAAGCGAACGCAAAAGACTTAGAAGAATTAAAAAGTAAAAATATTGACTTTATCAATGTTCCTTGGGTACAGGACGATAACTAAATAATTTTAATACCAGAAATTCCATAATTAACATTTAAAAAATTTGTAAATTTGAAATCTTTTATAATTGGTTTGAAATCATTAGAAATACCAATAACTGGTTTAAACCCAACAATTTCGTCAAGGTAAATTTTGTAAGGTTTTGCTTCATCTGTAAGGGTTTTAGGCCTTACAAATTTTTCAAAATCATGAATTCCTTTTGGAAGAAGTTTTAAAATATTTTCTGCCATGAATTTAGCAAATAATAGGCTAAAAGCAGTTTTATTAATTGTAGTTAAAATTAATATACCTTTATTTTTTAATAATTTTGATACTTCCTTGAAGAATAAAATTCTATCGTCCAAATGTTCAACTACTTCTGAAGCAATAACTACATCAAATTTTTTTGAAGAATTATTTTTAATAAATAATGATAGATCAGCATTTATATAATTGATATTTAAGCCAGAGTTAAATGCGTGACTTTTAGCAATATCAATTGAATTTTGAGTAATATCTATGCCGGTAACTGATGCTCCAAGACGAGCTATTCTTTCTGACAATAATCCACCACCACATCCTATATCAAGGCATTCAAGTTTATCTAATCTATATTTTTTATCTTGTTTTTTATATTTCGAAATTACTCTATTAATATATTTAATCCTAATATCAGTAAATTTATGTAAAGATTGAAATTTACCATTTTCATCCCACCATTCATTAGACAATTCTTTGAAAGGATCTTTTTTATTATTTAAAGTTGATGTATTCATAAACATTTGTTACACGATTTTATAAAAATAAGCAAAAGAGGATTTAATTGAAATTAATTGTTGCAAAATTTGGTGGTACTTCTGTTGGGACAATAGATAGAATTAAATCTGTGGCTGCAAAAATAAAAAATGAAGTTAATAATGGATTTAATGTAATCGTTGTAGTATCCGCAATGGCAGGAGAAACAAACAGATTAATAAAGCTAGTAGAGAGTTTAACAAATGACTATAGAACAAGTGAATATGACACAGTAATTTCTTCTGGAGAACAAGTGACATCTGGTTTGTTAGCAATAGCTTTGAACGAGTTAGGAATTAAATCAAAATCTTATCAAGGTTGGCAAATACCATTTCAAACAGATAATAACTTTAGTAAGGCAAATATTAAAGAAATAAAAAAAGATAAAATTTTGTTTGACCTTAATAATGGCTATGTGATTGTTGTACCAGGTTTTCAAGGTGTGCATAAAAATAGAGTGACAACTCTTGGAAGGGGAGGTTCTGATACATCAGCTGTAGCATTAGCAGCAGTTTTTGGAGCTGAAAGATGCGATATATATACAGATGTTGACGGAGTTTATACAGCTGATCCAAGAATTGTAGCTAATGCTCTTAAATTAGAAACAATAACATTCGAAGAGATGTTAGAATTAGCATCACAGGGTGCGAAAGTTCTTCAAACTCGATCTGTTGCTTTAGCAATGAACCATAATGTAAAGCTACAAGTTTTGAGTAGTTTTGAAAATAAAAAAGGTACATTTATTATTAATGAGAGGCAAAAAAGTATGGAAGAAACAATAATTAGTGGAATTACATATACTTCAAACGAAGCAAAAATAACTTTATTCAACGTAATAGACAAGCCTGGTCAGGCTGCAATGATTTTTGGAGCTCTAGCGGATAAAGGAATTAACGTGGACATGATTGTTCAAACTTCAACAAAAGATGGAGAGGCTACAGATATAACATTTACGGTATTAAAATCAGATTTATTAAGTACAAAAGAAATTATTGAAAATCTTAAGAACACTATTAAATTCAAAAATATGGTAGAAGACAGTAAAGTTTCAAAGGTTTCAGTCGTAGGAAGTGGCATGATGACAAAGCCAGGAGTGGCAAAGACAATGTTCAAGACACTAGCAGATAATAACATAAATATTCAAGTGATATCAACAAGTGAGATAAAAATTTCAGTTCTTGTTTCCTCTGATTATACTGAATTAGCTGTTAGAACTTTACATGATGCCTTTGGTTTAGGTAAAGATATAAAGACAATAAATATTGATTAATTAAAAAAAAATATGATAAAAGTTAATTAATGAAACAGAACGATAAAAATAATAAAACAAAAAACTCTAATATTGATGATCGAAACATCTCTAAAGATTTTTCAGAAATATTTGATATCACTGAAAATATTGAAGATATAGGGTCTTTATTTATTGACGCTCGAGTAAAAAAAGGTTTAACGCAAGAAGATGCAAGCAAGATATTAAAAG
This sequence comes from uncultured SAR116 cluster alpha proteobacterium, assembly GCA_902615025.1. GTDB lineage: Bacteria > Pseudomonadota > Alphaproteobacteria > Puniceispirillales > Marisalimonadaceae > TMED54. The sequence goes on along the minus strand of CACMNV010000004.1, from coordinate 112,130 downwards.
TGAGGATTTCTGCTATAAAGCAAATCGAAAGTGGTGAAGAATTGAGATCATTAGGTTCAGCCTACAGGTTAGGATTTTTAAGAAGTTATGCAAAATTAGTTGATTTAGATCCTGAAAACATTATTAGAAATTATAAATCATCTAATAGTGAAAACGATATAAAATTTGATTATAATTTTCCTAGTGTTAGAAAAGAAAAAAAATCATTATTTCCTATAATTGCCCTATGCACCTTTCTTTCTTCATTAGTAATTTACTCTAGTTGGTATTATTTAAATATAAATAATTTAAAAAATGAAAATAAAAATATTACTTATTTAGATAATGACAATAATAAATTAGATTATATTAAAATCGAAGATAACAATAATACCTCACTAGATAATTTGGACAAAATAAATAGTGAAAATGTAGTTGTAAGTGAAAAAGAATCCTCAAAAAACATTATTATCAACGAAAATTTTCAAAATAAAGTTGTCAATAATAATGAAGATGGATCAAAAATTTTATTAGAATCCAATCCTTTAAAAGAAACTTCAATCAGCAATGAAACTTCTGCAATTGCAAATGAAAGAATACCTAAAGAAGAAATGGTTTTAAAATCATCAGGAAATAGTTGGGTAGAGATTGAAGATTTGGATGGAAATTCATATTTAACAAGATTAATGAGATCTGGAGAAACATTTGTTGTGCCTGATAAAAAAGGGTTAACTTTATCAACTGGGAATGCAGGTGTTTTATCATTAACATTTGGATCTACACATATTTCTAAACTAGGTAGTGTCGGGGAAGTAATATCTTCTAGACCGTTAAATATTGAAGCCTTTAAAAAAAGGTAATATATCTATAAGAATGGATTTAAATTTTTTAACAAAAATTACTCGAAAAACAACACGTAAAATTAATATAAAAGATGTTGAGATTGGTGGTGATGCTCCTATAAGCGTTCAAACTATGACAAACACGATTACTTCAAATCCTACTTCTACTTTAAATCAAATTGAAACAATAGAAAAAGCTGGTGCTGACTTAGTGAGAGTTTCGTGCCCAGACCAAGATTCCACTTCAAGTTTAAAAGAAATCGTAAAATTTTCAAATATACCTATTATTGCAGATATACATTTTCATTATCTTAGAGCTATAGAAGCAGCAAAAGCAGGAGCGTCATGTTTAAGAATTAATCCAGGTAATATAGGCTCCAAAGAAAAAGTAAAAGATGTTATAAATGCTGCAAAAGATTATGATTGTGCAATTAGAATTGGTGTAAATGCTGGGTCGCTAGAAAAAAATATTTTAGATAAATATAAGGAGCCTACTTATGAAGCTCTTGTGGATTCCGCTCTTTTCCATGCAAATATTTTACAAGAACAAGATTTTCATCGTTTTAAAATTAGTGTTAAGGCTTCGAATGCTTTGTTATCCATTGCGGCTTATTCAAGCCTTTCTGAAAAAATTGATTGCCCATTGCATGTTGGTATTACTGAAGCAGGTAGTTTTCGTGCAGGAACAGTAAAATCTTCAATTGGAATTGGAAATTTACTGCTTAATGGTATTGGAGATACTATACGAGTTTCATTGTCATCAGATCCTTGTGATGAAGTGAAAGTAGGTTTTGATATCTTAAAATCTTTAGGTTTAAGACAAAAAGGTGTCACCGTGATATCTTGTCCATCTTGCGCAAGACAACAATTTGATGTTATTAGTACTGTAAGAGAAATTGAAGCTCAATTAGATGACGTTCTAACACCAATAACGGTTTCAATAATAGGATGTGTTGTCAATGGACCAGGAGAAGCAAGGTCCACAGATGTTGGTATAACTGGTGGTGGAAAAGGTACTCATCAAATTTATGTAAATGGTATACCTGATCATGTTATAAAAAATCAGAATGTAGTTGACCACGTTGTTAACGAAGTAAGAAAAAAGTTATCATCTTTAAACTAGCAATTATTTAATACTTTAGAGGATTTAGTGGAAAATTTTCAAACTGTGAGAGGAGTAAAAGATTTACTGCCAGAAGAGTTAGGCAAAATGAGATTTATAGAACAACAAGCTACTTTAGTTTGTAAAAATGCGTGCTATGAGGAAATCTCAGTTCCAATATTTGAATTTGCAGAACTTTTTGAAAAACCACTTGGTGAGACAAGCGACATTGTAACAAAAGAGAATTATGTTTTTCAAGATAGAAGTAATAACACATTAATGTTAAGACCAGAAGGAACTACAGGTGTAGTACGTGCAGCTATTAATGAGAGTCTTCTTCAAGATTTTCCAAAAAGATTTTTTTATTATGGCCCTATGTTTCGCTATGAGAGGCCTCAAAAGGGGAGATTGAGACAATTTCATCAATTTGGTGCGGAGTTATTAGGTGTTAAGGATTATTTCGCTGATGTTGAAACAATATATTTAGCTAAGTGTTTTTTAAAAAAAATAGATGTTCTTAGTCAAACTATTTTAAAAATCAATTCACTTGGTGACAATGAGAGTAGAGAAAATTATAAAATAAAACTCAAATCATTTTTAAAAAAGTATATTAATGACTTATCCGCAGAAAGTAAAATTAGATTGGAAAATAACCCTTTAAGAATATTAGATTCAAAAAATAAAAAAGATATTGAAATTTTATCATATGCACCAAAGTTTCAAAATTATTTGAATAAACAATCATTAGATTTTTTTAATTCGGTATGTGAAGGCTTAGATAGATTAAAAGTCAATTTTGAAATTGATCAATCTTTGGTAAGAGGATTAGATTATTATTCTCACACGGCTTTTGAGTTTAAGACTGATTTTGTGGGTTCACAGGACGCCGTTTTAGCGGGAGGCAGATATGATGATTTATCTAAGTTGATTAGTAGTAAGCAAAATTTTCCAGGAGTTGGTTGGGCGGCAGGAATAGAGAGATTATCAATGTTGCTAGATTATAAGTACAAATTCACACCAATGGTTGGATTAATTGGACACTCAGATAAATATTATCATGTTCTATTAGACTATTATAAAAAATTTCTTAATAACAAAGTTAATTCTCAAATTATTTATAATGGAACATTATCAAAAAAAGTTTAAAAAAGCTGATAAATTAAATTGTATGTTTGTTGTTGTTTTAGGTGAAGATGAAATAAAAAATGGAGTACTTCAACTAAAGAATCTTAAAACGGGAGACCAACAAAAATTAACCTTTGAAGATATTATTGAAATAATAAAGAAAAAAAATGATTAATTTAGAAGACAATATTAAAAAATTTTTCAAGAGAAAATTAGAGATTGAAGAAACTTTGTCTACATCTAACTTAGACCCTAAAGAATATGCAACTTTATCAAAAGAACTGTCTGATGTTACTCAAGTAACTGATTTATCATCAATAATTAATTCAAAAAAAAAAGAATTAGAGGATTTATATATTCTGTTAAAAGATAAAGAATCAGATGCTGACCTTCAAGATATGGCAAGAGAAGAAAGTAAAATTTTAGAAAATGAATTAAATTCATTAAATAAAAAATTGGAATTAGCCATTTTGCCAAAAGATAAAGATGATCAAAGAAATGTTATTTTAGAGGTGAGAGCAGGTACAGGTGGAGACGAGGCAGGAATTTTTGCGGCAAATCTTTTTAACATGTACCAAAAGTTTTCAATGAATAATAATTGGAAATTTGAAATTTTGAGTGTATCTGATACTGGTGTAGGTGGATATAAAGAGGCTCATGCTAATATAGTTGGTGGAGGAGCTTTTGGGAAACTTAAGTTTGAATCAGGTGTTCATCGCGTTCAAAGAGTGCCAGTTACTGAAACTAATGGAAGAGTGCATACATCAGCAGCAACGGTTGCTGTTTTACCTGAAGCTGAGGATGTAGAAATTAATTTAAATGATAAAGATTTAAGAATTGATGTATACAGATCTAGTGGTCCAGGAGGGCAATCAGTAAATACAACAGACTCGGCTGTAAGAATTACACACATACCATCAGGTATTGTTGTAAGCCAACAAGATGAAAAATCTCAACATAAAAACAAAGCTAAAGCAATGAAAATACTTTTAGCTAGATTGTATGATCAAGAAAGACAAATTCAAAACTCAAAAATAGCTAGTACTAGGAAAGATCAAGTTGGTACTGGAGATAGATCAGAGAGAATCCGTACTTATAATTATCCTCAAGGGAGAGTGACCGACCATAGAATCAATTTTACTTTACATAAAATAGAAAAAATCATTGAGGGGGAAGGTCTTGATGAAATAATTGATAATTTAATTTTAAAAGATAGGATGGAAAAACTAGAAGAAAATGGGTGATTTTTTCAATTCAAAAGACTTGTTGTTAGATGGAATTAGTAAATTAAAATCTAGTAAAATTCCAAACCCAGAGATAGACGCAAGAATTTTATTATCTTATGCGATCAATTATCAAAATACTATTTATATGCATAATGATATTTCAATATCAAAAAAGGATAAAAATAAATTTAATTGTTTTTTAGACAAAAGAATTCAAAGAAAACCAATTTCAAGAATATTAGGTTCAAGAAATTTTTGGAAAAGTAATTTTTTAATTAATAAATATACACTTGATCCAAGACCAGATTCTGAAGTTATCATTGATGTTTTAACTAAAACTTTCTGCAATAGTAGTAAACATTTTCAAGTACTTGATCTTGGATCCGGTTCTGGTTGTATTGGTTTATCCTTAATTGATGAAATTAAAAATACATCACTTTTATCTGTAGATATATGTAAACAATCTTTGGAAATATTGAACAAAAATGCACATAGACTAAATCTTATGAATAAATTACATTGTGCACAAATTAATTGGTTTGAAAATACATGGATTGAAAACATAAAAATAATTACTCAAAAAGAAAAATTATTTTCAAAAAATAAATTTGATATTATTGTATGTAATCCACCATACATAAAATCATCAGATATTGAAAAACTTCAAACTGAAGTAAAAAAACACGATCCCTTAGTATCTTTAGATGGAGGAATTGATGGATGTGATAGTTATAGGGCAATATTTAAAGATTTAAGAGAGCTTTTGGCTACAGACGGAGTATGTTTTTTTGAAATAGGTTATGATTTGTTAGATAATATCAAAATTATTCTGAAAGAATTTAATTTGAATTTAATTAAAGTGCATAAAGATATTTATGGTCATAGTCGAGTTATTGAGATAAATTGATTTTTTGTTTGGAATATTTTATTTTTTGTATATAGTACTAACATCTTTTTACAAATGTTAATACATTTTATTTAGAATTCAGGGTGATATGAGAAAGAATAACGGACGCCGCCGACATAGGGGGCAAAACCGAAGAAATTTTAACAACTTAAACAAGAATACTGTAATTGAGAGTTTTGGACCAATTTCTCAGATAAGAGGCAATGTCCAACAATTGAATGATAAGTATAATAATCTTGGTAACGATGCAGCTTCCAATGATGATAAAGTCTTATCAGAAACGTATTATCAATTTGCAGATCATTATCATAGGTTATTAAAAGAAATCGAAATATCGAATGAAAATAAAAATTTAAACGGTTTAAAAGTAAATAATGTCGATGAAAAAGATGATAATTCAGTTGTTGATGATGAATCAAAACCTTCTAGAAAAGAAAGAAGCATTAATGCTAAAATCAAAGAAGACGAAGAAAGAAACACTAAGAGTAAGGCTCGTGAGTTAGAATTAACTGAAGGTGACAACAAAATTAAAGACGTTAATTTTCTAAAATAAAAATTATATTTTTGTATCTATAGTTTATTGAATAGTTTTATTTACTTGCCATATAAAACATACAATGAAATCGTTTAGTGATAGATGTAAAGAACTATTTATTGGAGCTGAAAAACTAGCACGAGTTTCTAATAATCTATATATATATCCTGAACATCTTGCATTAACTATATTTTCAAACCCATCATATCTCATAAAAAAAATATTAGATGAGGTCAATTTAAATGTTGAAAGTATTATTTCAGATATTAACAAAAACTTATCAAAATTGCCAATTATAAAATCAGAAATAAAAGAAATTAAAATCCATCATGAAACAAATAAATTACTTAATCATGCAATTTTTTTAGCTAATGAAAATGGTGATGAGTTAGTTGCTGAGGATTATTTGCTTTTAGCATTAATATCAGAAAAAAATAACTTATCTAATATTTTTAAAAGTCAAAAAATAAATATAGAAAAATTAAAAATAGTTATAGATCATTTGAGAAGAGGTGAAAAGGCCATGACTAATACAGCAGAAAATAACTTTGATAGTTTAAATAGATTTGCAGTTGACCTTACTCAAAAAGCATCTCGTGGGCTAATTGATCCAGTTATTGGAAGGGACGATGAGATTCGAAGAGCTATTCAAATTTTATCAAGAAGAACAAAAAATAATCCCGTTTTAATTGGCGAACCAGGTGTAGGTAAGACAGCAATCGTAGAAGGTTTAGCTCAACGCATTGTTAACGAAGATGTTCCTGATAGCATAAAAAGTAAAAAAATATTTTCATTAGATATATCAAGCTTAGTAGCTGGGTCAAAATTTAGAGGAGATTTCGAAGAAAGACTCAAGAGTGTTTTAAAGGAGATTACAAAAAAAACTAATGAAGTTATTTTATTTATTGATGAATTACATACCTTAGTTGGTGCTGGAGCTTCAGAAGGAGCTATTGATGCTTCAAATATGCTTAAACCAAGTTTAGCAAGAGGTGAGTTGCATTGTATAGGCGCTACTACCTTGAATGAATATAGAAATTATATTGAAAAAGATACTGCTTTAGCGAGAAGATTTCAGCAGTTATATGTAGATGAACCAAGTTTAGATAATACTGTATCTATACTCCGTGGATTGAAAGAGAAGTATGAGGTACATCATGGTATTTCAATAAGTGATAAAGCTTTAATATCTGCTACCAAGCTTTCTTCTAGATATATAACAGAAAGATTTTTGCCTGATAAGGCAATTGATTTAATTGATGAAGCTGCCAGTAAAAAAAGAATAGAACTTGATTCTAAACCTGATAATTTGGATGAATTAGACAGGAAAATAATACAACTTAATATTGAAAAAAAAGTTTTATCAAAAGAGAAAGATACTGACTCCTTAAAACGCCTAGAATTAGTAAGTACAGAATTAAATGATTTAGAGCAAAAGTCTCATGAATTCACAAAAGAATGGAATTTGAAAAAAAAACAAATTGAGAAAATTCAGAATACTAAATTTGAACTAGAAAATGCAAAGAATGAACTAACTTTAGCAAAAAGAAATGGCGATTGGGAAAAAGCTGGAGAACTATCATATCAAATAATACCATCACTGGTTCAAACTTTAGAAATTTCAAATAAAAAAAATAAGATTAAGGAAAAAAACTTTATTGAAAACACAATATATGAAGAAGATATAGCAAATGTTATTTCCAAATGGACTGGGATACCGGTATCAAAAATGTTGGAAGACGAAAAAAATAAATTTCTTCAGATTGAGACTTGGTTAAATGACAAAATTATTGGTCAAGAAGAATCAATAAAAAAAATATCAAATGCTTTAAGACGAGCCAGATCTGGTTTAAACGATTTAAAAAGACCATTAGGTTCTTTTTTATTTTTAGGTCCGACTGGCGTAGGAAAAACAGAAACCGCTAAATTACTAGCCTCTTTTTTATTTGATGATGAGAAATCTTTATTAAGAATTGACATGTCAGAATTTATGGAAAAGCATTCTGTTTCTAGATTAATTGGAGCACCTCCAGGATATGTAGGGCATGAAGATGGAGGAAAATTAACTGAAAGTGTTAGACGAAGACCATTCAAAGTTATATTATTTGATGAAATTGAAAAAGCTCATCCTGAAGTGTTGAATATTCTGCTTCAAGTTCTTGATGATGGAAGATTAACTGACAGTCAGGGAAGATTAGTTGATTTTAGAAACACCATAATAATATTAACCAGTAATATGGGGTCAAATTATTTTGATGATTGGCAAAATACATCAGAAGAAAATGAAAGTACAAAATTATTAAAAAATAATATTATGGGTTCTGTAAAAACCTTTTTGAGGGCTGAATTTATAAATAGATTAGATGAAATTTTATTTTTCACAAAATTAACTAGAAATAATATCAAGTTGATTACTGAGATCCAATTAAAAGAGCTTAATGAAAGATTAAATGAGATGAATGTTAATCTTACTTGGGATGAGAGTGTTGTAAATCTAATAACTTTAGAGGGTTATAATCCTGAATATGGTGCTAGACCAATAAAAAGAACTATAAGGTATTTAATTGAGGATAAAATTAGTGATCTAATTTTGAAAGAAGAATTAGAAAAAAAAGTAATAAAACTAAAAGAAATTGACGGTTATATTGAATTAAAAGTGAATTAATTATTATTCATATTTTTTAAATAAGCAAATTCATTATTTTTTATTCTATTTCGCATTGCATAAATTTTATTATTTATAACTTCTTGTTTTTTATAAAATTTTTTTAGTTCATTTTTTGGTATGCTTTTGCCTGAAGGTAATTTAATCCGTAATGGATTAACCTGTCTTCCACTTACGAGTATCTCATAATGAAGATGTGGTCCAGTTGACCTTCCTGTACTTCCTAAAGTTCCAATAATGTCACCTTGTTTAATTCTCGTCCCTCTTTTTTTATAAATTTTTGATAAATGAGCATATGCTGTTTTAAAAGTACCATTATGTTTAATCCTGATATATTTTCCGTAAGCCCCATTCCAGCCAGAATATTCAATCACCCCGTCTCCCGCTGCAAATATAGGTGTGCCAATAGGTGCTGCGAAATCAATTCCTCTATGCATTTTTGTGAACCCAAGTATAGGGTGTTTCCGGTTTCCAAAACCACTTGACAATCTGGCTCCGTTTAGAGGTGTTTTCATTAGTGTTTTTTTGGATGATTTGCCATCTTGGTCATAAAAATTAGATTTACCATTTTTAGTTGTAAACCTATAAAATTTTAAATTTATATCTTTAAGACTTGCTGAAATGTAATGAATTGGGTTTGATTCAATAATTTCATTTGTGATCAAGTCAATTTTTTGGGAATATAGTGTTTCAAAAACATCTCCTTTCCTTAATTCTCTCTGAAAATCAATTGAAAAACCAAGAGTTTTTATTAATTCAGAAAATATTTCTTTAGGTAGTTTGCCTCTAACTGCAGAATTATATAGGTTGTCTGTAATTTCAATTTTATTTAAAAGAGTTATTTCTTTAAAAGGACGCTTGGTGATTTGTGTTTTAATTTCACTTGAGTTGTTTTGCCATACATATAAATCCTTATATTTACCAATTTTAAAATTTATTCCAAACCCTAAGTCATTTTTTGGTATTGCAAAATGTATAAGATGATTAGTTGGAATATTCCTTAAAATGTTAATTGAAGGATGGTCAGATTTTATTTTTGATGTTATAGCATTAGCCTGTTTGTTTTTAAAACCAACACGCTTTAAAAAGGAATGTAAGTTTTCATTTTTTTTTATTTTTTGTTTTAAAATTTTACCAATAGTTTTACCACCTTCTTTTAGAATCATGTCATTAATTGTCCCTAAAGAATAATTGTAATCATTTGTTAAGTGTGGTCTTTTCTCAGGCAATATTAAAATAGAAGAAGCAT
>CACMNV010000004.1:0-95000 GCA_902615025.1 uncultured SAR116 cluster alpha proteobacterium | reverse complement strand
ATAGTAACAATTATATTAATTTATCATTTATAAATAGTGTATTCATGTTATTGAATTAAGCTCATCTTAAGGAGTTATATTTCCGACAAAAGGTATACTTAACAATGCTAGAATATAAGAAATTATACCTGACCTAACTACAGCATCAGTAGTCACATTGTATATAGAAGCAAAAACTAGACCCATTGCACCGATTGGAGCTGCTGCGACCATCATTGTTGTTCTTGAAATATTAAGGTCATAATTAATTAAATGTAAAATGATGAAGAGTATTAATGGGAAAACAAATATTTTTAGTAAAGTAATTACTATAGACAGTTTTATTTGTGTTTTATCAGTATGGTAAGATAGCAAAACACCCATAGCAATTAAGGCACATGGAGTTCCCGCATCACATATAAAATTAACTAACCTATTAATACTTAGTGGAATATGTATTTGAAAAAAAAATATTGTTAAACCTAAAAACAAACCAATTAAGGCAGGATTTTTCAACTGACTTAAAAATATTTGACCAAAATTTATTTTCTTATGGCCAGCTAATTCTAATGCACAAACACTTAATCCTACTGTAATAAAATCAACTGAAATTATAGTTTCTATTGGTACAATATCTTTTGGTCCAAACTCAAATAATGCTATTGGATAAACAAAAAACAAATGATTTGAGAAAGAAGAAGTCATGCCAATAATGATGGATTCAGAAAACTGTCTTTTAAAAATTATTTTTGCTATTGAAAATCCCAAAAAATATATGATTGATTGAGTTAAAAAATAATAGAAATACAAATTCCAGTTAATGAACTCATATCTAAAGTTTCCAATAATTTTAATACCTAACGCTGGCACAATTACTAGACCAACGAGTTTAAGAAAAACTTTAGAATCTGATTTATTTAATAAATCAAATTTACCTGAAATAAAGCCAATAAATACTAAGCCAAAAAGAGGAAGTGTCGAAAAAAATAAACTATAAAACATTAACTTTTTGACTCATCGGCATTTTGTCAATTATTTTAAATAAATTATTAGGGATAAGTGTTTCACTCTTTAATTTTAAAGTTCCATCAAAACCAACTAAGTTGACACTAAACTTCAATCCTTTTTTTCTATTTGCTAAAAGTTTGACGTTTCTTATTTTAAAATCATTTATATGCTTATAATATAAATTTCTGCTTTTAATATATTCTTTGTCTTGATAACAAGTAGTGTTTAAGACGAGAATTCTGTATTTCCATTTATATTTACTTAAATCCATATTTAAAAATCACACAAATGATTTTAATTTCGAATTCCATCAATAAATTCTTTAATAGCAAAGTACAGTATCACTCTCTCTTGACAGTTCTAAAAGTTTATCTGGCATTGCGAACTCAGCATTGAAACCACTAAGTAAACTTTCGTCATAACCTCTAGCTTTAGCGGACATTCCTGAAACGTAAAGTTTAATATTATTTTCTTTTAAATAATCTAAATGATTTTTCAAATCTCCAGTTCCCTGACCAACAACTTCACCATCATTTTTTGTATTTAATAAATGTGTTCCGTCAGCACCCAAAAAAATGTTAAGTTCATCACCTTTTTTGTGTGCTGTTATAGCCACTAGCATTCCAAGAGTAGCTTTATTTTTTAGGTCAGGGCCACTATGTATATGAATTAAGAATTTTGACATTTAATAATCTCCTTATTTACAAGATATAACTAGGAAAAATTAAAATCCTAATTAAGTCAAACATATAAATTTAATTAATTACTAATATTTAAATTTACCTATTTCTTATGCAGATATTTTAGATAAAAAAATATGAAATTTGCAAAATAACTTAATTATATACGTAACTTATTCTTCTAAATTTGTAGACTTATCAACTTTATTTTTATCTGACTTTTTACAAGCTTCTTTAAGTGCAAAACCTGCTATGATACCAATACCTAAACCTATAATTGTTCCTTTTAAAATTCCTAATCCAAACATTTTTACTCCTAATATTTAATCCATAAAATTAATTGATATAAACCTAAGACAAAACCAGAAAACACATATAATCTTATCTGTGAATTCAGAAGTTGTTTAATGAGATATTTGACGAAAACATTCATGTATTAATATGTAATTTTAATTTAAATTAATTCAATGCTTAAATGAGATGTTATTAATTAAATTATAAGACCAAATTTATTTTTGATTAATTAATTCCATAAACTGTGATTGCAAAATTTTATCATCTTTAAATATTCCAGTCATTTTTTTGGTAACAGTACTGGACTCAGGTTTGTGTACTCCTCTAGTAGTCATGCATTGATGAGATGCGTCTATTAAGACAGCAACCCCTAATGGATCTAAAACACTTTGTAAAGTTTCAGCAATTTGAGATGTTAACGTTTCTTGTATTTGTAACCTTTTTGCAAAAACGTCAACTAATCTTGCAATTTTACTAATTCCAACAACTCTTTTTTTAGGCATATAAGCAATGTGAGCTTTACCAAGAATTGGGACAATGTGGTGTTCACAATGAGATTCAAGTCTAATGTTTTTTATTAAAACCATTTCATCATATCCTTCAACTTCTTCAAAAGTTTTGGAGAGAATTTCTGTAGGGTCTATTTTATATCCCTCAAAAAATTCTTCATAAGCCTTTACAACTCTTTTAGGGGTTTCAATCAAGCCTTCTCTATCAGGATTATCTCCTGCCCAAGCTATAAGAGTTTTAACTGCTCGCATAGCCTCTTCTCTAGAGGGGTTGGGGTTAAATCTAATTACATTATCATTATTTTTTTTTTTCATATTTAGTTATTTATTTTCGTTATGTTATATTATAACAAGATTTTATCAAAAATTTCTAAATTTAACTAATGTTTTATTATTATGAATTCATTTCCTAAGAGTATTTCAATAACTGTCTTAACAGGTTTTTTAGGCAGTGGTAAAACAACTTTATTATCGGAATTTGTAAAGAACGAAAATGTAAACGACGTCGCTTTTATTATTAATGAATTTGGTGAAGTGGGTCTTGATCATAATTTAATAGAAAGTTCTGATGAAACTGTTTTAGAACTGCAAAATGGTTGTATATGTTGCACGATTCAAAAAGACTTAAAATCAACTCTTTTAAATCTTTTAACAAAAATGCAGAAAGGTTTAGTAAAAAAATTTAATAAAGTTATCATTGAAACAACAGGATTAGCTGATCCAGTCCCTATTATTCATACATTGATGACATCAATTGATTTAGTACGAGCCTATAAATTTGACGGTATTATAACTATTGTAGATGTTATAAATGGAGATAAAACGTTCAATAATCACTTAGAATCATTAAAACAAGTCGCTTTTGCTAATAAAGTAATTTTATCTAAAATAGATCTTGGAGATGCGAAAAAAATTGAAAATCTAATTAAAAGAATAAGCAAAATCAATGCGAAGGCTACTTTAATTAAAAGCAAAAAGGGTTTATTGCCAATTAAAGAATTTTATGGATTAAATGACTATCAACCTAATACAGAATCATGGGATGTCAGAAAATGGCTAAGTGAAGAAAAAAATAAAGTTAAGCACTCACATGATCATAAGCACCATCATGACATAAATCGTCATGACGATTATATTAAATCTTTTTCTTTAGTAACAAATAAACCAGTGAGTATGACTTCATTAAATTTTTTTCTAGAATTATTGTCTAATCAAATGGGTGAAAAAATGCTTAGAATCAAAGGTATAATAAATGTGGAAGGTGAAGATCGTCCTGCAATAATTCATGGTGTGCAACATATATTTCATCCATTAGAATGGTTGGAGAAGTGGCCAGATAATGATGTTTCAACAAGATTAGTTTTTATTACAAATAAAATTGAAAAGTCAATTGTAGAACAATTTTTTAAAATAATAGAGTAAGTATATAAGTTTTTAAGATGAAAAGTAAAAAAAGTCCATATATAGATATTTGCAAATTTAATGGTAAAAATGGATGGTGTTTAGGTTGTGGTCGTACAAAAATTGAAGCTAGAAAATGGAAAAACTTAAAACCATATGATATTAAAACTTTAGAAAAGCAACTTCAAAAAAGATTATTAATAATAAAATCAGGTTGAATATTTAGAGATTAATAAAGTTAATGGTATTATGTCGCATTTATTGTCACAGGTAGTTATTAATTTTTAAACAGGCTCAGTCATTTTGATTTGAGCAGATGTTGCTTCAGATTCATAATTATAAACAAAAACACCAGCATATTGATTTTCTTTAAATACAAACGTTTTTTTTAGGTCTTCAATAAATTGATTGGATTCATTTTCAAACTTTTTTAATTTATCTATAGTATTAAATTTAATAAAAATTGAAAGATCACCCTCTTTTCCGATCATTATATTTAGGGATTGAAAATTGAATTTTGTAATTTGTTTTCCAAGATTATCAGAACAAAATGATGCAGCAACTTTAGCCTCAGTTATGGATGGAAATTTATATTGAAAAACTTTTGCGTACATATATTACCTGTTAAAGCTCATCTAACATGCCTTCTATCAGGTCATTAGCTTGTTTACCTTCAAGTGTAATATTATTCATTATTTTTGTGTGTAGTCCCATGCTATCTTGAATTTTTTTACCTTTATCGGTTAATTCTAACTTTAATTTTGAATCAATAGTACATAGGTCATTTTCAATTAATGTTTTTTCAAAATCTTTAGATACATGCATTTTATTGCATACATGAATAAAATTTTTAAAAACTATCATATCATTTATATTTGTTTCCTGATTAAAAATATCTAAAGCATTAATTAATCTATCTGAGGTTAACTGTTTTTGATCACTCATTACATCTATTTGATGAGCTGCTTTTTTAATAAGCTTTTCAACTAAGTCAATTTTATCTTGTGATAATTCTTTTATTTTAGAAAATGTCATCATACAAACCATACCAAGTGCATAGTTATTTTTATCAATGATTGGAAATCCTATATAACTTTTTACACCTTTTTCATTACTATGAGTTTTGGTGATTTCATGTTTCGTTACATCAAAAGCAATTAATGGTTTAGTGTCCAATAAAACGTGAGCACAAACACTTCCATCTTTTGGTCTACGAGTATTTAAATTTTGTGTTTCATTTATTTCAGGTTGTATTTCTGCTAAGTAACAGCGTTCTTTACTATCAAATAATTGAAACAAAACAGCCTCATAACCAGTAATGTCTTTAGCTAATTCACAATAGATATTAAAGAGACTTGCTTGATTAGAATCTATCAGTCCAGCTCTTTCAACTGCTTCAGCTCTTCTTTCTTCATTATCTGGCAATTGTGCAGATATAAAATTCATAAAAAACTCTTTTAAAAATAACTACAAAAATATCAAATTAAAAAATAACTTTGCTATGCGAACTTTTGTATGATTATTAATAGATAAATATCTAATAAAAACAAGTTTATTAATTGGATTTTAACATTTTGCTTTATTTCTTGGCAATTAAAAATTAAGTCTTGAATAAATATTGTCACATAAATGTAAAAATGAGTATCATCCTGCGTTTGAGGATAAAAGTCGTAAGGCTTATAACCTAAAGATCGCAGATTCAAATCTCGCCCCGTAACCAAAAAGTTTCACAAACATTATTAATTGTCTATATTTATAAACATAGATTAGACTGGTAAGAAATAAATTAAATTTGATACATCTTTTTGTTTCAGAATAATGTAGCTTTAAATTACTGAAGTCTTTGAGGAATCTTATGAGTGAATTTGAAATAAAAGACGGCATGAGAATTTTTTTTGATTATCCAATTGAAATGGATGATGGCATAAAATTACGAGCAGATATTTTTTGTCCATTATCTGATGAAAAGTTTCCTGTTATCATGACATATGGTCCCTATGGAAAATGGTTATCATTCCAAGATGCATACAAGCCACAATGGGATGCTATGGTAACAAGGTTTCCAGAAATTTTATCTGGCTCATCTAATAAATATCAAAATTGGGAAGTGGTTGATCCTGAAAAATGGGTAAAGGATGATTATGTCTGCATCAGAATTGATTCCAGAGGGGCAGGAAGATCACCTGGGTATTTAGATCCATTTTCAAAAAGAGAGACAAAAGATTTTTATGATTGCATACAATGGGCATCTAATCAAAGTTGGTCCAACGGAAAAATAGGTCTAAATGGAATTTCTTACTATGCAATTAATCAATGGCAAGTAGCTGCACTCCAACCACCAAATCTTAAGGCGATGTGTGTTTGGGAAGGGGCATATGATCTTTATAGAGAAATGGGATATCATGGTGGAATTTTTTGTACTTATGCAGGAAATTGGTTTAAAGGACGCTGTATACCTAGACAGCATGGTTTAGGGATAAATGGATATAAAGCGAGGATAAAAAAAGATTACGTATCAGGGCCTTCAACTATGACAGATGAAGAACTTCAATCTAATCGTACAGATATGTATGAAGATCTAATTTTAAATAAATTAATTACTGACGATTATTGGCAGGATCGTATTCCTGATCATACAAAAATCAAAATACCATTATTATCCTCTGCAAACTGGGGTGGTCAAGCCCTTCACTCAAGAGGTAATTTTGAAGGTTTTAACAAAGCAGTTTCAAAGGAAAAGTGGCTTGAAGTTCATGGACTAGAACATTGGACGGAGTTTTACACTGATTATGGGATAGAATTGCAAAAGAGATTTTTTGGATATTATTTAAAAGATGAGAAAAAATGGATGGCAAAACCAACCCAAAGTATCAATTCAGGTTCGTTATCCAAACGACAAGTTTGAGTTGAGGAATGAAAATGAATGGCCATTAAAAAACACATCCTGGACAAAATTTTATCTATCTCCAGATGAACTAAGCTTAGAAAAAAAGATTAAAGAAGTAAATTCTAAATTATCTTACAACAATTTAGGTGATGGTATCACATTTATGACTGGATCTTTTTCAAAAGATACTGAAATTACAGGGCCTATCGCATCAAAATTATTTATATCATCTGAAACTGAAGATACTGATTTATTTTTAATAACAAGACTTTTTAATGAACAACAACAAGAACTTACATTTCAAGGTGCTCTTGATCCTAAAACACCACTTGCTCAAGGATGGCTTAGAGCATCTCATAGAAAAATTGATAATCACTTAAGTAAACCTTATCGTCCATATCACACTCATGATAAGGTTGAACTATTAATACCTAAAAAAGTTTACGAAGTTGATATTGAAATTTGGCCAACCTCAATTGTTGTTCCAAAGGGATATAGAATAGGTCTAACTATTAGGGGCCAAGATTATGTTAATCAATCAGGTGGTGGGAGTACTCTTCCAAATATGAATAAGTTCTCAGGATGCGGGCCTTTTTTACATGATGATCCTATTGACAGGCCTAATGATATCTTTGGTAAAAAAACAACATTACATTTTTCAAGAGACCAAAAACCATATTTATTATTACCTATAATTAAAAATCAAAATTGATAATTATTAAACAATATCACTTTTTGAAATTTCAGGAAATTTATTAAAATAAAATTTAACTATTAAACATCCTGTTTCATAAAATATCAAATATGATAGACATAATAAAATCCTTTTATGTATATTCGAATCATAATAACATTGTTAATGGAAAATATGAAAATTAGTGAACAAGATATTATTAAAGCTCAAGAATTATGGGCAGAGAATATTATAAAAATTGGAAAAATATATCTTGAAAAAGGTAACTATAAAGATTTCGCACGTAATTTTGTTAAAAATTTTTATGCATATGATATTGGTAAAGTTTTATTTAAACCAACGTTAGCAAGTAAAAATCAATTCAGAAATACTTTCGATGACGCACTCTCTTATTTCGTAAAAGGTTCAATTCAAGAAGATGAAGGATTTGCTTTAAAATGTTGGGACAATATTCGCTATGAAGATAGAAACATTGTAATTTTAGACAATTATGCTTTCGCAATGGGGAATTATTTTTTTAAAAGTTCAAATACTGATAATGAAATTAAAGTTGAGTATACTTTTGGCTACATAAAAAAAAATGTACAGCATTTAGTTATTAACCTACATCATTCTTCATTACCATTTAAAAATTAATTAAGTTAAAAATCTAACAAAATTTATTTTTAGCTTAAAAAATTTAAATCTTAAAGGTAAAGAACCTAACATTTAGAGAAGACTAACTAAACCCCTAATGGAGTTGTAAGTATGCTGTTTAAAAGTAAAACAAAAATATTAAATTCAAATTGGTAGTTATAGAATTACAATAGATGATCGAGTTTATTTTAATTATTTTAATAACAATCGTCCTAAGTAAGGATCCCTCTAACTTTGAGATAAGAGTACCAAAAATAACCTACAAAAAATGTATTGATGATTCTTAAACTTATAAATTTCTACTTGAAGAGTTGCATAAAGTTATATCTGTAAACTAGATTTGAAAAAGTGATTGGAAATCAAAGAAAATTGGAAAATGAGAAATTTAGTTAAAATTATATAAAATTAAAAAATATACTTGACCTTCCCCTTAGGGTAAAGCTTATATAAGATTTAATGATGTAGGTTTTTTATAAAAAACCTCAACTTCTATGATTTTTTTAAAAATTGGAGTAAATATAAAATGAAGATATTAGTAATTTGTATATTAAGTTTATTGTTAAATTTCTCAACTGCAACAGCTCACTCGCCAGTAGGTTTTGTGATACCAAAAGATGGGTCTATCATCAAAAAGGCCCCAGAAAAAATGGAAATTGTTTTTACTGCACCGGCAAAACTGATCAAAGTTGAGTTTTCAAAAGTTACATCAAACCAAAAAAAGTCATTAATCAGTGGTCTACTTGGGAACGAAGCTTTAACTCCAATTAAATTAAATAGGGATCATCTTATGAAGGAATCAAAACAACATATGATTAGTCTACCTGAATTAGATGATGGTGTTTATAAAACAGCATGGCGCGCACTTAGTGAAGATGGTCACGCTATTAAGGGAGAGTTTATATTTGAGGTGTCACCTAAAGGTTCAGGCTTGTCAGGTGCTGATGTAAAATTGTTGATGGGTGAAGGTAAAGTTAAACGCATAAGAGGGACAAAAATAACGATAAAACATGGACCATTAGGAGAGTTAATGCCAGCAATGACAATGGAATTTAATGTTTCAGACAAAAAAGTAATTTCAAACTTTAAAAGGGGAGACAAAGTTATGTTTCAAGTGAATAAAAAGTTAGAACTTATTAAAATTGAATCAAAATAGATAACTTATAAAATATGAGTATAAAAAAAGAAACAACTAAAAAAAACTAATTCTAAAATTATGATTTTTATGTCAACTTACTTTTTTAATTTTCAAAATTTCTTATTCACTTTCAAAGCATTAGTTTTTTTAATGATTGCCGGAACTATCTCGTTTTCAGTAGCCGCTAAAGGTGATGAGAATTCAACAAATAAAAATATATATAAATCAATTTTTGAATCTTATGAAAAATGGGAATGGGAGGACACATCAGACTGGATTATTTCAAATAAAACTGTCGATGATATTGGAGGTTGGCAATATTACTCTCGTGAAAAAAGCGAGGAGAAAAAATAGGTTAGCAATGAAATTGAGAATTTTTTATTTTGCCTATATATTTATAATATCTGGTTGTACGTCTTATAAATTTGAAGAAAGTTTAAATGACATTAACAGCAACAAAGATATAGTTATTGCTGGTAAAATAACTGCAGCTATTAACCAGGAACAACAAAATGAATTATATAATAATTCAAAAGCGCTTCTAAATTCAGAAGTTGGTGAAAAGGAAGCTGTAGAATTAATGCTTTCCAAAAGTCCTAGTTTTCAATCCCTTTTATTTAAATATCGCGGGAGTGGATCAGCTGCTGCTCAAGAGGGAAGGATTTCTAATCCAGTATTTTCGTTGGAACGAATGGTTAAGGGTTCTGAAATAGAATATGGTAGGTTTTTAAGTTTTGGACTTCTTGATTTGCTCACACTTCCAACTAAACAAAAATCCTCAAAACTTGCTGTTGATTTGAATGATATAAATTTTGCCTCTGAAATTTTTGGGGCAATTAATGATTTAAGAATGTCTTGGCTTGAAGCAGTTGCTTCAGAACAACAACTAACTCTATATAATAATGCCTTTATTGCTTTTTCTGCAAATGCTGAACTTGCTAAACGAATGAAAAAAACTGGTAATATGACAACTAGTGATAGAGTTCGTCAACAATTAATCTATTCGGAAGCTACTATAGCACTTGCTAAAGCGAAAATGAGAAAAATATCTAGTAGTGAAAAATTAATACGTAAAATAGGTCTAACAGACAGTGAATCTAAAAATTTAATTATACCTAAAGAATTACCAGAATTACCAAAAGCACCAATATCAATAGAGAACATTGCTAAAAAAATTAGTGACAGATTTGACGTAAAAACTGCTCGTATTGAATATGAGTTGTTATTGGAACAATTAGGAGTTGAAAGAATTAATTCTTTTACAGATATCGAACTTGGATATAGAAATGATAGAATAAAAGATGATGGAGTTATCTCAAAGAAAAAAGGCTATGAACTTGAAATTAAAATTCCAATCTTCGATTGGGGTGATCTTCAAAGAGATACCATTCAAGCAAATCTAATCGCTAAGCAAAAAATTTACGAGAATACTGTACTAGCTGCAGCCTCTGAATTTCGTGAGGCTTATCAAAAATACAGGACAGCCTTTGATATCGCAAAACATTATTATAATCAAATCATTCCAATGCATGAAATACTCTTAGAAGAAGCAACTTATAATTATAATGGAATGATAATTGGAGTATTTGAGTTGATGCAAATAGGACTTGAGAAATCAACAGCTGAAATAAAAGCTATAGACGCATTACAAAACTTATATACAGCAGAACTAAACTTAAATAGTGTTGCTGTTGGAAGAAAATTAGGAGCAAAATCAAGAACCACAGAGATTGCATCTAATAAAGCCAAAAAAGGGCATTAGTGAGAGATAATAGTAAAAAATGGAGACTTAAATGAAATCAAGACGCGAATTTATAAAGATGTCTGCATTAGCAGGCACAGCAATAGCTGGTGCATCGGTTGCCACCTCTTCACTCGCAGGGTTACCCGAGCCGGTCATACAAACATCTGCAGACACAATTAGTCCAAATCAGTCGAATGTAACATCCAATTATAATCCTGTTGTTACACTTAATGGATGGACATTGCCTTACAGAATGAACGGTAACTTTAAAGAGTTTCATTTAATTGCTGAACCTGTTGTTCGGGAACTAGCACCTGGAATGAATGCTAATCTTTGGGGATATAATGGCCAAAGTCCTGGCCCTACAATTGAAGTTGTTGAGGGTGATAAAGTTAGAATTTTCCTTACAAATAAACTACCAGAACATACAAGTATTCATTGGCACGGCCAAAGGCTACCAAATGGAATGGATGGAGTAGCGGGGCTAAACCAGTTAGCTGTAAGTCCTGGTAAAACCTTCGTATATGAATTTGAAGCAAAACGACCAGGAACCTTTATGTACCATCCTCATGCTGACGAAATGACACAAATGGCAATGGGCATGATGGGATTTTGGGTTACTCATCCAAAAAAAGAACATCCCTGGATTAGCAAAGTAGATAGGGACTATTGTATATTACTAAACGCATTTGATATTGTCCCTGGTTCAGAGACACCAAAAATAATGACAATGCTTGATTTCAATTTATGGGCTTGGAATAGCAGAATTTTTCCTGGAATTTCACCCCTTATAGCAAGAAAAAATGACCGTGTTAGAGTAAGAATTGGAAACTTAACAATGACAAACCATCCTATACACGTCCATGGAATAGAGTTTGAGGTAACAGGTACAGATGGTGGACCAACTCGACCAGAGAGTCGATGGAAAGAAGTAACTAGTGATATAGCGGTTGGCCAAATGAGGCAAATAGAGTTTATTGCTGACGAAGAAGGAGACTGGGCAATGCACTGTCACAAAAGCCATCACTCAATGAATGCTATGGGCCATAATGTACCTACAATGATTGGTGTTGACCATAGAGGAGTGTCTGAAAAGATTAAGAAGTTAGTCCCAGATTATATGGTTATGGGTGAAAGAGGAATGGCTGATATGACTGAAATGACTATGCCATTACCAGATAATACAATCCCAATGATGACAGGAGATGGTCCTTATGGCTCTGTTGAAATGGGAGGTATGTTTAGTATACTTAAGGTTAGAGCTGATCAAGCCTCAGGTGATTACACTGATCCCGGCTGGTTTAAAAATCCTATAGGTAAACAGGCATATGAGTATAAAGGAGAATTGCCAAAAATGTCAAAAATAAATGGAACAGGCAATCCACTTATGTCTTCAAAACCTAAGATAAAAACAACTCAATTCACAGCTGTAAAACCAAATTATAGGAAAAGTTAGCTGATGGATGTATGGATGGTTTTCACTCCTGTTTTGAAAGTTCTTCTTTATTTAGTTGGATTAGCAGTAGTTGGAACAAAATTATTTGATCTTCATTTTAGTAGGTATCAAACAATAGACAACATGGAATACTGTAACTTCTTATCTCAAAAGAGCTGTTTATATGGCCTTATAATATCAGTTGGGATGATATTTTCCATAGCAGGTAATTTAGGTGGAGAATTTTTGAGTATTTTAGACCCAATTATTTTAGAGCTTGCTTTAACGTCAAAGGCAGGATACGCAGCAATTTTTGCATTAATTGGTTTTATACTAACTGTAATTAGTACAAGACATGATGTAGTCTCTCTAAAGTTACTTGGGTGGTTAGGCATTGGTTTTGTTCTATTATCATTTATTTATACAGGTCACTCCCAAAAATCTGGTATCCTGGCACAGATTTTACTATTATTTCATCTCATTTGTGTGGCGTTTTGGCTTGGATCTTTTATCCCGTTATACAATATGTGCTCATCTGCTAAAACAAGTAATCTTCATGAAATAGCCCACAGATTTGGTATTCTAGCTATCTTTTATTTGGCTGTTTTAATAATATCTGGAGGTTCATTTGCATATATTTTGATGAATGACATTAGTTTATTATTCAGTACTTCTTATGGTAACGCATTTTTAATTAAAATGTCTTTAGTTTCTTTATTACTTTTATTTGGAGCTCTAAATAAATTTAAAAATGTTCCATTAATAAAAAACGAGCCTACAGTTGGCTCGATACAACTAAAAAAATCCATTCGCATTGAAATGTTCATTGCATTACTAATTTTATCCTTAACTAGTATTCTTACCACTTCGATGACTTTACCTATGGGTGGTTAAAATCATTTATTTAATTCAAACCTTGCTTAAAGATAAAGTTTTGAGTTTTTATTCAATCCACCGTTGCCACTTAATTTAACGTTTTGATCTAGAATTAATATTATTATGGATTTCTTTTATTTTTTTAGGCCACGTGCTCTTTATATAAGATAGTACAGCAATAATTTCTTCATCGCTTAATACATCTTTATAAGCTGGCATATTATTTGGATATTTTTCTCCAATGAATTCTTCAATTCCGTATTTAGTAACCATGAACAAATACCTATCTGGATGATGCCATGTATGACCTGTTTCGTCATGAGGAGGTGCTGGCATCAATCCATCAGGTAATCGTGACATCCAATTTTTTTGTCCTTCTAAATTAACACCATGACATGATGCACAATTATCAGCATAGATTTTTTTACCACTTACTATGACCGAATTATCAGTTGTATTTAAATTTATACTAGCATTTGACTTATTGGTATATGTTATTAAAAAATATAATGTCGGTAGTATAACCAAGACTGAAATAATGAAATATTTGTTTTTAAAATACATTAATGACATGCTTTTCCTAAGGCTTTAAGCCTCCAATAATTATATGGAAGTGGCGTTATAAATCCAGCTATCAGCATCAGAGGTATAACCCACCAAGTTAAGATAGCTCCTCCTGTAAAAATGACGTCTGTAACATTCATCGCAACTTCCATCGAAATCATTGAAACAAGTGACATTCCTATAGCTGTCTTGAAAGCTATATTGAAAGACATTTGTCTTGAAAGCACATAAGTTTCAAGTGCTATAGATGTTAATATACCGTTTATAATTGCTAATGACATGATTGCTAAAACTGGCCAGGCAATTTCTGTAAATTGAAAAAAAGCAATAGTGCCAAAGTCGCCAATACAACAACCTAACAAACACCAAGAAGTGTTTTTTGAAGATTGAAGCCAAGTATGATGGCAATACCAATTTATCGATAAAGTATTTTGGATTGACATTATTTTCCTATTAATGTTATCAATATACACTTTCCCCTTAGGGTAGAGTAAAGGAAAAAATAATGAATATTGGAAAAGCAGCTAAATTGTCAAATTTAACGATTAAAACAGTAAGATATTATGCGAACATAGGTTTAGTTAAACCTGAACAAAATATTTCTTCAGGTTACAGAGAGTATACTGATGAAGAAGTAGCCAAACTTAAATTTATTGGTAAGGCAAGAAAGTTTGATTTCAGCATTGATGAATGTAAAGAATTATTATCTTTGTATGAAGACAAAAACAGAACAAGCAAAGAAGTTAAAAAAATAACTTTAGAAAAAATATCACAAATTGATAGCAAACTAAATGATCTTAAAGATTTAAGAAATGAGCTTAGTTTTTTAGCTTCGAATTGTCACGGAGATGACAAACCTAATTGTCCAATTATTGATGAACTTTCAAAAAATTAAATTATATGATATTTATGCTTTTTTCTTTGAGGAACAATGCTAAAGTTTATAGAGTAAACTAAATATTAATCAAAAATTAAATAATGATCAAATTTAAATTAAACAAACTTTTGTTATTTTAAATGTCTGTTAAAAGAGATAATATGAGCCTTAGTAATATTTTATTATTTACAGATCTTGACGGCACTTTATTAAATAAAAAAACTTTTGAATTTAAAGCAGCTTTAAACCTTATCAAAAATTGTATCAGCAAAGGTATTAATATTATTCCTAATAGCAGTAAGACAGATTTAGAACTTGATGAAATATGTGAAAATTTAGAGATACCTAAAGTTTATATAAGCGAAAATGGATCTTTTATATATGGTTTAAATTATTTGAGTAAAAAATTAAATGAAAAGGTATATCTCAGCAGAGATAAAGCTGTAATTTTTAAAAACTTTTCAGATAATATAAATGTTAAGCTTCAAAAAAAATGTTTGATTCTTGAAAATGAAACTTTAAAAAATCAGATCGAGGTTTTGGGCTTACCTCAAAATAAAATATCTAAAGCTATGAATAGAAAATTTTCAATGCCATTTATTTTTTTAGGTAATAAAGATGAAGAAATTGAATTAAAAAAAAATGTTAAAAAAAATGGACTCAATATCCAATTTGGAGGGAGAGTTCTTAGTTTAGGAGATAAGGTATCAAAAGGTGATGCAATGATGAGATTCATCTCATTACTTTCAAATGAAACTAAAAAAAATTATGTTTCAATTTGTGTAGGTGATAATGAAAATGATTTTGATATGTTAGATAAATGCGACTATCCATGTTTAGTAAAAAATGGTCCTCTAAAAAATATAAATTTCAAAAATCAATGCGTGTTTTCAAAAAAAGAAGCTCCTGACGGGTGGGTTGAAGTTGTTAACAAAACCTTAAATATTATAAAAGAAGTTAGAAGTAGATGAGTGAATTCTCTCAAAATGGCGTAGTTGCAACTTTGCATGATTTCTCAAATAGAGACATTGACAAAATTGAAAATGATTTAAAAGCATTTTCTAAAGATAGAAAAATGGAGCTTGTTTTACCGTGCTTATATTCTGAGTTAGAGGGAAATGCTTTACCTAAGATTGTTGATGAAATAAGCAAGACTAATTACTTAAATCACGTTATCATAGGACTTGACAGAGCCAATGAACAACAAGCCAAAAAAGCATGGAAATTTTTTAAAAGGTTAAATCAACCCTACACAATTCTTTGGAATGATGGCCCAAATCTCAGAAAACTTGATGATGAACTTAAAGAACATAAACTTGCCCCACAAGAACTTGGAAAAGGGCGGAATGTTTGGTATTGTTTAGGCATGGCAATTGCCAGAGGAGAAGCTAGGTCCTTAGCTTTTCACGATTGTGATATTTTAACGTATGATAGACGATTGTTAGCTAAGTTATTCTATCCAGTTGTAAACCCTTTATTTAATTTTGAGTTTTGTAAAGGTTATTATCCTAGAGTTTCAGAAGGTAAAATGAATGGTAGAGTTTCTAGGTTGTTGGTAACTCCATTTCTTATGGCTATGGAAAAAACCTTAGGACATAATGATTATCTAGACTTTATGAGAGCCTTTAAATATCCTTTGGCTGGAGAATTTTCATTTAGACGTAATCTAATGTCAGAAATGAGAATACCAAGTGACTGGGGAGTAGAGATAGGAATATTATCAGAGATGCAGCGAAACCAAGCTTCAAATAGAATATGTCAGGTTGATTTAGCTGATAATTATGATCACAAACATCAGGATTTATCAATTGATGATCAGACAAAGGGTTTATCTAAAATGTCTATAGATATTATTAAAACCTTATTAAGGAAATTGGCTACTCAGGGTAACACTTTTAGTTTAGAAACTTTTCGTTCAATTAAAGCTACATATTACAGAATTGCATTAGATATGATTGATATCTATAGAAGTGATGCACAAATGAACGGGCTGAATTACGATTCTCACATTGAAGAAAAAGCAGTTGAATTGTTTGCTCTTAACATTATGAAAGCAGGAGAAAGTTTTTTTGAAAACCCAATGGATACTCCTTTTATACCAACTTGGAGTAGAGTAAAAAGCGCTATACCTGGATTTATTGATAGATTAAGAGAAAAAGTCGAGATAGACAATGAAAACTACAAATGCTAACTCAAAAAACATTAAGCTTGTCATATTTAAAAGGCTTAATTTTGTTTATAAAAACGAAAAAACTGAAACTGAAATTGAATATTATACTAGATATATTTTAAGTTTAATTAACAAATTTAAAGAAAATTATAAAGCAAGCAAAAAACACGTTTCTCAAGAAACCTTTTTGTTAATCGCTTACGCAGACAGCATTAAAAATAGGAACGAAACTCCTTTAAAAATTTTTCAAAAATTTTTCAAACAAAATCTCAAAAATTTTTTTGAGATTTTGCATATATTACCTTTTTATCCTGCTAGTAGTGATGGTGGTTTTTCAGTAACTAATCATAAAAGTGTAAATAAGGACTTTGGATCTTGGAAAGACATAAAAACTTTTTCCAAAGAAGTTTCTATTATGGCAGATTTAATTTTAAATCACGCATCTATAAAAAGTAATTGGTTCAGTTATTTTTCAAAAAATGTCAAAAAATATAAATCATTTTTTTTCACGATTGATGATGATTTTGATTTGTCAAATGTAGTTAGACCAAGAGATCATAACTTGTTACAAAATTATTCATTTAAAGATAAAAATAAAAATTTGTGGTGTACATTTAGTCATGACCAAATTGACCTAAATTTTAGAAATCCAGAAGTTTTGATTAAGTTTATAGAAATTATAATCTTACTTTTAAAGAATGGGGTAACAGTATTTCGAATTGATGCTGTTGCCTTTATTTGGAAAAAAAATGGAACCTCATGTGTCAATTTGCCAGAAACACATGAAATAGTTAAACTATTAAGATCTATAGTAAGTTATCTTAATCCAACAGCTTTGATTGTAACTGAAACAAATTTACCTAGAAAAGAAAACTTAAGTTATTTTGGAAATAATGACGAGGCTAATTGGATTTACAATTTTCCTTTACCTCCACTAATTTTATATACTTTTTTGTTAGAAGACAGTTCCAAAATAACGAAATGGAGTAAAAGCATGCCTCCTGCACAAAAAAATAACGCTTATTTGAACTTTATTGCATCTCACGACGGAATTGGCATGAGGCCCGCAGAAGGAATTTTAGGTACAAGAGTTCTAAATAAACTCTTTAAAAGAATCGAAATAAATGGTGGAATGTTCTCATTTAGGAAAGTTGGTTCAAAAAATAAAGTTTATGAGGTTAATACAACTTTATTTAATGCTCTAAAAAAGACAGATTTTGATGAAAAAGGTTTATACAGTATAGACAGATATTTAGCTGCCCACACTATGTTATTTGCTTTAGAAGGTGTTCCAGCCGTATACTTTAATTCATTATTTGGAACATCAAATGATATTGACCTAGTAAAAAAAACAGGAATTAAAAGAGATATCAATAGGTTTAAATGGAATCTAGGTAAATTAACTGAAAAATTAAATGATGAAAAAAGTATTGAAAATATTGTTTATAAAAAATTACTGGATATGATCTTGCTTCGAAAAAAACAGAGTGCATTTCATCCTAATGCTACCCAATATACACTAAGTCTTGGTCCAAAATTATTTGGAGTATGGAGACAGAGTATTGATAAAACTCAAAACATCTTTGCGATTACAAATATTTCATCTGTTGAAAGAAAACTAGGTTTAAGTAAAATTAATTTGATTGAAAATGAAATTTGGAAAGATTTACTTCAACCTGATTTAAAAATTGACAAATTGAAAGTTTTGAAATTAAGTCCTTTTCAAACAGTTTGGATTTCTAACAAAAATGACTAAAATATTTTTTGAGTTTATTTAACTATGGAGATTTAACATGGCTAGAGTCAAAGATATAGAAATTAACGAAGTTTCAAAGGAATTACGTCCTATATATAAAAAATTTATTGAAAATTATGGTCCATTTTCTAATCAAGCAAAAGTTTTTGCCCATAGACCAATTATATTTAAATACATGATGAGCATGTTGATGGAAATGTCTGATAAACCAATTATAGACAAAAGATACCTAGAAATTGCAATTGTGTCTGTTTCTGCTGTTAACAAATGTGATTATTGTGTGGCACATCATGCACCAAACTTGATATCTGAAGGATTATCAAATGTTACGGTTGATAATATATTGGAAACAGATTGTCCTGGTTTAGAGCCATTAGATATTTTAGTACGTGACTATGCTGTTCAGATCACAAAAGATCATAACAAAATTCAAGATAAACAATTTGAAAAACTAAGAGAATACTTTTCTGAAGAGCAAATGGTTGAATTAACATTTCGTATAACTTTATGTACTTTTTTTAATAAATTTAATGATGTTATGCAGTTAGAAATGGAAGATAGTCAATTATTGTATTTAAAAAAGTAAATAATGAATATGGTATTTTTTAAATTGAAAATTTATAAAATTGCAAATGAAGTAAAAAAAAATTATAATTAATTTATGTGTATAGGTTCAACTAGTATTTTGTCATCTTTTTTATTAGCTTTATTAGCATGT
Source organism: uncultured SAR116 cluster alpha proteobacterium (assembly GCA_902615025.1). Classification (GTDB taxonomy): domain Bacteria; phylum Pseudomonadota; class Alphaproteobacteria; order Puniceispirillales; family Marisalimonadaceae; genus TMED54. The sequence goes on along the minus strand of CACMNV010000004.1, from coordinate 75,637 downwards.
ATTAGTTATTTCAATTATAACAAGATAGAAAAGTTTTTTAAAAACGTTATATATTTTAAATCAAGAAAATCTGACAAAAATGAAAAAACTTTCAGTTGAAGATTTTGTCAAAACATCTTGTGGTATAGATCAATATAATTTATTAAAAAAAAATAAATCAATGTTTGGAAAATTGCGATTATCTTGGTTTCTATTTTTTGCAACAATTAGAGATTTATTTGTATCAAAAAAAAATTAATCTAATTTTTTGATCTTTGATCTTTGATCTTTTTTTCTTTCGTGTTCTTTTAAATATCTTTTTCTAAGTCTAATTTCTTTTGGTGTAACCTCAATTAGCTCATCTTCATTAATCATTTCAATTGCTTTTTCCAATGTAATTTTAGTTTCTGGTGTTAATATTATTGCTTCATCAGCTCCGCTTGCACGAAAATTAGTTAATTGCTTTGTTTTTAAGGGATTTACAGTAAGATCATTTTCTCTTGCATTAAAGCCAATTATCATACCTTCATATACATCAACGTTACTTGAAATAATTAATTTTCCTCTTTCTTGTAAGTTAAATAAAGCGTATGAGACAGACCTACCTTGACTCATAGAAATTAGGGCTCCATTTTTTCTATTTCTATTAATATTTGTAACACAAGGTTTATATTCTTTGAAAGTATGATTTATTATACCTGTTCCAGAAGTAAGAGTTAAAAATTCTGATCTAAACCCTATTAACCCACGAGTAGGAATTTCATAATTTAGTCTTAGTTTATTATTTTCAAAAGGAGTTAAATTTACAAGTTTAGCTTTTCGTTCACCAAGTTTTTCAATAACAACTCCCTGATGTTGTTCTTCAATATCTATAATTAAATCCTCAAAGGGCTCACATTTTTCTCCATCAATGATTTTATAAATTACATCAGGCGAAGACACGCCAATTTCAAATCCTTCTCTCCTCATATTTTCAATCAAAATGGATAAATGTAATTCTCCTCTTCCTGAAACTTTGAACTTATCAGCGCTATTCGTACTTTCTACTTTTAGTGCTACGTTGGTTTTTATCTCTTTATGTAACCTATCTTTGATAACTCTACTCGTTACATATTTTCCGTCATTACCTGCAAATGGACTATCATTTACTTGAAATATCATTGAAAGAGTTGGCTCATCAATTTTTAAATTTGGCATTTTATCCAAATGTTCTGGGTCACAAATAGTATCTGATATTTTCAAATCATCTAGACCACTTAATGCTACAATATCTCCACAAAATGCTTGATCAACTTCTTTCTGATTTAAGCCCTGAAAAATCATAATTTTTGAAACTTTCTCTTGTTTTACCTTTTCTTCCTTATCAATGATACTGACTGTTTGATTTTTTTTAATTAAACCTTTTTTTACTTTTCCTATACCAACAATGCCTAAAAAATTTGAATAATCGAGTGCGGTTATTTGCATTTGTAGAGGTTCATTTGATTTGTCATCTGGAGATTCTACGTTCTCGATAATCATTGAAAATAGATCATTCAAGCTATCTGTTTTTTTATTATGTTCTTTGGTTGCCCAGCCATTCAAAGCTGAAGCATAAATTATTGGAAAATCTAATTGTTTCTCATTTGCATTTAACTCCACAAATAAATCAAATGTTTTATCTAATACCCAATCAGGTCTAGCACCATCTCTATCTATTTTATTTATCACTACTATTGGTTTTAAGGAGCTTTCAAGAGCCTTTTTTAAAACAAATGACGTTTGTGGCATTGGGCCTTCCACAGCATCAACAAGTAAAAGAACAGAGTCTGCCATTGAGAGAATTCTTTCAACCTCTCCTCCAAAGTCTGCATGACCAGGTGTGTCGATAATATTTATTCTAAATTCATTCCAGATTATACCGGTATTTTTAGATAAAATTGTAATACCTCTCTCTTTTTCAAGATCATTAGAATCTAAAACTCTTTCTTTTAGTTCCTCATGTTCTTTAAAGGTGCCAGATTGTTGAAGCATTTTATCAACTAAAGTTGTTTTGCCATGATCAACATGTGCAATAATAGCTATATTTTTTATTTTATTAGTTTCAAATTTCATATATTTTTATCTTATGTCTGGGTTGTTAGGTATTTGGAATAATGCAAATCAAAAGTTTTTGCACGATTATGAAGATTGGTATAATAATGAGCACCTTTTTGAAAGATTAAGTGTTTCAAATATCAATGTTGCAAGAAGATTTCAAGGTTTAAAATCTAATTATAATTATTTTACCAGCTATGAGGCTAAAACATGGAAAACTTTTTTTTCTGAGGAGTATTTAAAGAAATTAAACAAACCTACAAAGAAAACAAAGTTTGTTATGGAATTTGTTTTTCAAGACATGTCTAGAACTGTTTTTAAGAAAAAAATTCTTAAAGGGAGTCTAAGGGGAGCATTTTGTTTAATTATTGCTATAAGAGATAAAATTGAAGTTGAAAATTTAATTAATTTTCAAAAAAACATTAAAAATATTAATCAAGTATATTCCGAAATTTGGGAATCTAAAGAAATTAAAGATTTTCAAATATCTAAAGAAGAAAGCTTGAGAGGTAAGGACAAAAAGTTTTCTAATTGTTTATATTTAGAATTCACTAATGGAAATGATGCAGTATTTTTAATGGACGATGCAAAAAGTATTTTTAGTGAAGCAGAAATAGGTGCTTATCAATTGATATCAACTTTAAGTTAACTTAATTATTTAAATCTTTAATTTTTTAAAATCAAATTGATTAAATCCATATCATAATTTTACTTAACTGTTATAAGAATAAAATGAAAAATTATACCAATACTGGAATATCACTTATGATATTGACTACTTTTCTTTTTTCTTGCATGGATGGGGTGTCAAAATATTTAGCAGAAAATAATAACGTAATTTCTTTGGTTGCCTTTAGGTATTGGTTCATTTTAGTTTTTATATTTTCATATTGGATTTTTTCAAAAAAAAGATTTTATGAAATTGCCTATACAAAACAACCATTTTTACAATTTGCTCGTGGATTGATTTTGTCACTTAACAATTGTATTGTTGTTTATACTTTTGCACTTATAGGTCTTGTTGAAACACATGCAGTAATAGCGTGTTATCCCCTTATTGTTGCTGGCCTTTCAGTACCATTTTTAGGAGAAAAATTTGGTTGGAGGCGTTGGAGTGCAATAGCTTTTGGTTTTGTTGGAGTACTAATTATATTAAGACCAGGGTTTAACATTTTTTCAATAGGTTCAATTTTTGCGTTTATAGGTGCGTCCATGTTTGCATTTTATTTGATATTAACTAAGTATGCTTCAAGACAAGATAGTGCCATCACAAGTTTTTTTTGGACAGGTCTTGGCGGAAGTATAACTATGCTATTTATGATTGTTTTTTTTGGAGATATTATTTCAAAAGATTTCTATGTCTTAGTTTTTATTATGTGTACCTTAAGTGCAATATCTCACTTTTTAATGGTTAAAATATTAGAATTAGTTGAAGCATCTTTAATACAACCATACTCATATCTTCAACTAGTGTTTTCTGCGATTATTGGAGTTTTTATATTTTCTGAAAGATTAGATATCTTTATTTTACTTGGTGTTATGATTGTTGTATCTTCAGGTTTATATACTTTTTGGAGAGAAAAAGTTGTTAAAAATTTCAATGAAAAATCAAATTTGAATTAATTGATATGGAAGAATATTTGAAATATTTGTATTTGATCATAGGGATTCTATGCATTTATTTATACAGAGTATTAAAGAGAAAATTTTATAAGAAATAATAATGATTTTAATAAGAGTAAAACATGAAATATAATTTTTTAGGTAAAAGTGATTTAAAAGTTTCAAATTATTGCTTAGGAACAATGACATATGGAGAGCAAACTGGTGAGATGGATGCTCATTTGCAAATGGATAAAGCTTATGATTCAGGAATAAATTTTTTTGATACAGCAGAAATGTATTCAACCTGTCCACGCCTTGCAGAGACTGCAGGTAAAACTGAACAAATTATTGGGACTTGGATTAAAAAGAATCCAACCTTAAGAAATAAGTTAATATTAGCCACTAAAATTATTGGTAATGGAGATACATTCATTAGAGATGGAGGTCCAATAAATAGGAAAAGTTTAAAAATTGCATTAGAGGCTAGTTTAAAAAGACTTCAGACCGATTATATCGATCTCTATCAACTTCATTGGCCTAATCGAGGTTCTTATCACTTTCGAAAAAATTGGAATTATAACCCGTCTGATAGTAATAAAAATGAAGTTGAAAATGATATCTTAGAGATTGTAGAAACACTGCATGATTTTAAATCAGAGGGTAAGATTAGAGCTTTTGGCCTTTCAAATGAAACATGTTGGGGAGTAACAAAATATGTTAATGCAGTAAAAAAATTCAATAATTTTCCAGTTGCTTCAATTCAAAATGAATACAGTTTATTATGCAGGTTATATGATACTGATATGAATGAAATGTCTTATTATGAAAATATACCTTTGTTGGCTTATTCTCCATTAGCTGGAGGTCTGTTAACTGGTAAGTATCTAAATGACGAAATGCCAACTGATTCAAGAATAACAAGAGTTTCAACAATTGGAGATAGAGTTAACATAAATGCTATGAAAGCTGTTCAAGAGTATATAAAAATTTCAAAAAAGTTTGATATTCATCCAGTACATTTGGCTTTGGCTTTTTGTACAAAAAGACCTTTTATGGGGTCTGTTATATTTGGCGCAACAACAGATGAACAATTAGATGTTGTAATAAAGGGCTTGGATGTTGATTTAAGTGATGAAGTTATGGAAGAAATAAGTTTAGTTTATAAAAACTACGCATTAACTTTTTAGCAATTTATTTTTTTGTTTTTATGGGTTTAATTCTTTTGGGATACAATGTCTTACATATATTACATTTAATGCCCAGGCATCCTCTAGCAGTGCAATACTCTCTACCATAAAAAATAATTTGAAGATGTAATTTATTCCAACATTCTTTTGGGAATAGCCTTTTTAAATCTTTTTCTGTTTGATTAACACTACGACCATTGGTTAAACCCCATCTCTGAGCCAATCTATGAATATGCGTGTCTACTGGAAAAGCAGGAAATCCAAATCCTTGAGACATTACAACACTGGCAGTCTTATGACCTACACCAGGCAATTTTTCTAATTCTTTAAAAGTTCTTGGGACATTACCATTAAACTCTTTGACTAAAATTTTAGACAATTCTGAAATGGCTTTTGATTTTTGTGGCCCTAAACCGCAAGGTTTAATGATACTGTAGATTTTCTCTTTAGATATTTTTTCCATTTCAAAAGGATTATTGGCAACTTTAAATAAAATTGGACTGATTTTATTAACCCTTTCATCAGTACACTGTGCACTTAATAGAACTGCTATCAACAATTCAAACTTATTTTGGTGTGTAAGAGGAGTAGGTGTTTTAGGGTATAATTTATTTAGTTCTTCCGAAATAAAATTAACTTTTTCTTTTTTTAACATATGTGGTGAGATTATTAAACTTTAGCTTGAATAACCATATTCGTTGCTGTTTTATAAGTTACTTTTATATGGTTAAAGCCACCTTTTTTTAAAATTTTAGAAAGTTTTTTTGCACCTGCTTGAGCTCCTAATGCTAAACCAACTTTTTGAGATTTTGACGCAGGAACACAAGCAATAGTAGAAAATGAATAATACATCTGACCTACTAAATTGAAATTATTTGAAACTTCGTCATCCGCATAGGGCTCTACAAGCATTAAAGTTCCATTAGTATTTAGTTTTGACTTTGCATATTTTATGGCGCTAACTGGATCACCCATATCATGAAGACAATCAAAAAAAGAAATGATATCAAACTTACCTTGATAATTTTCTCCTGAAGCAACTTGATATGTTAAATTATTAAGTCCTTTAGAGGCAGAATTTTTGTTTGCTTCTCGAATAGATGGTTCGTGAGGGTCTATACCTACCACCTTTGACTTTGGAAATTCTTTTGCAATTATTTCAGTTGAGTGTCCGTAACCACATCCTACATCAGCGAAGCTTCCACCATTACTTAGAATTTCAACTGCATTATCAATACTTGGAAGCCACTTTTTAATTAAAAAAATTGAATAGGCTGGTTTAAAAAATCGAGCAGATCCAGATAAGCAACATGGGTGGAGTGATCCCCATTCAGTTCCGTGTCCATTTTTAAAATTGTCTTTTATAATCTTATAATTATGAACGGCTCCTACTAAATTTTCAAAACCACCAATCATCAAAGATGAACTTTCTTCATCAGCAAGAACTGAAAATTGTTCTTCAGTCATATAAAATTTTTGTTCTTTCGAATTGTAGTTGATATATTTAGAGGCACTTATAGCTAATAACCATTCTCTAATATACCTATGATCCATTTCAATTTTTTTTGAAAAATCTTCAGAAGATATTGGGCCAAGTTTATATAACTTTTCAAATAGATTTAACTCATCTCCAATCATCATTACTGGTATAAGAGCTCCTGCAGCTATGTCTTTCATAACTTTACCTTGAAGTTCTCTTATTTTTTGTAAATTAGTCATAAAAACCTCTATTTTTTAAAATGTGATATTACTTCCGCAATTTGTTCTTCTTGATGATAACCCATCAAATGAATTCCATGAACACCTTCAATTTCTTGATATTTTTCTATTAGTTCTATACAAATTTTAATTCCTTCTTTACTTTCATTTGTAGAATCTTCTAATCTTTGAATTATTGAATTTGGAATGTTAATACCATAAAGATTTTTATTCATCCATTTAGCACTTTTTGCAGACTTGATGACTCCTAATCCAACAAGGTAATAGGCCTTTTTAGTAATATTAAATTTTTTCAATCTATCCATATATTTTTTTAGAATTTGAGCATCAAAAGCATACTGAGTTTGAAAAAAATTAACTCCTTGTTCAATTTTTTTAATTAAATTTCCACAATCAAATTTTTCATCTATTTCAAATGGAGTATCTGCACCACCTATAAAAAACTCAGGTGCTGATTTTATAGATCTACCAGATGGAAATTTTTTTTCTTTTTTGAAATAATTTGCAGTATTTATAACTCCTAAAGTATCTAGGTCACGAACTTCTTTTGTTTCTGGTTGATCACCTGTTTCTACTTGATCTCCATAAATACATAAAATATTTTGTATATTTAATGTCCAGGCTCCAAGTAAATCTGATTGAATGGCTATTCTGTTTCTATCTCGTGTTGTTAATTGAAGAATTGGCTCAATTTCAATATCTTTTATTATAGATGAAACCACAAGTGAAGAAAGGTGTGATTTTGCACTTGCACCATCTGTTACATTTATTGCATCTGCTAGATCCTTGAGACATAGAACTCTATCAGTTACTTCAGATCTAACTGTTGAATCAGGAGGTGATGTCTCAGCTGTAAATACAAACTCTTTACTTTTTAATTTTTTTTCAAAATTGTTGTTGATCAAATCTTATTCCTTTTATATTTTCTGTATATGGATTACAAATTAACTCAATCCAATAGAATTGACTCTACTCCATTTACATCAAGGAATGCTCTTGCTGGAGTATCATCATATACAATATATAACAAGACACTTTTGCCTACAATATTTAATAGTTATGAAGAAGATTACTATCATCTTATCAACCATGTTCAAATGTGGGATGTATCTTGTCAAAAAATAATAGAGATCAAAGGATCTGATGCATTAAATTTTCTTCGTTATGTATCTTGTCGAAATTTTGAAATAATTGATAAATTTAAATGCTATTACACACCTATGACTAACTTTAGTGGAGGTTTATTAAATGATACTTTAGTATACTCTATAGACGAAGAAACTATTTGGGTATCAATTTCAGACTCTGACATGTTCATGTGGTTTAGTGGTTTGTTAGTTAATTTGAATTTCAATGTTAAAGTAAAAAACAAAAATATTTATACATTAGCGTTGCAAGGTCCCAAGGCTATCAAATTAACTGAAGAGTTAATTGATAAGAAATTTCTTTCTTTACCATTTTTCAGCTTTGATTTTTTTGATTTTAAGAATACTCGAGTTCTAGTTTCTAAAACGGGATATAGTAAGCAAGGAGGATTTGAATTTCTTTTTGATGATGCAAAAATTGCTTGTGATTTCTGGGACTATGTAATGAAAGAGGGTAAACCATTTAATATAAATGCTGGTTGTCCAAATATGATTGAAAGAGTTGAAAACTCTTTATTAAGTTATGGAAATGATATGACTTCTAAAGACACACCTTTTGATTGTTCTCTAGGAAAATACTGTTCAATTGATATGTCTTATAACTTTGTAGGTAAAGTTGCTTTAAGTAATTATATTAAAAATAAAGAAAAACGAAACATATATCGCGTTTTTTTTGGAGAAAGTGGTCTAAACATTAAAAGTAAGCCTAAATGTTATTATGAAAAAAAGGAAATTGGTGAAATTACTTCAGTAATATTTTCTCCAAAATTCAAAAAAAATATGGGATTTATGATAGCTTACGAAAAAGACATATCGATTGATAATTCAAATAATTACTTTGTAAAAACAGAATATGGTTTAATCGAAGCAAAGATAAGTAATTTTAGCTAAAATTCATAAGCATTAGTTTATTTAAAAACTAATGCTAATTTTGGGAGGATTTATGAATAATATTACTTAATCTTAGATTATGACAAAATTTAGAAATGAATGTGACCAATTTGTGATTTTTATAGAAAGTACTTTTTTATCATTTAAACTAATACTTATTAAATTGATAAATTTGAAGAAGCGTGATCTACACCTTTCTTAATATGATCTTTTAGTATTTTTTGAGCTTTTTGAAAATCATCTATTAAAGCGCAATCTAAAAGATTTTTGTGTTCTTTAATTGATTCCTTGCCTCTATAGTTTAAAACTAAAAGTTGATATCTGTGATATTTATCAAATATTACGCCGTGTATCTTAATTAAATTTTTAGAGTTACATTTTTTAATTAACATTTGATGAAATTCAGCATCATATTTTGTCCAGAGTGATTTTGCATTTAAATTATTTTTTTCTAATTCATTTTCAGCATGGTTTAATTTATGATAAGCACCTAATAATTCAGCCTCCCATTCATAGTCTTTATTTTTTATTGAGATTTCAAGAGCATGTGTCTCTAAAATAATTCTTAAATTTGCTATTTCATGAAGATCTTCTTTTGATATAGGAGAAACAAAAAAACCTTTTTGAACTTTATATATTATGAAACCATCACCACACAGACGATTAAGTACTTCTCTTAGAATTGAGATTGAAACATTATATTCTTTTTGTAATAAATTTAATTTAAGTTTTTGATTAGGCTTTAGGACTCCTAAAACGATATCATATTTAATTTTTTCAAAAATATTTTCTGTGACTGATAAGTGAATATTTTCCATAAACTTATAGATTCGATAGTTTTTTTAATATATGTTATATCATATATTATTAAAAATAACATATATTTATGAAAAATAGAAAAATTAAATTAGCAGTCGTTGGTATTGGCGTTATGGGCTTAAAACACATTGACGCTATAAGTAAAACTAATAAAGCTAAACTTAAAGCAGTTGTTGATTTAAAAAAAAATTCAATAGGAGATAAAGTTAATGCCAATTTTTATTCTTCTATTAAAGATATGTTTAAATCAGAAACAATTGATGGCGTAATTATAGCCACTCCAAACTCATCTCATTTTAAAGATGGGATAGAAGTTATAAAACATAAATGTACAGTTTTAATAGAAAAGCCTATCACAATTCGTTCTATTGATACTGATAAATTAATATCTGAAGCAAAAAGAATGAATGTTCAAATATTAGTTGGTCATCATAGAAGGCATAACTCTATAATGCACAAAGCTAAAGAGTTAATAGATAATAATTTCCTAGGGAAAGTAAGAACTGTTAATATCAATTGTCAAATGTTCAAACCTAATAATTATTTTAAAGAAGCTAATTGGAAAAAAAATGATGGTGCAGGACCTATCTTTGTTAATCTCATTCATGATCTTGATTTGATGAATTTTTTGTTTGGAAAAATTGCTAAGGTTTTTTCCATATCACAAAATTCTTTAAGAGGTTTTGATAACGAAGACGTATCAGGGGCTGTTTTGGAATTTAAAAATGGAATAATAGCTACGTTTCTGACTTCTGACAGTGTTGTTTCACCCTGGAGTTGGGAATTAACTGCTAGAGAAAACGAAATTTATCCTTCGACCGAAGAATCAAGTTATTTGATTGGTGGAACGAAAGCTTCAATGTCTCTACCAAATTTGAAATTATGGCAACATACAAAAAATGGTCATTGGTTTTCACCTATTTCTGGAACGAATTATCCATACAAATTTTCAGATCCTTTAGTGAATCAAATCGAACATTTCTGTAAGGTAATAGAAAAAAAAGAAAAACCAATTATTACCGCATCAATAGCAAACGAAACAATCAAGGTAATTGAAGCTATTAAACTTTCATCAAAAACAAAAAAACTAGTGGAGTTAAAGGATTAAAACGTCTATAGCAACAGTATCAATTAATGGATCTTTAGATCAAAAATTGAAATCTATTTCTAATATGGGATTTAAAGGTGTAGAAATTTTTGAAAATGATTTTTTAGTTCATGATCTCAAGCCAAAAGAAATTAAAAAAATGGTGTATGATTATGGATTAGAAATTTCATTGTTTCAGCCATTCAGAGATTTTGAGGGGATGACCGAGCCATACAGATCTAGGGCATTTGATCGAGCAAAGAAGAAGTTTGATGTCATGAATGAGCTAGGAGCAAAAACTATTTTGATATGTTCAAACACATCTAACTTGGCCTTAGGAGGGATTGACAGAGCGGCTGATGATTTCAATGACTTAGGTGAAATAGCAAAAGTAAGAGATATTTTTATAGGATACGAGGCTTTAGCTTGTGGAAAATATATATCGGATCATAGAGACGCATGGGAAATTGTAAGAAGAGCAAATCACAAACATGTTGGTATAATTTTAGACTCCTTTCATACCTTATCTAAAGGTATAAATCTTGATACGTTTACTTCAATTCCAAAGGAAAAAATATTTATTGTTCAAATTGCTGATGCACCAAAATATAATATGGATCTTTTGTTTTGGAGTAGACATTTCCGAAATATGCCTGGTCAAGGGGATCTTAAAGTATCAGAATTTATGGAAAAACTTTATGATACTGGGTACGATAGTTGGATTTCACTGGAAATCTTTAACGATCAATTTAGAAAAGATAATAGAGACTTAATAACAAAGGATGGTTATAGATCTCTTATTAATTTATCAAAAAAAAATGAAATTGTAGAAAGAGCAAAAATTGAAAAAATAGAATTTATAGAGTTTTCTGTTAAAAAAGAAGATCTAAATATTATTCAAAAATTACTGAAGAGTCTTGGTTTCATTAAAGCAGGTCTTCACAAAACAAAAAAAATTACTTTATATATATTGGGAAATGTAAAATTTATAATTAATTCAGAAATAGTTCCAGATGAAAATTTAGGAGAATTCAACCCTTATGCTTTTGGACTTGTGGTAGATAATGTTCAATCAACACTCAAAAGATGCAAGGCATTAAAAGTAAACAATGTAAAAGATTTTTATCTCAACAATAAATTTAAAATGAACTTGATAGAAGAAAATGGGCAATATATTTTTTTAATTGATAATAAAAATTGGCAGAATGATTTCAATTTTTTAGACCAAGATAGTCAAAATTCAAATTTAGAGTTTGATCATATTGCTATATCTGTAGAACATTCAACTTTATTATCATCTGTATTGTTTTATAAGTCCTTATTTGAATGTAAAAAAATTTCAAATACTGATATAATTGATCCAGGTGGAATTACAAAAAGCCATGTAATAGAGAATAAATCTAAAACATTTAAGATAGTAATAAATTCAGCTGAAAATGATGAAACTTTGACTAGCCAGTTAAGGAAAAAAAAACATATATCAAATATTCAACATATAGCTTTGCGTACAAATGATATTTTTAAATTATCAAAAAAATTTAATGATCTAGGTTTAAAAACTCTAAAAATATCTGACAATTACTATGATTATATTGACGCTAAGTTTGGTTTAGAAACAAATATTTTAAAAAAAATAAAAGAAAATAATATACTTTATGATGAAGACAGTGATGGCTCTTTTTTCCAAATTTATACAACATTAATAAATAATTGATTTTTTTTAGAATTTGTTCAACGAAATAAAAGTTATGATGGTTATGGCGCAAACAATGCAATTTTTAGAATTTCAGCTCAAAAAAAACTAATTTATGGATGTCATACTTGATAATTATTTAATTACCATTTCTATTATAATCGTAAGTTTTTTTACAGCGATGATCACATCTCTTGCAGGCGCTGGTGGTGGTACAATTTTATTAGCTTACATGCTTCAGTTTATAAATCCATTAGTGGCAATACCAATTCATGGTACGGTCCAGTTAACTTCAAATGTAGCAAGGGTATTTTTATTTAGAGAGTATTTAGTTTGGAAATTAATAATTCCTTTTTGTATGTTTATACCATTTGGAGTTTATTTAGGATTAACAATTTTTCAAAATTTAGATTCACAAAAAATTAAGTTTTTAATTGGTGCATTCATTATTTCAACAATAGTATTTCAAAATATTAAGAAAAATAAAAAAGTTAGAATTCCTGAAAATTTTTATTATGTCCTAGGTTTTTTTACAGGAGTTATGAATATGTTAGTCGGCGTTATAGCACCAATTTTGGCTATAATAATTAGAAATAATTTAACTAAAAAAGAGGAAATAGTAGGTACTTTAGGTTTTTTTGGTTTTATAGGAAACCTAATTAAAATTATTGGATTTATGTTTATAGGATTTAATTTTTATGAATATTTAACTTTAATTTTATTAATGATACCTAGTACAATATTAGGTAGCAGGGTAGGTCAAATTTTATTATTCAAAATTGATGAGAAAACATTTAAGGTTATTTTTGAAACAATTTTATTTTTACTAGCGCTGAGACTTTTATTTTAAAATTATGAAAAAAATAGTTGTAATAGGAAGTGGTATTGCAGGCTTAGCTGCAGCAAAGCATTTTAATTCTAAAAATTTCTATATAACTGTTCTAGACAAAGGAAAATATCCCGGAGGAAGAATTAGTACAAGAAAAAATAAAGAATTTATTTTTAATCATGGTGCTCAATTTTTTACAGCTAAATCGAACGAATTTAAAAAAATATGCCAACTTGGAGTTAAGGATAATGTATTAATAAATTGGAATACACTCTCAAAAAAAGACAGATTTATTGGAAATCCAGATATGAGAGAATTTTCATATTGGTTTTCAAAAAATTTAGAAATATATCAAGAAACTCTTGTTGAAAGTATTGAGTATAGTGATACCTTTACTATTAATACCAATAACAAAAAATTTACTGCAGATGGGTTAATAATTACAGCTCCCTCATCTCAAACTGCTGAATTAATAAAAAACTTAGATAGCCAAATTTATAAATTAATTGAAAATGTCACATATTTTCCTTGTTGGTGTGCAATGATATCTATAAAAGACATAAACTTAAAGTATTTTGAAATTGACAAAAACAGTATTTTCAGTTGGATTATTTCTGAAAATAATAAAATTAAAAATTCATTAAGTGATAATTGTATAACTATACATGCAAATGAAAAGTTCTCACTTGATCATTTAGAAAAAAATAAAGAATTTGTCTTAGATAAAATAATAAGCGAATTTACTAAAATTTATAAAGTTAAAAATGATGATATAACTTATAAAAATATACATAGATGGAGATATGCAAAAGTTAAAAATTACTTCCCATTAGAGCATAGTAAAATTTCAAAAGTAATGCCTCTTGGTATTGCTGGTGATTGGTGCCCACCTATGTTAGGTGGAGACTATTATGTAAATGGACAGAGAGTTGAGGATGCATTTTTATCAGGAATAGAATGTTCAAAAACTTTGATTAATAAATACTTTACATAAATTCTAATATAATAATTTCATTATTAGAACCTAATCTCATTCTTGGTCCCCAACAACCTGATCCTGAAGAAACATAAAGATCTGTATTCTCTTTTTTAAAAAATCCATAAACATGAGGAAATTTCATTTTCACAATTAAATTAAATGGAAATATTTGACCATTATGTGTATGTCCAGACAAAACTAATCCAGATAAACTTAGTATATTAAAGAGTGAAGGTTTATGAGTTAAATAAATATTAAATCTATTTTTATCAAAATATCTAAGTGCAACATTTTTCTGTTCTTCGATTGATTGATTATCATTGATACCAATAATATTAAAATTTTTAATTAGTTTAGAACGATTATTTAAATAAGTAATATTATATTTAGTTAACTGATTTAATTTATCTTTAGATCCTCTAATATAATAATCATGATTTCCAGTACAAAATAAAATTGGTTTTTTGATTTTTTTAAAAATTTCTAAATCAGATAATTTAAATTGACTTGAATCAATTAAATCACCCCCAATCAAAATAAAATCAAAGTCAATTTTACTAATTTTATCTAAAATTTTTTTTAGATGTTTTGTTGAATTAGTTCCAAGATGCAAATCACTCATAAAGATAATTTTGGATTTATTTTTAACTAAGTCAGAATTAAAAGTTAAAAATTTTAAATTGATTTTTGCGCCATTTGAATATGCGTGAATAGTAATTAAAATAATCAAAAAAATAGAGGCATATCCAATTTCGGTGTGATATTGTGTTATTAAAAATGAAAAAATAAGCGATAAGCTTGTTATCCAAAAACTTACAAATCCAATACCTATTCCTTCATTGACAAATAATTTTAAAAGCTTGTTTGTGTTAAATGTTCTAAAGTATATTAAGATCAGTAAATTTATAAACAGGGTAGTTAATAGTGATTTTAAATTAAAAATTTCTCCATTTAATATTAATAATTCTATAACTTCTGACGGATATACGAATAGTAAATAAGTAACAATAAATAACAGACCGTAGTAAAGTATTTTGTAAAAAAGAGAGGTCATGAATTTTTTATTTTTTATTGAAGAACTTTATAATATATTTTGATATTAACTCCGGCTCCTCTTCAGCAACCCAATGTCCACAATTAGAGATTTCATAACCTTCGTAATTATTTGTCACTCTTTTCAAAGATTTTAAAATGATTTTAATGCCCCTTCCATAACCTTCTCCTCCTGCAATTCCAAGAAAAGGTATTTTCAATTTGCCTTTTTTTAAAAACTTAAGATTGTCTTTAATATCCTGTGGTAAAGCTCTATAATATTCAAATCCTGATTTCATAGCATTTTTGTTTGAGTATGCATCTAAATATTTTTTTTGGGCATCTCTGTCCATAACAAAATTTTTTCCACTCCAATTATTATAAAAATAATTTAAATAAATCTCTTCTCTGTCTATTGTAAGTTCTTCAGGTAAGTCGATAATTTTATGAAATTGATGGTGCCATCTATTTTCGGAAAAATCAGCACTTCCATCTCCTGGTATTGGAACATCAATTAGTACAATTTTTTTAACCTTATTTTGACATGTTTGCGCATAAGAGAAAGAAATTGGCCCTCCCCAATCATGACCAATAATAAAAATTTTATCTAATCCGAGAAAATCGTGCACAAAGACTTGAATATATGAAGCTATGGTTTTTTTATCGAAAGATTTAGGAGCAGATGATTTTCCAAGGCCAGGTAAATCTGGCATAATTACTTTGAATCTATTTTTTACTAAATATGGATAAAGGTGTCTCCACATGAAAGAAGTTTGTGGCCAACCATGTAGTAATAAAACTGGAAAACCCTCCCCAACTATACCATAATATAGCTTATTTTGATCATATTCAAAAAAACTATATTTTACTTCCATTTATTTAAACACCAGCAAAAATTCTAATTTCTCTATCTGCTCCATTATCTAATGCTTTTAATGCTTTTTGATAATCTTCACTTTCGTATGCTGCAACTGCTTTCTCAAATGTTTCAAATTCAACTAAAACCGTTTGTTGAGAAATTCCTTTTTCATGAGCAACAATATCACTGGTGCTAGCTAAAACTTTTCCTCCAGCTTTTAACATTGCTGGACCAGCCAATTCTAAATATGCAGCCCTTTTTTCAGGATCTGCTGGACTTCTATGTGCACTTAAAAAATAACCTTTTGGCATATTATCTCCTTTTTTAAAAATTTATTTCGTTTCCATCATAATTAAAGAATTTTCCAGTATCTTCAAATGTTAACTTTTCAAAACTCTTTATTAATGATGATGCACTCTCTTTAGCTGAAAGTGTTGCATTTGGTCCTCCCATATCAGTTCTAACCCAACCTGGATGAAAAGATGACACGGTTATGTATTTTGATTTAAACTCTTGTGAAATCGAAACCATTATATTGTTAACTGCCGCTTTAGATGCTCTATAAATAAGAGCATTAGAGCCACTATGTTTTTGAACACTCATAATTGATGAAATCAATATTATTTTGGCATTTTTTCTTAAATTTCTAGTAAAATGCTTAATTGTCAAAATACAACCTAATACATTTACGTTCAATACTTCTAACATTTTCTCATAACTATGATCTTGATCAAAAATACCTCCATAGCCATTATTTATGCCAGCATTACATATCAAATAATCAATTGTATAATCAATATTATTTGACACATTTAAAATAGAATTTTCTTTAACGACATCCATTTCAAAAAGTTTGAGATTATTAGATTTTAATTTTAAAAGTTCTTTAGCATTATTTTTATTTCTAAATGTTCCGACAACAGAAAAATTTTTAGTCAAACTTTCTTTAACTAATTCAAGACCTATACCTCTATTAGAACCAGTAATTAAAATAGTTTTAGAATTTGTCATACTTTAATATATAAAATATCTATAAGAAAATTTAAACTAATCTTTAAGTTAAATGGAAACAAAATTAGAACATTTTAAATCAGGTGTCATCCAAGAATTACCATTGCAAATAGGAGTATTCCCATTTGGATTAATATATGGAATATTAGCTATTGAAAGCGGTTTATCTGTATTACAAGCTTTTTTAATGTCTTCAATTATTTTTGCTGGAGCTAGCCAAATTGTTTTTGCACAGTTTTATTTATTAGTATCCCCTTTTTCTTTAATTACTTCAATAATTTCAATTAACTTGAGACATTTGCTTTATGGCATATCAATTAATGAATATTTAAAAGAACTTTCTTTAAAATGGAGAATAATATTGTCCTATCTTTTAACAGACGAAGCTTACGCTGTTTCAATTAAATACTTTGCAACAAATAAAAATAAAAAATTTATGCACTATCATCTTTTAGGATCTGGTTTGACATTATTTTTAACTTGGCAAATTTCAACGTTATTTGGTATTTTTTTTGGGCAACTAATTCCTGAAAATATTGATTTAGCATTTATAATACCATTGAGTTTTATAGCGATAATTACACCAATGATAAAACTAAAGTATGAAATAATTGCATGTTTAGCTTCTGGTATCTTAGCTATTTTATTTTACAAATTAGATTTTGAATTATGGATTATCTTTTCTGCTCTATTAAGCTTGTTAATTTCCTTACCTTTCATTGAAAAAGATAATTCACAATGAGTGTATGGTATTTAATATTTTTGTGTGGAGTTCT
Organism: uncultured SAR116 cluster alpha proteobacterium; assembly: GCA_902615025.1. Taxonomy (GTDB): domain Bacteria; phylum Pseudomonadota; class Alphaproteobacteria; order Puniceispirillales; family Marisalimonadaceae; genus TMED54. The sequence goes on along the minus strand of CACMNV010000004.1, from coordinate 57,950 downwards.
AACTTTTTTAATTAGGTTTATCCCACTTTCGGGATTAATTAAATTTAAAGGTTCAGAACTATATTTAAAGGTAATTAATTTAATACCAATAGTTGTTTTAACTCCTATCATTGTTCAAGCTCTATTTTTTGATAAAAATGATGATTTGATTCAAAATGTTAATTTTGAAATTATTTGTGGATTTTTAGCAATATTAATATCTATCTTATTTAAAAATGTAATGACAACTATTTTACTTACTATGATAATATTTTTAATTTTAACCAATATTCATTACCTTAATGGTTAGTTTAAACAAAAATTCATTAGCTTTTATTTTGTATGATTGGGCTACATCACCAATTACAACTATTCATACCACTTTTATTTTTTCAGTTTATTTTGTTGAAAAAATCGCTGTTAAAAATGGATCCTTTTTATGGGGAGTTATAATTGCAATTGCAGCAATAATGACAGCATTTATGGGACCAATTTTAGGAAGTTATGCTGACAAGAAAAGAAAAAGAAAATTAATTTTATTCTTTCTTACAATGCTAGGAGGATTTTCAACCATGCTATTATGGTTTGCAAAACCTGGTATAGAATATTTAGTATTTGCAAGTATATTTTCTTGTATAAGTATTTTTACAATGGAAGTTGTATTTGTTTTATATAATTCACTTCTATCAAGCTCAACAACTAAAAAAAATTATGGAATTTTATCCGGTTTTTCTTGGGGAGCTGGATATGCAGCTGGAATTATATCTTTATTATTATGTTTAGTTTTATTTATTTTTCCTGAAAAATTGATCTTTGGTTTAACAAAAGAAAATGGTGAAAATATAAGAGCATGTATGTTATTTATTTCAATATGGATGATGGTTTTTGCAATACCACTATTTATTTTTACTTCAGAACCTGAAAAAAATAAAACAAACAAAAGTACATTTCAGTATATAAAACAAGGTTGCATATTTATATTTAATGAGAAATTGATTTTAAGATTCTTTTTATCAAGACTATTTTATTTTGATGCTCTGGCTACATTATTTGCATTTGGGGGTATTTATGCGTCAAATGTATTTGATTTCTCTACAAAACAAATTTTGTATTTTGCAATTTTAATAAACTTATCTGCAGCACTAGGCGCTATTATTGGTGGTTTTTATGATAGGATTATTTCTTCATTTAGAGTGATTCAATGTTGTATAATATCTTTAATTGTTTTTGGTGTATTTTTAATTTTAATTAAAAATGAAATATATTTTTGGATAGTAAGTTTTTTTTTAGGTCTCTTTATTGGTCCACTTCAATCTTCAAGCAGAGTATTAATAAGTGATCTAATCCCTTCAAAAAAAGGTGGCCAATTCTTTGGCTTTGCTATTTTTTCTGGAAAAATAACAAGTTTTTTGGGTCCCTTAGCTTATGGTTTTTTAATACTTATTTTTAATGATCATAGGATTGGTATGTGTTTTGTAATTATTTTATTAATCTTTTCTTTTTTAATACTTGGCCAAAAAAACCCATTACTAAAAAATTATAGGTCTTTTAATTAAACATTTAATAATTAATTATAATATCATAAACGGAAGGTAGATCTATGTTCAAAAAATTAATTTTTATAATATTTATATTATTCTATTCATCAATTAGTTACGGAAAAACTATTGAAATAGATATGTTGAATAAACTTGGCAAAGAGAAAATGGTTTATTCTATAAAAGTAGCTAAGCTTGATTTAAATGACAAAATTATTTGGAAACATGTTTCTAAAGGTCACAATGTTGAATTCATTGGAATGCCAAAAGGTGTAAAGAAGTTTAAAACTAAAATAAATAAAAAAGCAGAATATGAATTTAAAAAACCTGGCATATATCTTTATCAATGTACTCCACATAAGGCTATGGGCATGATTGGAATTGTAGTTGTTGGTGGAGATAAAAGTAATCTTGAAAAAATAAAAAAAGTTAAACTTTATGGAAAATCAAAAAAAATATTTAAGAAATTATTAAAAGAATTATAATAGTATATATATAAAATAAATGGAGTTATATTATGGCTAACACTTTTCATTTGGCAGTGCCTGCAGGAGATATCCCTACAGCTTTAAAATTTTACAAAGACATTTTAGGATGTAAAACGGGAAATCAAGAAGAGGGTCATTGGATCGACGTTGATTTTTGGGGAAATGAACTAACTCTTCATCAAACGGAAACTAGACAGAATAGAGAAAGACATCATGTCGATATGGGAGAAGTTTGTGTTCCACATTTTGGAGTACATCTTGATGAAGACATTTTTCAAAATGTTAAAAAAAGAATTGAAGCTAGTGATATTGATTATTTAGATAAACCATACAGGAGATTTAAAGGCACTGAATTTGAACAAGAAACTTTCTTTGTTGAAGATCCAAATGGTAATGTTTTGGAAATTAAAACTATGACAAATCCAGAAGTTCTTTTCAAAGTAACTAGTTAATTTGGTGATATAATTTTGATACCTGATTTAACATTAAGTGCATTAAAAAATGGATTTGGTCATTTTGGAGTTGCGTCTAATAATAATAAAACTCGTCATGTTGACACACTGGGCGTAAATGTTGACAGTAAAAATTCAACAATAACTTGTTATGTAAGGAATGATGAAGCTAAAGAGGTTTTAAAATTTCTTAATGAGTCCGGAAGGATAAGTTTTTTTGTAGGAATGGTAACTCATGAGGCTTACAATTTCAAAGGCCAATTTTTAGAAGTAATCAATATATCAAGAGATGATTTAGAAGCCTCAAATATTTACAGAAATAAAATTATAGATACAATTACAAGCATAGGGATGTCTAAAGAAGGAGCTTTATCTAAATACGGAATAATACCAGATATAGGTATAAAATTTAAAGTTGATAAAGTTTTTATACAAACTCCAGGTCCAGATGCTGGAAAAGAAATTGGAGAATAAATTAAAACTATGATAAAGGAAAAACATTTGCCTTCTCTTCAGGGCATGTTCCCGAGTTGGATAACTAGTTGTTCAAAAGATGGTGAACCAAACACAACAGTTATCTCTCAAATATGGTATGTAGATGAAAAACATGTTGCACTATCATTTCAATTTTTCAATAAAACAAAAAGAAATATATCTGAAAACCCTTATGCCTATGCAACAATTTCAGACCCATCAACTTTAAAACAATATAATTTAGAACTGAAATTTGATCATGCTGAAACCGAAGGTGATTTATTTGAGGAGATGGATATGAAATTACAAGCAATTGCTTCTATGACTGGGATGACTGGAATTTTTAAGTTGCAAGCAGCTGACGTTTACGAAGTTCTTTCAATTACAGATTAGTATCATTTTAAAAAAAATGGCTCTAAATCTCTTTTAAATAAATAATTTAAAATGAATAAGCAAAATCATTCTGAAATAGAAACCAAAAAAATTATGAGTCTTTTGGAAAGAAGAACCAAAGAAGTTGAGATAATTAAACAAATTTCAGGTCAAATAAACAAATCACTAAATCTTTCTGTTATAGCTTCAACCATGCTCTCTTTAATGGATGAATATTTTGGTTTTAAGCACTCCATGATACTTCTAGTTTCCGAGGATAAAAAATGTCTTAATGTATTAGAGACGTATGGTTACGAAAATAAAGGTATAGGTGCCAAGGTCAATTTTGGTATTGGCGTAATTGGTATTGTAGCTCAAAAGAAAAAATTAATGAGAATGGCAAATTTAGGTATGCAGAGAAGTTATATGCAAGCTATTCGAAAACAGGTTAGTGTTTCAGATAATAAAAAATTGCAAGATGAAGTTGAGTTACCCGGCCTTAAAAATGCTGAAAGTCAAGTAGCTATCCCAATGCTTATAGATGATGAGTTAGTGGGAGTATTTTCAGTTGAAAGTGTGAAATTAAACATATTTGATAAAGATGACGAGATTTTGATTGGAATTTTAGCTAATCAAACAGCTAATGCATTGCAAAATGCTAGACTCTATCAATTAGAACAAAAAAGATTGAGTGAATTGAATAATGCTCACCTTCAGTTAGAAAATTTAAACTTAAATCTTGAAAAAAAAGTTGAAGAGAGAACTTCTGAATTGCGTGAACTTTCACAGAAGTTGGCTAAGTATTTTTCTCCACAAGTGTATGAATCTATTTTTTCTGGTAAACTAGATGTTAAGGTTCAAACCAAGAGAAAGCACTTAAGTGTTTTTTTCTCTGATTTACAAGGTTTTACTGAACTTACAGAAAGATTAGAACCTGAAGTATTAACAGAATTGTTAACACAATATTTAACAGAAATGTCTAATATCGCAATAAAATGGGGTGGGACAATAGATAAATTTATTGGAGATGCAATTTTAGTATTTTTTGGCGACCCAAAAACAAAAGGAAAACAAGAAGATGCCATATCCTGTGTATCTATGGCAATTGAAATGCTAGAAAAATTAGATAGCTTAAGAAGCACTTGGAGAAAAAAGGGATTGGCAAAACCACTAAATGCTAGAATTGGTATACACACAGGCGTATGTACGGTTGGTAATTTTGGTTCAGAAGATAGACTAGATTATACAATTATAGGAAATGGAGTGAATTTAGCATCTAGACTTGAAACTAGTTCAGAAGTAAATAAAATTCTTTTATCTGAGGATACGTATCTTCTTGTCAGAAATAAAATTGCTTGTAAGAAAAAAAAATCAATAAATGTTAAGGGAATCTCTTATCCCGTTCAAACTTATGAAGTATCTGGCTTTTTGGATTTTAATAAAAATTTATTTGAAAAAAATATACCTGGCTTATCTTTATCTTTAGATAAGACAGAAATTGAAGATAATGATTCTGCTATTAAATTATTGTCGGAGGTACTTAAAAAGCTAAAATCTAGTAATAAGAAATAATCATTTACTCTAAATTATATTACTTAAATATATTTATATTTTATTTAGATCAATTATTATAAACTATGACATTTGTTAAATATATCGTCCGATATCCTATAAAAGGTCTTAATGGGGAATTCATGAATACAGCAAACCTTTATCCAGGTTCAACAATCTCAGGTGATAGGAAATATGCTTTTGCAAAATTTGAAAATGACATTTGTGAAAAATCTTTAATTTATATGAAAAAAACAAATTTTCTTGCGCTAGTTAAGGAAGAGAAACTCTCTTTATTACAGCCTCAAATCAATTTAAAAACTAATTTTTTAAAATTGATTTACAAAGATAAAGAAATTTTCAATGGTTTCTTAAACAATAATAATGATATAAAAAAATTAAATTTATGCTTAGCAAATTTTCTTAACATTAATATAAACAAAAAACCAAGATTAGTTACAGATAAATCTGATGTTAAAAATGATAATAAACACTCATTTTCAGATATACCTGACAAAGCCTTATCATTTATAAATCTGAATACTGTAAATGATTTTGAGGTAAAGATAAAACAAGAAGTCAACTACATTAGATTTAGAGGTAATGTAATTTTTTCAGGAATAAAAGCTTGGGAAGAATTTAATTGGTTAGGAAAAATTATTACCATTGGAGGTGTTAAATTTGAAATATTTAGAAAAACTAAAAGGTGCGCTGCTACTAATGTTAATCCAAATACTGGCTTAAGAGATTTAAATATACCCAATCAACTTCAAAAAATCTATGGCCATTATGATCTAGGCGTTTATGGAAAAGTTTTAAACAAGGGTATTATAAAAATAAATGATGAGATTAAATTTTAATTCAGGTTTTAGAGGGATTTATGTATGCAGTAAATGTAACAATTAAAGTACAAAATGAATTAGCGAAAAAAGCAATTATCCTTGCTTTAAAAGATTGGAGTAATGATTTATTTCAAAATAACGGTCTAATGTTAAGATGTTTTGTAGATAGGACAGAAAATCAAGTAGAAATATTTCATGTTTTTAGAACAAAGAAAGAAATGGAAGAGGTAAGGACAACAAAATCAAATAAGTTTTGGGATCAAATAAAAGAAATGGGTGGTCAAGTTACTAGATTTGAAGGAGGTTGTGAACTTGAAGTTTCAAAAGGGTTGCAGGATTTAGATTTAAAATTTAAATAAATGATAAAATTCATTCTTTTTATTTTTTTTCTTTTTTATAGCTTTAATTCTTATGGATACGAAAAAATTCATGTTGCCGTTGCATCAAATTTTATAGGACCATTAAATCTAATAAAAAAAGAATTTTTAAAAAACAATAAAACATCTTTTAAAATATCTACGGGATCAACAGCTAAACTTTTTGCTCAAATTTTAAATAAAGCACCAATTGATATATTTTTATCTGCAGATCGGTCAACAATTCAAAAGATACCAGATAATAAAAAAATTAAAGTTTCTAAATTCACTTATGCTATTGGAAGTCTTATAATTTTTTCCAAAACAAAAATAGAATACCAAATTAAATTTGAAAATATACTTTTAAAAAGATTATCAAATAAAATTGTTATAGCTAATCCTAAATTTTCACCATATGGGCGTGCTTCTAAGCAGGTTTTAGAAAGTTTAGGTATGTTGTCTCTATTTGAAAATAAGATAATTCTTGCTTCAAATATTAACCAAGTTTCATCATTTATTTATTCAGGTAATGTTGATTTAGGTATCATTTCTAATTCAGATAAGCTTAAACTTAAAAAATATGAATTAGGATATTTTAAAGAAATACCGCAAAATCTTTATTCACCAATTAAACAAGATGTTATTCTTTTAGAAAATGCAAAAAATAATAATAAGGCAAAGTTATTTTTTAATTTTTTAAAGTCTAATGATACTAAAAAAATTATCAGATCATTTGGTTATAGAATTACAGATTAAAAAGTTTTTTAAGTTTTAATTTTATGGATTTATCACTTTCTCCCCAGGCTATTGTTCCAGCAAAATTTCCATTTTTATTAATCATAAATACTGTTGCTGTGTGATTAATTGTATAGTCATCTCCTTCAGAAACTTTCTCCCAATAAATATTCCAATTTTTAGCAAATTTATTTATTTCATTTAATTCACCAGTTAAACCAATCACAGATGAATTAAAGTTTTGTAGATAATCGTTTAAATTATTAATAGTATCTCTTTCTGGGTCTAAAGTTACAAATAAAACTCTATAATTTTTTTTATTTTTCTCTAGTAATTCAATATTATTCAACAAATTAGACAGAGTTGTAGGGCAAACTTCAGGACAATGAGTAAATCCAAAAAAAAGCAAAGTAGGTGTATTTTTAAAATCTTTGATATCAACTATTTTTCCAAGATGTGAAAAGAGATTCACTTCTGTTAAAGTTGATTTTAATGATAAAGTTGAAGCTGACTTAAAATAATTTACCACGACAGAATAAATAGGTATTAAAATTAACAGACCAATTAAAGTACATGGAATTATTAGTTGTCTTTTTATGTTCATTGTTAAATCATTATTCAATGTTTTTCTAAAATAATTATATGCTAAGTTATGTCAATTTATAAATTGAAATATAATTATTAGATTGAAAAAAAAGATTTTTTAAAAGCCACAGAAAGATAAAACATTTTGAAGTAGCTGATTATTTTTGGCAATAATGGGTAGTGATATAATTATTGATATTATTAGGAAAATAAAAAAAGAAAATTTTAATTTATTTATTATTGTAATAAACATGATATATTATAACACTTTATGTCAATTTATAAATTATAAAGTAAATGATATTATTAGTAAAAAAATATGAAATATGATTCGAAAATTAGATTTGAGGATAATTTTGAAGGAAACTACTTTGGATCAGGTGATTTAACTTTAAGTGGAACTTTTATAGGAACAATAAAAATTGATAAACTTATTGTTAGTGAAAATGCATCCTTTATTGGGAATATTACTGCTCAAGAAATTATCGTAGAAGGGAAAATTAAAGCTGATATATCTGCTGAAAAATTACATATCATGTCGACTGGGAAAGTTGAAGGTGACTTGCTTTATAGATCCTTAAAAATAGATGAAGGTGGGTATTTAAATTCATCAAAAGTTATTAAGATGTCTGATCAAAAGACTTTAAAAAGTAAAGTTTTAAAAAGTTAAATGGAAATTAATTTTGAAAATTTCATTAAATTTAATATTCAAGTTGGAACAATCGTTGATGTTAAAGAAAACAAAAAAGCAAGGAAGCCAGCTTATGTAATAGATATAGATTTTGGAGAAAAAGATGGAATAAAAAAATCATCTGCTCAAATTACAAACTATTCAAAAAATGAATTATTAAATAGAAAAATTATAGCTGTAACTAATTTCCCACAAAAAAATATTGCTGGTGTTTTATCTGAAGTCTTAATTTTAGGGGCAATTACAGATAAAGAGGTTAAATTGCTTGGAGTTAATCCAAATGTTGAAAATGGCACAAAAATAGGATGAATTCCAAACTCTCCCCTATTAGTGAGTTAAATGGAATTATACCTAGTTTACATACACCTTTTAAAATTAATAAGTCTATAGATTATAAGAGCCTTGAAAAGTCAGTCTTACATACGATAGATACGAATTGTGCTGGTATGCTTTTGTCAGCTGTTGCAGGTGAAACTCAAAATTTAACATTTAATGAAAAATCGGAAATGATGGAATTTGTATTAGATATTAACAGAAATATAATTCCAATTATTTTTGGATGTAGTTCCCCAAAAATAGAAGAAATTTATTCATTAGTTGATCTTGCGAGACAAAAAAAAATTAAATGGGTTTTAATTCAAGCTCCACTCAATTTAGATGAAGGTGATTTAATTGTCTTTTATAAAAAAATAAATGAAATTGGACCATCGCATTTGATGATACAAGATTTGTCTTGGGATGGATATGGTCTTTCAGATGCAATAATTCAAAATCTAATGAATGAGGTTTCAAATTTTAAATCCTTAAAAGTAGAAGTTGTAAATTCAGGAAAAAAATATTCAAATATTATTAATTTAACAAAAAATAAATTACATCTTACTGGAGGATGGGCTGCAACTGGTTTTATAGAGGCTATGAGAAGAGGCGTTCATGGATTTATACCGTCCACCATGGAAACAATTTATAATTCTGTTTATAATTTGATGATAAATAACAAAGAAAAAGAGGCAAGAAAGCTTTTTTATAGAATTTTACCAGCTATTTCTTTTGCGCATCAGCATATAGACATATCAATTAAGTTTTATAAAATGTTAAGAGTTGCTGAAGAAATATATTCTACAGATGTATGTAGAGGTAATATTCAAGAATTTGATGAAGTTCAGAGATATGAAGCAGAATTTCATATTGATAATATTTTAAATTTACAAAAAGAGTTATTAAACAAAAATAATAAATAGTCGTATTTAAAATATAACGAAATCCTCCAAAAAAAATTATAGTGGACACCAAATGTGTCCACTAGTTTTATAAAAAACTTTTTAAGTTTTCAAAACTCATATAATATTTAAATAATATGGATGATATAAAAATTTCAAAAAAATATTCATTACCAAAAGAAATGAAAGCTTGGGTTTTAAAAAGTCCAAATGAGCTGGAATTAAAAACAAAAACAATACCCACTCCCAGCTACTCAGAAGTTTTGTTAAAAATAAATGCAGTTGCTATATGTGCTACAGATTTGGATGTTATAAGTTATGGTCCTCCAGCATTGATTGAAGGAGAGAAGCCCTTTAATAAAGAGTTTACTCCAGGCCATGAATATATGGGTACAGTTGTTGCACTTGGTCCTTCAGTTGACGAGTTTAAAATAGGAGATAGGGTTACAGTAGAAATACATTCAGGATGTGGACAATGTAAAAGATGTAGAATGGGGATGTATACATCATGTCATAATTATGGACTTAATTATGGAAAAAAAAATAAAGGTCATAGAGCAAATGGGTTTACTTCTGATGGTGGATTTAAACAATATGCAATTAATCATATCAATACGCTAATCAAAGTACCTGATGATATGACTGATGAAGAAGCAACACTCGTTGTAACAGCAGGTACAACAATGTATGGTTTAACTGAATTAGGTGGTCTAGTAGCAGGTGAAAGTCTTGTTGTAATCGGCCCTGGTCCTATAGGGTTGTTAGGAGTGGCAGTAGCAAAAGCGCTTGGTGCAGATCCAGTTATATTAATCGGCACAAGAAACGATAGACTTGAAATAGGAAAAAAACTTGGAGCTGATTTTGTTTTAAATGTAAATGAAGAAAATGATATTGTTAATTCGGTTAAATCTTTGGTTGGATATTTAGGTGTGGATTATGTTGTTGAATGTGCTGGAACAGAAAAAGCTTTAAATGATGCAATAATGATGACAAATAGAGGCGGAAAGATTTGTTTGGCATCTTTCCCCCATGATCCAATAAAAGTTAATATTCCCCACATAGTAATAAATAATATTTATATGTATGGCATAAGAGGTGAAGGTAAAAGTGCAACGCACAGAGCAATGGCTTTTATGAAACAAAAAAGATTTAATGCTAAAATTGTTCACACGCATACATTTAAAATGAACGAATTACCAACTGCTTTAAAATATGCAAAGGAAAGAATTGATGGCGCAATTAAAGTAGTTATTAAACCGTGGGAATAAGATGTCTATAACCACAAATTTTTTCCTTGCCTACATCACAACTAAAAATGAAGATGAGGCTCTTACTCTAGCAAATTTTGCTGTAGAAAAAAATCTTGCAGCTTGTGGTAATATTTTTCCCAAAATGAAATCTGTTTATAAATGGAATAAAAAACTTCAAAATGATGATGAAACTCTTTTAATTTTAAAAACTAATTCAAGTAAGTATCCTTTACTTAAGAAACTAATTAAAGAAAAACATTCTTATGAAGTTCCATGTATTTTAAAAATACCCATTATTGATGGAAATAAAGAATATTTGAAATGGATTGAAGATAGCTTGATTTAATTTGGTTGAACTACTTTTCCAATATAGGGTAAATTTCTATTATTTTGTGCATAATCAATTCCATAGCCAACTACAAACTCATCAGGTATATCAAAACCTACCCAGTTGACATTTATATCCGTTTCTCGTCTTGATGATTTATTTAAAAGGCAACAAACTTCTAGGGATTTTGGCTCTCTTTCATTTAACATTTTAATTACCTGGTTAAGAGTATGGCCAGTATCTATAATATCTTCTACAAGCAGAACATCGGTATTTTTAATATCTGTGTTTAAATCACTCAGTATACGAACGTTATGAGAACTTACCATAGAATTTCCATAGCTTGAAACTGTCATAAAATCTATTTCTACTGGTACATTAATTTCTCTTGCTAAGTCAGCAATAAAAACAAAAGATCCTCGTAAAAGTCCAACTACTAAAAGTTTAGTTGTTGTTGTATAAAATTTATTTATTTCACTACTAAGTTCTTTTATTCTATTTTTTATTTTTAATTCATCAATTAAAACTTGGACATCATAATTTTCAGTCATAATATGAAATATTAAATAATAATATGCTTAACTTTAAAAGTTTTTTTTGGAGGTTTATTTGATTATTTTGATTACAGGAATGATTTTAGGGTTTATGATATTTTTTCCTATTGTTGTAGCCCCTAGTGTTTTTAAAAATTTTAATGAAAAACAATCTAGCATTTTTTTAAGGTCTTTTTTCCCTAAATATTATTTGTTTGGTATAATAATTACTTTAATTGGGATATTTGTTTCAGCATTAGAAAAAGATTTTATAATTATTTTTAGTTTCAGTTTGATTTTTCTTGGTTTTGTTTTTTCAAGACAATATCTAACCCCACTTATTAATAAAGCTAAGGATGAAATAACTAAATCTAACGATTTATCAAAAGTTAAATTTGAAAGACTTCACAGATTTTCAGTAATAATCAATATTTTACAAATATTTGTTTGTATTATAATTTTATATTATAAAATAATAAATTGATTAAAATATGATTAAAAAACATCAGCCTCTTAGAAAATTTCATGACTACAAATCAAGTATCTCCAGATCACCAAACAAGGAGCCTTTATGGATAAATTCTTCTAGTTCAGAAATGTCAGGACCACTTTTTAGTGAAAAAATTATAAATAAAAATGACAATGATCTTACTTTAAATTTTTCTAAAATTGGAGAAAAACCTTTAGGGCAAGAAATATTTGTACATGGATTTGTTAAAGATGAAAATGGAAATAATTTAAAAAATGTTTTGATTGAAATTTGGCAAGCAAATGCAGGAGGAAAATATAGACATCAAAATGATCCTAGTAATATAAAGTTAGATGAGAACTTTGGAGGTTGTGGAAGATTTATAACCTCTTCAGACGGATATTATATATTTAAAACGATTGAACCTGGTGCTTATCCTTATCCAAATAGAGGTACTGAATGGAGACCAAGACACATTCATTTTTCTTTGTTTGGGTCAATGTTTCTCCAAAGACTAATTACTCAAATGTATTTTGAAGGTGATCCATTAATCAAATCTTGTCCCATGGTTAATTCTATACCTGATATTAATGCTAGAAAATTACTTATTGGAAGATTAGACCTTTCAAAAACTGAAAATGAAAAAATTCTTGGTTATAGATTTGATATAGTCTTGAGAGGTAAAGAACAAACTTTCTTTGAAAACAAAAGAGAAGGCTTGTAATATTATGAATGAACCTAAAAAGTTGATAGATACACCTTCTCAAACTGCTGGTCCTTTCTTACATATTGGATGTACTCCTAGAATAACAGGGATCAATATTTTTAAGAGTGAATTGGGTCTGATACCTTTCCAAGATATTTCCGATAACGAAGCCATAAATATTAAAGGAAAAATATATGATGGGAATAACGAACCAATAATAGATGCGATGATAGAAACATGGCAATGTGACGTAAATGGAAACTATTCAAGTAATCAAGGATTCGCAAGAATAGTCACAGACCTTAAAACTGGAGAGTATCAACTTAAAACTATTCGGCCAGGAAATAAAATTAATACAGATGGATCTCTTTCTGCTTCTTATATTACATTTTGGATTGTGGCAAGAGGAATGAACAGGCCATTAATTACTCGCATGTATTTTCTGGAAAATGATTTAAAAAATGATTTAGTGTTAAATAATATAAAAATTGAAGATAGATTAAACACTTTAATTCCTTACACGGAAGATAAAAAAAATTTTATTTTTAATATTTATCTTCAAGGCAAAAAAGAGACGATTTTTTTTGAATTTTAAGTTATAATTGATTATGCCTAGGTCAAACTTGATTATTCGACACTACCAATCCTACATAAAGGAGACATTGGAAGAAAATGAAAGAACAAAAGATAATAAGCCAATGGGCCTTTTCGCATATTTTCTTTTTTTCTGTTACGTAGTTTTTTGGGGATATGTCTTTTGGATGCCTCCTTTGGGATAGACAAAAAAAATTATGCAAAGAAATGACAATTCAATAATTTGGAACCCAGGAGAATTAATTTATGAAATTGGAAATATTCCTGAGGAAGCTTATTTGATATTAGAAGGTTATGTAAATATAGAAACAAAAGATAAATTTCAGTTAAACAGATTAGGAGTAGGCGAAGTTTTCGGAGAAACTTCTTTGCTTTTAGGAACTAAGAGAACAGTTACAGCTAAAGCTTGTTCCCAAAAAGTTGTCGCAAGCATTATTCCAAAAGATTATTTTGTAAAATTAAAGAAAAATGATGTTGTTTTAAATGCTTTGATTAGAAAAACTCAGGTTCGTTTAATGGACGCTAATAGTAAAATTAATCAACTTGCTAATGAAGTATCTGAATTATTATCATCTTTAAAAGGGGACTCAAAGGTTGGTGGTGAGTTGTCGAATAGAATAACAAACCTCAGAAAAAAAATTTCTGAAATCAATAATATAGCAAATGATTAAATCAACTAAAGGCAAAGCCTTCGTAGTTATTGTTTTTTACATTTTCACAAATTTTTGTATAAGTAGGTAGTCCACCAGCATAAGGCATAAACACTCGAGGCTTATTTGGAATATTAGCTCCCAAATACCACGAATGTTTAACAGTAGGAAGCAATGTTTTATCTGCAGCTTCTTTAACTTGCTTTCCCCATTCAAGTGAATTTTTTTCAGATGTAGAGACTTTATTGAAATTATTTTCAATCATGTATGATATACAATCTGTTACCCATTCAACATGTTGTTCAATTGCAGTTGGCATATTTGTTAATACTGAAGGACTTCCTGGTCCAGTGATGGTAAACATGTTTGGGAAGCCTGGTATTTGTAATCCTAGGTAAGTTTTTGGACCTTCATTCCAATAATCTTTTAAATTTAAATTATTCTCGCCAGTTATATTTAAATTTATAAGTGTACCTGTCATTGCATCATAACCAGTTGCAAAAACAATCGTATCTAATTTAAAATAATTATTTTTTGTTTTAATGCCTTTTTTATCTATTTCAATTATAGGATCATTTTTAATATCAACTAGATGAACATTATCTTTATTATAGGTTTCAAAATAGTTGGTATCTATTGGAGGTCTTTTGCATCCATATGGGTGATCAAAGTTTGTTAATATTTTTGCAAACTCTCTATTTTTAACAACTTGACTAATTTTTTTCTTTAAAAAATTTGATGCAGAGTCATTAGCTTTTTTGTTTGTAATTATATCTTTAAAAACACCTCTAAATTGCAGTCCCCCTTTTTCCCAAAATTCCTCATATTTTTTTTCTCTTTCTTTTTTGGGAACATCAAAAGTAAGTTTTTTACTAATCCGAAAAGCATGTCCATTAGGTGTCTCTTTTACAATTGACTTTAGTTCATCATAATTATTTTTAACATACTCTTTGAATTCTTTTGAAAGAGGTTTATTTCTGGCAGGCACACTAAAGTTAGGAGTTCTTTGAAAAACTGTCAGGTATTTTGCCTTTTCAGCAATTACAGGTGCAGCTTGAATTCCAGTTGATCCAGTACCGATTTGACCAACCCGTTTGCCAGAAAAATCTACATCGTTTTTAGGCCAATTCCCAGTATGGTAATAATTCCCATTAAACTTATTTAAACCTTTTATGTTTGGAATGTTTGTTGTTGAAATACATCCAACTGCCGTAATTAAAAATTTACATTTAAATATTTCATCATTCTTTGTTTTTAAAATCCATGAATTATTTTCCTCGTCAAATGTCGCTGAAATTACTTCAGTATCAAGTTGAATATCATCTTTTAATGAATATTTGTTGGAAACGTAGTTTAAATATTTACGAATTTCCGCATGGCCTGGATAGCGTTCGCTCCATTCCCATTCCTTGAAAATTTCTTCAGAAAAAAAATAGGTATAAGCGTGGCTTTCAGTGTCACATCTGGCACCTGGGTATCTGTTCCAGTACCATGTTCCACCTATGCCAGAACCTTTTTCTAATACTCTACAGTTTAGTTTCAATTTATCTCTCAACTTATAAAGTTGATATAAACCTGAAAAGCCTGCTCCAATTATAATTGCATCATAAGAAATTTTAGACATTTTACTACTGTACCTTTATATAAGGTAGTGTATAAGAATAGATATCGTCAATAATTTAATAACAAAAATATAATTGTATGGATCCAATATCTCAAGGTACTTTTGGTGGACTATTATCACAGTTTTTTTCATCTAAAAAAAAATTAACTGTTGCAACAGTCATTGGAATTATAAGTGGGTTAGCTCCAGATCTTGATGTATTTATTAAATCTTCTTATGATCCATTGCTAAGTTTAGAATATCACAGACAATTCACTCATTCTTTTATATTTATACCTTTTGGAGCACTAATTGTTACTTTATTTACTTATAATTTTGTTAAAAAATATGTAACTTTTTTTGAAAACTACATTTTTGCTTTTGTTGGATATTCTACCCATGCTTTACTAGATGCATGCACGAGTTATGGAACTCAGTTATTTTGGCCATTTTCAGATTATCGATTTGCTTGGAATAGTATTTCAATAATTGATCCTCTTTTGACTGTACCGATTTTAATCTTAATGATTTTAGCTGTTATTTTGAAAAAAAAGTTCTTAAATATGATCAGCTTTATTTGGATTTTTTTGTATTTGGGATTTGGGTTTTTTCAAAGTTCAGTAGCCTTAAAAGAAGCAAAAAATCTTGCTAAATACAGAAATCACGACTTTAAAAAAATTACTGTTAAACCGAGTTTGGGAAATCTTTTTTTGTGGAAAATAGTATATTTATATGAGGGTAAATATTATGTAGATTCTGTAAATCTGATTGGAAAGACAAAGTTTTGCTTTGGAGAAACTATTGAAAAATTTGATACTAATATTCATTATAAAAATTTAAATAAAGATAGTAAGCAATTCAATGATATTTTAAGGTTTAGCTGGTTTTCACAAGAGTACCTTGGGTATGACAAAGACAAAGATCTAATAATTGATGTAAGATATTCTGCAATTCCTAATGAGGCTGAAGGTCTATGGGGAATAAAAATTAATTCAGATCCAAATTATAAAGACCATGTAAAATGGGTAGTTAATAGGGGAAACTTTTTTGAGAAAGGACCAAAATTCAAAGCAATGTTATTTGGTGATTTTTGTAATAAAGAAATTTAGTGTAATAAGGAAAAATCTGGCTCATTAAAGAAAGTTGCAAAAAATTTTTTTACATTATTAACTTCTCTTGAAGAAAGATTACCAAATTTTAAGTTATTAAAAAATTTTTCTTCAACCTCTTTTTCATCTAGGGGAAATAATTTTCCTCCTCGTAAACCAGGTTGGGTTTCTTGAATAACTTGAGAATTTTTAAGAATAATATTAATTTCACCACTATAATTTTTTGGATACTCATTTTGTGGGTCAATTTCATAAGAAATTTTTGAACAAATATTTAAAATTTCACGATTTTTTATTTGCTCTTCTGTAAATTCTAAGAGTCCTGCTTTACCAAAATAAAGGCCTACAGCAATACAGAAAGGTACTGAGAATTTTGCACTATATGGGGTCGTAGGTTTCATTTTTTCTGATAAAGGCTCCCATAATCTATGAACAGTTCCTTCTCCTACTTTACATATAATTGATTTAATTTCGTTTAAATCATTTATTTTTTCTCTAGCCTTGATTGCACAGTCAATAAATGGTTGTGTCATTGTTCCACATGCGAAAGGTTTTATAGCAAGGTTATTTGTATGCCAATATGATCCTAAATCATCAGTTAATTTTTTAAAGTCAGGAATTATCTTACTATCAGCGAAAGAATTAAAAATACCGTTTTTTCCCTCGAAAACAGTTCTAGGACCTTTAAAATTATTTTTTCCTAGGTGAGCAGATTTCCAACCTGAAGCACCAGCCCAACCTGGATGTAATCTTTTTGTCCAGGTGCCTTCAGCTAGATATTCAATAATACCTGAAGCCATGCTCCCAACTATTCCTAGGGATGAGGTTGTTTGTAATACACTATTTTTTAATATTTTTGAAATGCCAATAGATGCTCCAAATGCACCAAGTATTGCAGTTGGATGGAATCCTTGTTTATGTATTGCCATAGGTGATACCAAAGCAAGTCTACACATTAATTCAGAACCTACTGCTAAACCTTTCAAAATTTCTTTTGGTTTTAATTTATAGTATTCTGCTGCAGTTAATAATGAAGAACACATTACCGAACCTACATGAACAGGTGTTCCTTCAAAAGTATCATCAAAATCTTCTCCATGTATTGCAGTACCATTTAACACAATTGCATCTGATGGGCATAATTTTTCTAAATGTCCAGGAACAGTACAATTACCCCTATCAGTAAAAGATTGTTTCATCGCTTTAATGTAATCCTCATTTCTGCTTGCAAAGATTAAACCTAAGCTATCCATGAATATTAATTTTATTTTATCAATAACTTCATTTGGGATTTCTTTATATTCTAAATTAAAACACCACGTAGAAAAATTTTCAGCATTTCCAAGATCATCAAATTTATTGGACATTTAATTTTTCTTAAAAACTTTTGTCCAAAGAGGAGTTGTTAAACTTAAGAAAGTTAGTATGAAAAAGAAAACTACTATTGGCTTGTCTAGCAATGCAAAGAAATTATTATCATGAATTATCATTGATTGAGAAAAACTTTCTTCAACTAATTTTCCAAGAATTAAACCCATCACTAATGGAGCAGCAGAAAACCCGTGTCTACTCATAAAATATCCAATCACGCCAAATGTTAACATTACCCAAACATCAAACATTGAAGAACTAAATGAATAAGAACCAATCATGGCAAATATAAAAACAGCCGGCCATAAAAGCTTTTTAGGTATAAATGCTACCAGTGAAAAAAACTTAGCTCCAATCAAGCCAATAATAAGGAAACCAAAATTTGCAATTAACATTGCACCAAAAATAGCATAAACGAATTCTGGAGTTTCATTTATCAAATAAGGCCCAGGGCGAAATCCATGCATTATTAGAGCTGCAAGAATTAGAGCTGTAGACCCACTTCCAGGAATTCCTAAGGCCAATGTTGGTACCATTGCGCCACCAGCAGCAGAATTATTCGCGGCTTCTGGCCCAACAATACCTTCAGGCGAACCTTTTCCAAATTGGTCTTTATTTTTGGACCATCTTCTGGCTTCATTATAACCCATAATTGCAGCTACTGTAGATCCTTCCGCAGGAAGTATTCCGATAAACGTTCCTATACCTGAGGATCTTAAAATTGTATATTTTAATTTTTTTAATTCTGCAATTGTTGGCAGTCTTAAGGCCTTAGCATGAATTCTATCAACAACCGAGTTTAAAGTTTCAGATTGTTTAAACAATTCGCTTACTGCAAATAAACCAATTAAAACAGGAACAAAACTTATACCTTCTTCTAACTCTGGCACATCAAAAGTAAATCTTTCTACTCCAGTTGTTAAATGAATACCAATTGTACCAATTAATACCCCTACACAACCTGAGATTAGGTTTCTTATGGAAGATTTGCCGCTCATTGTTGCAAGCATAGACAATGCAAAAATAGCTAAACCGAAGTATTCTTGGGGACCAAATTCAAGTGCTACTTGTGCTAGCAATGGTGCAGCAAAAATAAATACTATCAAACTAAATATACCACCTAAGACGCTAGAAACAGCAGCAAGTCCTAGTGCTCTTCCAGGCTCTCCGTTTTTTGCCATTGGATACCCATCAAGAGCTGTGGCAACTGCAGGTGGCGCACCAGGTGCATTAATTAATATAGCGGTAATTGATCCACCAAAAGTACCTGCACAATATAAAGCAGCCATCATTGCAATAGCGGCTACGGGATCCAATGTTATAGTAAATGGTATTAATAAAGCTATAGCCATTGGTGAGCTTAAACCAGGCAGAGCTCCTACTAAAACTCCAATTAATACTCCACCTAAAATTAGAATTATATTTTCAAACTCTAAAATTAAGGATAAACCTTTAACTATATCTTCCATAAATAGTCCTAATTATAAATAGCCTTCTAAGATACCTGGTTCAAAATAAACACCTAGTAAAATATTGAATATCAATATAATAAATAGTGGAAATAAAATTACATAAGGTATCAATAATTTAAGATTCTTTTCTCCCCAGAAAAGTGGAAGAACAAAACATGCCAAAAAAATTGTAACATAAGCTCCTAAAAATTCTGAAAAAACAATTATCGTTAATAAAATAGCCATCGTACCGTAAGTTGCAAAATTAATTTTTTTCTTCCTACCTGAGTCGATATCTTTGCCAGACTTTTTTAGTAAAATATGTTCAAAAGGTATTAATAATGTTAACAAACCAATTGTGATTAATAAAATTTGAGGAAACAATTGAGGTGGAATGTTTTGCGCAAACAAATCTGAAACGCTATCAAAGTTGTCTGCAGCATTCCATAAAAATACTATCATAGCAAATATTATGATTGCTATGATAGTATCAGTTTTATTAAATAAATTTTTAAAAGAATTATTCATTAATGAATTAAATTATTTCAATAATCCTAAATCTTTTAATGCACTTTGAGCCACCTTAAATTCTTCTTTAAGATGTTTGTCCCAAACTGTTGTACCTGCAACACTTCCTTCTACAGTTAAACCTGCACTAGCTAAATAGTTAGCAAATACTTTATGTTTCATTGCTTTAACCAATCCCTTTGAAATTTTCTCTATAATTGGTTTTGGAGTTGAAGCTAACACAGCATATCCTCTTGTTGTAGAACATTTAGCTTTAATGCCTAATTCGTATGAAGAAGGAACATTAGGATAATCTTTTAATCTTTTTTCGGCTAAAACAACTAATGCTCTAAAAGTCCCATCTGCAACTTGGTTTGTGGCTTCACTTACATTAGGTAAAGTAGCATCAATTTTGCCAGCCATTAAAGCTTGAACCATTTGTGCTCCAGAACCAAAAGGTACTACTTTAACTTTTATGCCAGCTTCTTTTGCAAATTGAACAAGACCTATATGTTCAGTTCCACCAATATTTGCTACACCCCAGTTTAAAGGAGCTTTTTTTGATGCATTAATTACGTCGTCTAATGTTTTATATTTACTTTTCCCAGACACAGTAATAAAAGTTGGATCGTCCATAGCTCTAGCTACTCCAACTATATCATCAATTTTCATGTTAGACTTACCTCTAGCCATAGTATATAGATGAGTTTGTGTGAGGGCCATTACAGTATAACCATCAGCAGGTCTTGTAAGCACATAATTTTGAGCTTTTGCTCCTGCTCCACCTCTTTTTGAAACTATTCTAATATCTGTTTTTAAAATTCTTCTTGATCTTATTGATGCCATTCTGGCGGTTGTATCAGTTCCACCTCCATACTTAGCATGAATAACTATCTCAATTGGTTTATTTGGATATTCGTCTGCGTTAGCTGAAAATCCAAATAAAAAAGATAATGAAATAAGTGCTATTGAGCTAAAAAATCCAATAACAAATAATTTAAATTTTTGTAAAATTAATGCCACAAAATCCTCCGTTTATATTTTAATTAAGTAATCTTTACATTTAGATACTTTTGGAACAACAACTTTTTTTTAATTTATTTGCTATCTTAATTTAAATTGTCATTTCCTTTAATTTGAGTTCTATGCATAATTCTTCTTGAATTTGGATCAAATGCATCTCTTTTATGAAGAACATATAAGTTTTTCCAAATTAACAAATCTCCAACTTCCCAATTTTGAGTCCAGGTAACTTCTTCATTTGTCGCATAATACCAAATATCATTCAACAATTTCTCACTCTCATTTATTTTTAACCCTAAGATGTAAGCATTAGGCCTTCTTCCTAAAAAAAGTCTTTTCTTATTATTTTGTGGATTAGTTATAACTGCAGGATGACGTGCCCCTGGTGTTAAATCTGGCCTACTAACTTTTTTAAAACCTTTTCTTAGCATTCCTGCACTATTATGAGAGCTATCGTGTATAATTATTTTATCATCAATAATTTTTTTTAAATTATGTGGCAGTTTTTCATAGGCTTTATACATGTTTGCAAAATGAGTATTTCCTTGATTTTTAGGCACCTCAACTGCATAGAGTATTCCGTATTTTGGAGGTTTTTTAAGATAAGTCATATCTGCGTGCCATGTTGCTTCGCCATCCCCAAGGTTTCCAATAGGAATTCCCTTCGAAGTTTTAACGTTTGATATTACATTAATTTCAGGATGTTCTGGCAAAAAATTAATACCGTAAGGATTTGGTCCTGGTGGGTCTAACTGTCCAAAAAAATTACTAAATTCTTTAAGCTTATAGTCATTTATGAATTGATTTTTAATAAGTACCACTAAATTATCGTCAACAAATTTTATAATTTTTGTTTTTGTTTGATTTGATATAAAATCATTTAAATTAATATCTTTTATTCTTCCAGATAGTGGTGCATCATGTTGAATAAATTCCAAAAAATTCTCCTAAATTATTGTTTAAAAATGTATTTAACTTCACATTAAGACCTTAATATTCCTTTGCCCCATAAATTTAAAGTTTTTTCAGATTGTGGCCATTCATTTACTTTTCTATCATGAATTATTTCTAATTCTGCAGAAAATTCTAACCAATTTTTGTCCAAATCTTCAATAAATATAAACAAATTATTTCCAGGACCATGTCTTCCGGGTCCCCATATTATTTTAATATTATTTTGTGAAAAATAATCACACAAAATTTTAATATTTTCCCATTGACTAACTTCATATGAATGGTGATCAATACCAATTTTATTAGATTTAAAACAGGCTATAGTGTGGTGTTCGTGATTTGAAGTTAAAAAAATTGTAGCTAAACTTCTATTCTTATGAATAACTCTGTCTGTAGTTTTAAAACCTAACATGTTACAATAAAAATGCTCAAATTGTTCAACATCTCTACTAGAAAAAGTTAAATGTTGTAAAGGCATACAAAATTTATTTTTAAATGCAATTTTTGTTTTTTTTCGAATTCCGAAGGATATTATATTTTTATCAGGGTCAATTATTGAGAAAGCCCCTTTTTCTAGGTGATTATTTACAAATTTTGAAAATGGGACTTTATTTGCAATTATAAAGTTTTTAAATTGTTCAAGATTTTTTCTATTTCTGCACGAAAACCCTGCATAAGAAAGCTTGTTTTTTTTTCCTTTGATTAATATGACTTTTCTATTTTTTCCTTCGCAAATTATTTCCTGATTCTTTTTCTCAACATGTTCCATCATAATGAAATTTTTATAAAATTTTGACAACTCATTTGGATCAGGACTTTCAAGAGCAATATGATCTAAATTAAAACCTGCTTGCAATACACTTAATTTCATAATTTTCAACCAAATTGCAATGTCGATTTTTCGATAAAATCATTTATTTTTGAATTATCATTTAATGAACTTAAAATAAATCTATCAGGTCTTAAAATCAAAGCACTAATATTTAGTCTGTTGAAAACTTTCATTACTTCTTCATATTTGTTTACATTTATATGCTTGATTTTTTTATTATCTACGTTTTGTTTTGATAGCAAAACTAACTCTGTTTCAAATTCCGAGTCAAAATTTGAAACGTTTGAATTTTGTAAATTTATATAAGGAAAAATTTTTCCTCTCAATTTATCTTTATTATTTCCTAATCCAGGACCTAGAGGTGGTTTTATAGAAGTCATTTTTTTAGATCCATCTTTTTCTTCTTTTACCGTATTAGAAACATTTGTTTCACCAATTGAATTTAACAATCTTCCCATATTAATTGTGGTTATGATATATTCTTTTACATTTTTTAATCTCTCACTCTCATAAGTGTTTAAAAGCTTTTCTTTATGTCCAAAATTACAGCTATAAGCTATTTTCCAAAATAGATTTGACACGTCTCTAATTCCAGAACACATTCCTTGACCCATAAATGGAGGTGACAAATGAGCAGCATCTCCAGCAATGAATACTCTTCCTTTTCTCCATTTTTTTGCAATCAAAGACTTAAAAGTATAAATTGTTTTTCTTTCTATGATTGCATCTTCTGGAGTAATCCATTTAGATAAAAAATGCCAAATTTTATCATCATTTAAAATTTCTTTATCTACTGAATTTTTATCTAAAGAAAATTCCCATCTTCTTCTTCTGCCAACATTTCTACAGTAAGTTGCAGGAGTTTTTTTACTGCAATATTGTATAGTTCTGTCAGGTAAGTTATTTTTATTTTGTTTCATAATTAAATCAATAACTGCCCATTTTTCTTGAAAACCAAAATCTATTACTTCTTGACTAATATATTCTTTAACTAAAGAGTTAGCTCCATCACATCCTACAACATAATCTGCATTAATTATTTGAAAAGAATTACTGACTTTATCTAAATATTTTGCAGAAATAAAATCACCTTTTTCTGATATTTCTAACAACTCAGAATTATAACTAATTTTAACTTTTTTATTTTTAATTAAGTTTTTTCTTAAAATTTTTTCAAGATCTGGCTGATGAAATCTATAACTTGGGTAAAAACCATTTTCTGTAATTTTTTTCGGTCTCGGCCAATCTAAAATTAGATTATCAAATTCATCAACAAATTTTGTTCCCTTGTTGATAATAGTTTTTTTTAAAAATTTTTTAAAAATACCGATACTCTTAAATGTTCTCATAATTTCATCATCAAAATGAACAGCTCTAGGTAAATTATAAATTTCGTTTTCTTTTTCTAAAATATGGATAGTGATATTGTACTTTGACAATAAATTAGCAAGCACTGATCCAGTCGGACCAAAACCAACAATTAAAACATTACATTTAGTATTATGCATCTTTTTTGGATTGATTTTGATAAAGCCATGGACAATCAATTATCAAAGGCGCTTGAATTCCATTAGCTGCTATTTCCATCCTTTTATCTCTAAATTTTAGTCTTTGGTCTTTTGGAAGATGAAGTCTTTCATGTCCCCAAAAACTAGGTCCAACATTAGTCAATTCTGGTTTCCACGTGTTTGGATCAATGTGTCTTCCTCCCCAACCATTTTCTACAAAAAATCCTGACGGTGAATATGAATAAAATGATGTCATATAGTCATTAGTGTGTCTACCCAAGGTATATGCAATTTTATTGCTTTCAAATTGAAGAAGATCATAGCCCTGTCCAACATCATCCAAATTATTGTATTCTACCATAAAATGATGAAAACCAACTTTACCTGTTTCAACAAGCGCAAAACTATGATGTCTTTCATTGACATGAAAAAAGTGAAGTCTAATAGGTTCAAAACTAAAATCACTCACTTTAAAACCCAATAAATCCCGATAAAATTTTACGAGTGGTTCTATATTGTCAGTATGCAATACGGCGTGACCTAAACCACAAATTCCAGTTTTGAAGCCAGATATTGCTCTTCCAGGTTTAAACTCTTCATCAGTTTTAAATGGATTAAATATTAATTCAATTTGATTTCCAGCAGGATCTTTAAAATAAAGTAAATCTTCAACGAATCTTTTATCACAAAGAAACTTTTGTCCTCTAAAGACTTTTACATTATTTTGATCTAATATTGATGCAAAATTATCTAAGTCACTTTTGTTTTCTACTTCCCACCCTAAAAATGATAAACCCTCACCACCATCATTCGAAATGGAAAACCTTTGTTTTTGATCATCCATTCTTAGCATTAAAGAGTTTTTTGTTTTATCAATTTCCTGCATGCCAAGATTTTTTGTTGCATAATCTGACCAATCTTGGATTTTTTCTGATGTAACACCTAAATATGAAAGAGCTTTTATTGCCATATAAATTACCTAATTAAATTTTATCAATCGATTTCTTAAAATCAATTTTTTAAATTTATATTAGAAACTTATTTTTTTTTGTGATTTAATTTTCTCAATTTAGGAGGAAACAATGAAAATGCTTATAAAAATGATTATTTTATCATTAACTTTTTTTTCATTTTCTGCACTAGCTGATAAGGTAACTTTGAAATTTCATACATTTGTTCCTGCACCAGCTAACTCTAATGCAAAATTTGTTTTGCCGTGGGCAGAAAAAGTAAAAAAAGAATCAAATGGTGAAATTATAACCGAGATGTATTATTCTATGCAACTTGGAGGAAAGCCACCCCAGCTAGTTGATCAAGTTAGAGAAGGGGTAGTAGACATAGTTTGGACAGTTGCGGGTTATACACCAGGAAGATTTCCAAGACTTGAAGCTTTTGAATTACCATTTTTGCCAACAAAATCAGTAATAACATCACAAGCGGTTCAGGAGTATGTAGAAACCATAGGAGCAGAAGATCTAAAAGATTATAAAATCTTAACAGTTCATGTGCACGCTCCTGGTATGATACATACAAAAAATAAGCTGATTAAGTCTATTGGTGATTTTCAAGGGATGAAGATGAGAGGTCCTACAAGAGTAATTACAACTATGCTTAAAAGTATGGGTGCCACTCCAGTCGGGATGCCAGTTCCAAAAGTTGCCCCGTCATTGTCAAAAGGAGTAATTGATGGAATGGTTGTGCCTTGGGAAATTATGCCTTCATTTAAATTGCAAGAATTAACAAAAGCACATACTAATGTTGCAGGTAATAGAGGTTTATATACAACACCTTTTTTATTCATAATGAATAAAGCAAAGTATGAGAGTTTATCACCATCACAAAAAAAGGTTATTGACAATAATTCGGGTTTATCTTTAGCAAAAGAGGCAGGTAAACTTTGGGACGGCTTTGAAGTTCCTGCAAGAAAATTAGCTGTAAATGCTGGCGGACAGTTTTTTACTTTACAAGGTGAAGAACTAGCTAAAATGAAAGCTGCTGGAAAAAAAGTAACTGAAGATTGGATTAAGAGTACTAATAAAAAAGGTTTAGACGCTCAAAAACTTTTAGATACAGCAAAAAGCTTAATTTCAAAATATGAAAAATCACTATAATTAAATGAGTTCATCAAATAATCCTATTGATGAACTTACAGAACGACCAAATGATAAATTTGGTCGTTTTTTATATGATTTAGCTTATATCTTGGCTATTTTAGGAGGTATAATTCTTGTCATTGTTATTTTAATTAACTTTATTTCAATATTAAGTAGAATTATACTCTTAAATCCTCTAGTGGGTGATTTTGAATTGGTTGAAATTGGTAGTGCAATTGCGATATCTTCCTTTTTACCTTTATGCCATTTAAAAAAAGGTAATGTTATTGTAGATTTCATAACTGCAAAATTAAATTTCAAAAAAATTGCTTTTTTAGATTGTATTAGCTCAGTTATTTATGGACTTATAGCCTTGTTCTTTACTTGGAGGATGTTTTTCGGAGCAAGAGACATGTATAATTATCAAGAAGAAACTATGTTACTACAATTTCCAATTTGGATACCCTTTTTGCCAGTGTCATTTTCATTTGGATTATTATCTGCATGCTGTTTATACACATTTTATCATGAATTAGTTCTATCGAGAAGTTAATCATGGACAAATATATTCTTGGTATTCTAGCTTTCCCAATTCTATTTTCACTTTTAGCATTCAGAGTTCCTATTGGTTTAGCCATGTTATTAGTTGGATGTACTGGTACAATTTTAATTACAGGTTGGCTTCCTATTATGTCTCTGGCTAAAACAAGTGCATGGCATTTATTTTCAAATTACTCTCTTTCAGTTATTCCACTTTTTTTACTTATGGGAAATTTCGCATCTAAAGCTGGTATGAGTGAAGCATTGTTTAAGTTTGCCGGTGCATGTTTAGGACATAGAAAAGGGGGCGTTGCTATGGCTGCCGTTGGAGCATGTGCTGGATTTGGCGCAATTTGTGGATCATCATTGGCAACTGCAGCAACCATGGGAAAAGTAGCCTTGCCAGAATTAAGAAGATTAGGCTATTCAGGAGCGCTAAGTACTGGTGCATTAGCTGCGGGGGGAACTCTAGGCATTTTAATTCCTCCTTCAGTTATATTAATAATCTATTCTATTCTGACTGAACAAAACATAGCTAAAATGTTTTTATGCGCTTTCATACCTGGTTTACTTGCTGCCTTAGGTTATGTAGTTGCAATTAGTTTATATGTCAGATTAAACCAAAATTCTGGACCAATTAAAGATAGAGTTACTTGGAAAGACCGTATGTATTTATTTAAAAATATTTGGCATATAATCTTGATCTTTGTTGTCATGATTGGTGGAATTTACATGGGTTTTTTTACACCTACTGAAGGTGCTGCAATTGGTGCTGCAGGAACCGGTATTATAGCCATTACAAATAAATCATTTAATATAAAGTCATTTATTGAGGTTATTGAAAGTACAGCAGTTACAACAGGAATGATATTTTTTGTTTTATTAGGTGCAGAATTTTTTAATTCTTTTATTGCTTTAACTCAGCTTCCAAATTTATTAACTGAATTTTCAAAAGAAAATAATTTAGAACCTTTAATAGTTGTCGCATGTATTATGATTTTATATCTGTTCTTAGGATGTTTAATGGATAGTTTAGCAATGATATTGTTAACAATCCCAGTTTTTTTTCCTTTAGTGATGTCACTTGATTTTGGATTATCTCCAGAAGAAACAGCAATTTGGTTTGGAATATTAACTCTAGTTGTTGTTGAAGTTGGTTTAATAACTCCACCTGTTGGACTGAATGTATTTATAATTAATAAAATGGCTAAGGATGTACCTATAATTGATACTTTTAAAGGCGTTATACCCTTTTTGTTAAGTGATATAATCAGAATAATACTATTATTTTCTTTCCCAAGTATTACTCTAATAATGTTATGGGCTTTTTATTAACAAACGTAACAAAGATTTAAAATTAATTTTTTAATTCAATTTGATTTTTAATAAAACATTCATTTATGATAATTCTTATATATGTTTTTGTTATTAAAAAATAAGATTCACTGGATATTTTTATGAGAACTCAAGTTCTTATCATTGGAGGAGGGCCTTCAGGATTACTATTGTCGCAACTTTTAAGTGATATTAATATTGATTGTTTAGTATTGGAAAAACACACCAAAGAACATGTTTTATCCAGAATAAGAGCAGGTGTTTTAGAAGAAGGAACCATAAAATTACTTAAAAAGGCAGGAATTTTCAAAAGGATAAAGGAAGAAGGTTTTTCTCATGATGGCATTTTTTTGTCTTTAAAAAATCGTGGATTTAGAATGGATTTTAAAAAATTGATTAATCAAAAAATCACTGTTTATGGTCAAACAGAAGTGACAAAAGATCTATATGAGTTAAGAGAAAAAAAAAATGGTAAAGTTTTTAATTCAGTTAAAGATGTAAAAATTCATGAAATTGAAACAAGTAGCCCATACGTCACATGCAAGATCGTTGATAAAGAAACAAAAATTAATGCGGATTTCATAATAGGTTGTGATGGATTTCATGGTGTTTCAAGAAATACAATTCCTAAAGAAAAAATTAAAACCTTTGAGAGAGTCTACCCTTTTGCATGGTTAGGAATTTTATCTGAAACACCTCCAATAAGCGAAGAATTAATTTATGCAAACCATAAAACAGGTTTTGCTCTGGCTTCTATGCGGAATGAAAATTTAAGTAGATATTATATCCAAACTTCAATTGATGAAAAAACTAATGAATGGAGTGATGATCGTTTCTGGAATGAAATAAAAAAAAGATTACCAGAAGAATCTTTAGAAAATCTCGTAACAGGTCCATCTATAGAGAAGTCACTAGCTCCTTTAAGATCATTTGTGGTTGAACCAATGAGTTATGGAAATCTATTTTTAGTTGGAGATGCTGCTCATATAGTTCCACCTACAGGTGCGAAGGGATTAAATTTAGCTTTTTCAGATGTAAACTATTTAGTTGAGACCCTAGAGGAATATTACCAAGAAAAAAATAAAGTGGTGTTATCTAAATATTCAAAACGAGCATTAAATAGAGTTTGGAAAGCCATTAGATTTAGTTGGTGGATGACAGTAACTTTTCATAAATTTCCCAATCAGTCTGATTTTGACCAAAAAATGCAAGAGACTGAAATTGAATATTTAGAAAATTCAGAAGTCGCTCAAAAATCATTTGCCGAAAATTACGTTGGATTACCTTTTTAAATTATTTTAGTAACAATTAGAAAAAAAAACACATTTGGATTTATATTAAAAATAATACAATTGTAGCGTAAAATATTTTCTTTTCTTGACAATAATTATCCTTGTTGATCGAATTGATTAATGAATTAATGATTAGTATTAAAAACAATTATCAGGGAGAAAAAATGCCGATTTACAATTTAGGAAAAAAAGAGCCTCAATTACCTTCTGAAGGTTCTTATTGGGTGGCACCAGATGCGCATGTCATAGGTAATGTTATTCTAGGTCAGGATGTTGGAATTTGGTTTGGTTCGGTTTTAAGAGGTGATAATGATCTCATCAAAATAGGAGATGAAACTAATATTCAAGAAAATACAATTATTCATGTTGATCCAAATACTCCTGTAACAATTGGAAATAATTGTACTATAGGCCATAATGCAATAATTCACGGTTGTACTATTGGAAATAATTCTTTGGTAGGAATGGGAGCAACTATACTTAACAATGCAAAAATCGGAAATAATTGTCTTGTTGGCGCAGGAGCTTTAGTTACTGAAAACAAAGAATTTCCTGATGGTATGTTAATTATTGGCTCTCCAGCAAAAGCAGTAAGAGAATTAAGTCCAGAAATGATAAAAGATATGACTAGATCATCTAAGCATTATGTAGATAATTTTAAAAAGTTTATAAAAGAGCTTGAAGAAATTAAATAATTTTTTCGTTTGTTAAATTTTCAATTTCATCATCTGTATATCCTAAATTTTTAAGAATTTCTGAATTGTGTTCACCAAGTTTAGGAGCTCTTTTAATATTTGCTGGAGTTTTAGAAAACTTCCAAGGAGTTCCATGTACTTTTAAATTTTTGTTTAATTCAGGATACCAAACTTCAGTTACATAATTATTATTTACTATATTTGGATCAAATGAAGCTTCCAACATTGTATTTACATGGGTTGAAATCTTGTCAGCTTTTCTTAATATTGAAATCCAGTGATCTCTTTCGTTAGTTGAAAAGAGCTCTGCTAGTTTATCTAAGATCTCGGTTTTTTTATCTTCTGATTCAAATGCCAACCCTAAATCTAATAGACCATCTTTTTCTAAATTGTCTTTGAAGCCTAAAACATTCATAGCATCTAACCAACTGTTAGGTTCTAACTGAAGAGCAAAAGGTTTGCCATTTTTGTCATTAAAACACGCAGCAATACCAGGACGTTCTCTTGTTCCGTTTATCCTTGCGCCAGTAATTGGAGGTTTATTACTCCACATGGAAGTTGTCATAGTCCAGCCCTGTAATCTGAATGCGCTTCCAACTAGTGAAGTTTCTAGTTTTTGGCCCTTACCTGTTTTTTGCGCATTAATATATGCGGCAAGTATTCCTCCAAAAGTTAAAATTGCACAGGTTTCGTCAGCTACAGACGCAACTCCAGTTCTCAAATTGTTCCCTGGTATAGAATAAGCTTCTGCAATTCCGCTTAGTGCCTGTCCGACAGCATCAGTGCCTGGCAAATGACCATCTGGCGCGTCAGGACCATAGGCTGAAACAGATGCATAAATGATTTTAGGGTTAATTTTTTCTAGTGTTTCATAATCAAAATTAAGTTTTTTTGCTACACCTGGTCTAAAATTTTGTCCAAAGATATCGGCTTCTTTTACAAGTTTATGTAAAATTTTTTGACCTTTTTCAGATTTAAGATTTAAAGTTAAACTCTTAACACCACGATTGTTTGTTTCAAAAAAAGAACTAGTTTCTCCAAATAAATAACCTGATTTACGGTTATTATCTCCTTTGACAGGTGTTTCAATCTTTATTACATCTGCCCCTAAATCTGCCATGAGCATGTATGGCACAGTTCCAGCTTGGGCTGTAGAACAAGCCACTATTTTTAATCCTGATAAAGCTCCATTAATTGCATTCATTTTACGACCTATTTTATTCTTCTTCTAACTTTGGCATATTGTATCTGTCATCTGGGTTTAACCATCCTTTATAATTTGGTTCTCTTTTTTCAGCGAAAGCTCTTCTACTTTCCATTCGATCTTCGGTATCGCCATGAAGGTGAAGTTTTTCTGCTAAATGTGTTATATTTGAAGGTAGTTTAGGTGCCATATGTTTCATCATGTACAAAGTATTAACTCTTGAGGCTGGTGGAAGTGAAAGAAGATGCTTTGCCATTGAATGCGCTTTTTCCATTAAATTTTCTTGGTCAACTAGCCTATTAACAAAACCTACTTGATACATTCTTTCTGCATTTATTCTGTAACCAAAAGCCATTTCAGTAGCTACGGGATGTGGTAAGTTACCATAGTGACCGTGATTATATCCTCCTAACAACCATCTTTTTGCTTCAGACATTTCAAAAATAGCTTCTTTCACTGCAATTCTTAAGTCGCATCTTTCAACAAGCATGAAACCTCCTCCCATTGCAAAACCATTTACTGCTGCTATTACAGGTTTTTGTAAAATCCCATCTTGAAAAGGGTTTGTTAAATCTTTTTTAACCATCTCTTTTGGAGACCCAGCAATTCCTCTATCTAACGATTCTTTCATGTCTTCGCCTGCGCAAAAACCTCTTCCAGTACCAGTTAAAATAGCAACTTCTAAATTATTATCATTATGAAACTTGGTAAAAGCTTCAGCCATTCCCTCTCTAATAACAGTGCTAAGCGCATTTAATCTTTCAGGTCTATTTAATCTGATTACAAAAATCTGACCATTTGTTTCTGTTTTCACAAAGCTCATCTAAATCTCCAATATTTAATTTAATAAAACGTAACAGAATTTTTGTTCATTAAAAAGATTTTTTGGGAGGAATAGAATATGTTAATGATG
This sequence comes from uncultured SAR116 cluster alpha proteobacterium, assembly GCA_902615025.1. Classification (GTDB taxonomy): domain Bacteria; phylum Pseudomonadota; class Alphaproteobacteria; order Puniceispirillales; family Marisalimonadaceae; genus TMED54. The sequence goes on along the minus strand of CACMNV010000004.1, from coordinate 25,710 downwards.
CATGAGCTACAGGATCTTTCAAATCAACGGAATATATCAAAACATCTCCCACACATAAAGATTTGCCAATTTTTAAAATTCTATTTTGACTATATAAATTTTTTTCAGATGGTTTTCTTAAAAAATCAATTGAACAATTAGTTGTAACTGCTAAGCTCTCAAGTCCTACTTTAGATAAAATTGATAAATAAAAACTCACATCTGCTAAAAGAAACATTGTAGGTCCAGATATAGTATTACCTGGTCTTAAGTGTTCATAGTTGATACTCATTTCTAAGGATACATTTCCTGGAGTTAAATTTCTTATTTTAAAAAGATTTGAAACTTGAGGAAAAGTCTCACTTAAAAAATTATAAAAATCATTTTTGTTTAAAGAGTTTTTCATTTGACATTTTTTAAAAGTTCTTCTGCCATTCTGGGTGCAGCACCTAAATAATTCTTAGGATTTAAACAAAATTCTATTTCTTCTCTTCTAAAATTTTTAGATATTTTTTCATCCATTATTAGTGTTTCAAGTAAACTCATGTTATTAGTTATTGATTTTCTACAGCAATCATATACTAGATCGTGAGCTATTTGTCTTCCAAGTTTTGGAGCAATTTTCATCATTACAGATTCGGCTAAAATTAGTCCGTTAGTATGATTTAAATTATTTATCATTTTCTTTTTATCAACTTGGATTCCTTCTAATAATTCTCTTGAGCATCGAAATGAAGAAGAGGCAATTATAAACATTTTAGGTAATGTGTACCACTCCAAATGCCATTGACCAGTAGCTCTTTCATGATCTAATACCATACTATCAAGCATAGCAGAGTGATGTTCTCTTAAAAGTTTAGAACAAGCTAGAATCACTTCAGATGAAATTGGATTTCTTTTTTGTGGCATAGTAGAAGATGAACCCCTACCATGAATAAAAGGCTCATTAACCTCTTGTACTTCAGTTTGCATCATTAGCATAACATCATAAGCAATTTTACCTAATGATGCGCTAACTAGAGAAATCCAAGATGATAACTCACAAAAATTATCTCTAATCGAATGCCAACTCACATCTGGAGATTTTAATTTTAATTCTTTAGCAAGTCCGTTCTTTGTCCTTAGCCCATTTTTCTCTCCTAAAGAGGCAAGAGTTCCTGCAGCTCCAAAAAAAGAAACGTAAAATAATCTCTCTTTTATTTCTTTAATTCTATCAATATGTCTCTCAATACCAGATAACCATGTGCTACATTTATAGCCAAAAGAAGTAGGTAAAGCATGCTGTAAATGAGTTCTTCCAGACATTGGTGTGTTGATGTACTTTTTTACAAGTTTTTTTAAAACTTTTTTAATTCCAACTAAATCAGATAATAAGATTGATAAAGCATCTCTAATTTGTAAAACATCAGCTGTGTCCATTATATCTTGTGTTGTTGCTCCCCAATGGCAATATTGCCCGAAATTCTTTTTTACTTTTAAGCTTAATTGTTCAACTAATGGTAAAATTGGATACCCTACAATAGAAGTTCTTTTTTCTAATAATTCCCAGTCAATCCAATCTGTTTTTGCAACTTTTGAAATTTCTAAACCACAGGTTTTAGGAATTATCCCTAATCTTGATTGAACTCGAGCAAGTGCAGCTTCAACATCGAGGTAATATTGTATAGTGTTTTTATCTGAAAAAATTTCTGACATTTCTCTGGTACCAAACATTTCACCCCAGATTTTTGAATTAATAACTAATGATGACATATCAATTATCCTTTATTTTTGGATACCAAGAAGGATTTCTTTTTTCAGAAAAACTATTTAGACCTTCAAAAGCCTCATTGCTCATCCTTTTTAGTGAATGTTCTTCAACCAATTCATTAAATTCCTTATCGGTTAAAATCAAGCTTGCTTCTTTTAAAGCTCTCATTTTTGTTTGGTAAATTGCCTCTGGACCACATAATAAAATGTGATCTAAAATAGATTCTAACTTTTCTTCAATAAATTGTTCATCTAAAACTTCATGCACTAAACCAATTCTTTTGGCTTCATCTGCATTAAATCTCTCAGAAGAAACTGCATATCTTCTGACATTTCTAACTCCAATGGATTTATTTAGTTGAGGTATTATTATGCCTGCCATTACACCCCAACGAGTTTCCGATATTGAAAAAATTGATTTCGTTTCTGCTATTACAATATCAGATGCAGCTACAATTCCTGTTCCACCACCAAAGCAACCACCATGAACTATAGAAATTACGGGTCTAGGAAATTCTGTTAGACCTTTTATCGCTAAAGCAGTTTTTTTAGATACTATGAAATTTTCATCTTTTGTTAATTTTCCAATTTCCTTTAACCATTCTAAATCTGCTCCAGCTTGAAAATGTTTTCCATTACCTCTTATTACTATAGCTTTTAGAGATTTATGAGAACTTAGACCTTCAAAAACTTCAAGTAATCTCTCAATCATTTCCCCATTGTAAGCATTATTTTTATGAGGTCTGTTTAAATGAATATTTGCAATTCCTCTACTATCTATTTCACAAAGTACAATGTTTTTATCCGTCATCATCTTCCCCTAATTTAATCTGTGCCGCATTAATTAATTCATCTTTAATTGAAAATGATCTTAACCTAATATTTGTAGAAAAACTTTTTGATAATTTTTTACCAATTTTATTTAAAAAATTATTTTTTATTAAGTTTGTACGGTTCTCATTTTTACGTAAAAGTAATTCACCATAAATTTTGTACTCAGATTTTAATATTTCTGTGGCTATCCAAATTATTTGGCAATTTTCAAGCCTAGCGTTAAATTCTGTATTCATCATTTTGATTAGATAATCCTCAATTGAAACCAGGTCCATTTTACAATCTATATTTTTATCTTTGTATAATTTTAAAATAGGCATTTAATCATATTAATAATTTATCTATTAGATCAAAACCTCAATTAAAAATGGACCATTTTCTTTTATTCCATATTTAAAATATTTAACTAAATCCTCTATATTTTCTACTTTAACTGCATCTACACCCATTCCTTTAGATATTGAAGTCCAATCTAATTCTGGGTTTTTAAGTGACAACATTTCAATGGCAGATTTCCCTGGATTTGTTACACCAACATTCTTTAATTCTCCTTGCAAAATTTTGTAACTTTGGTTAGCAAAAATTAAAATAACAATATCTAAATTCTCTCTTGCCATTGTCCATAAAGATTGGACGGTATACATAGCGCTACCATCACCTTCAAGAGAAATGACTTTCTGGTTTGGACAAGCTATTGCCGCGCCAATCGCTACAGGCATACCAAATCCAATAGATCCTCCACAATTGTTTAACCATGTGTGAGGATGAGAACCTGCAGTTTGATAAAAAAACTCTCTGCCAGTTGTCACTGACTCATCAACTACAATTGCGTTCTCTGGCATTAAAGCTCCTAGGGCCATGCCTAGAGAAGTTGTATTAATTGGACCTTGAGGTATTTCTGGTGGATTAAATTCTGATATTGTTTTAGGGTTTTTAGAAGTAACATTTGCAAGATCTGAAAATTCATTGATTAAAGATCTTATATCATCAGATAATTCAGCTAATTCTATAAAATTTGTTTTGTCTTGGGTTAAAATTCCCGGTTTATTAGGATAAGCAAAAAAGGCGACAGGTTGTCTGGCACAGATATTAACAATAGTGTCAAAATTTTTTAAGGCTTCAACTGCTTTATCAACTACATATGGGATTCTTATTGAATTTATCCTTCCTGCTCCTTTGTCTAGTCGTGCATTAAACCAGTCTGTTTTTAATTCACATCCAAGCTTTTCTGCTATTAAAGCTAATTTAACAAGATTATTTTCTTCTAATGCAGGCCCTCCTACTAGTATTAATGGGTTATTGGCTTTTTGTATTTCTGATATTGCTTCTTTAATTAAATCTGTAGGAACTTTTTTTGTATTATTATGTAGTATTACCTCTTCAATTTTTGATCCCTCATTCCACGCAGTATCACCAGGTAATATTAGTGTTGCAATTTCTCCAGGTTTTTTATTGGCTGCTTTTATAGCTTCTGCTGCATCCATTCCTATTTCTTTAGATGATTTGCTAGTTTTTATCCAACTTGAAACAGGTCTCGCTATACCCTCTATGTCAGAGGTTAACGGAGCATTTAACTTTATATGATCAAGAGCATGTTCACCTACTATATTAACAATTCCAGAATTAGCTTTTTTTGCATTATGTAAATTTGCTAATCCATTTGCTAATCCTGGTCCTAAATGTAATAAAGTCGAAGCCGCTGATCTTTTCATTCTATAATATCCATCTGCAGCTCCAGTTGCGCAACCTTCAAACAAACATAAAATGCTTCTCATATTTTTATAATTATCTAATGCAGCAACGAAGTGCATTTCAGAGGTTCCTGGGTTTGTAAAACACACATCAACATTACCTTCTAATAATGTCCCTACTAGAGTATCTGCACCGTTCAAAAAAATCTCCTAAAGATATTATTTATAATTAGATTCAAGTTTTTTTTATCAATTTTCTATTAAATAATACTTTTTTAAATAGTAAAATTAAAATCTTGTTATTTTTTACATTTTTAACTTTATCTAATGCAAAATCTGGGATTTAATTAATAGAATCATTTTAATTCACTAATTAAAATTATAGGGCTTAATTATTATGTCTACAAAAGTTGATATTGATCATTTAAGAAAATGGATCGGAAAAATAGATAATGTTACCGACTATGTAACACCAATTGTTGAACAAAGATATAGAGCAACGCTAAATATGGATATAGGAAATCCTAAGGATGGAGATCCAGTCACTTCTGGATTACATTGGATGTTAGGGTGGAATTTAGTTAAAAATGATGAACTTGGTGTAGATTCTCATCCAGCATTAGGTGAATTTTTACCTCCTGTTCCTTTGCCAAGAAGAATGTGGGCAGGAAGTGAAATTAAAGTCTTAAAACCAATCAGAGTAGGTGACAAAGTTATTAAACAATCAACTGTAGCTGACATTCAAGTTAAAGAAGGACGAACTGGTCTTTTATGTTTTGTAACAGCAGAATATAATTTCTTAGTCAATGATGAAGTAACTATTAATGAAAAACACAATATTGTTTACAGAGATATTTCAAAGTCTGGAGGTGGCTCAGGTTATTCAAAAGACATACCTGAGAAAGCAGATTTAAGCGAAAAAATTTTTATGCATCCAACTATATTATTTAGATATTCCGCAATTGGATTTGTTGGGCATAGAATTCATTATGATCATCCATACACAGTTAATGAAGAAAATTACCCTGGCTTAATTGTACATGGACCACTTCAGGCAACTTATTTATTAAGAGCTGCTGAAAAATTGATGGGTAAGCCAGTAAAGTCATTCACTCATAAAGTCATGGCACCTGTTTTTGCAGATAGTGAGTATATGGTTGGTGTAGATAAAATGGATGATGGTTCAGTAAGCTGTTGGGGTGCAACAAAAGAATTTGGTGTGACTATGAGAGCAGAAGCAAAGTTTTAATGGAGTAAAAGATGACAGATTTAACAAAAATTTTTAGTAATTTCGTATTACAGGCTACCTTACAAAATTTTAATGATGAAATGATATTTTTTTCAAAGATGTCAATGATCGATTGGTGTGGTGTTGCATATGCAGCAAAAGAAGAGCCAGTATCAAAAATTGTAACTAAATTAATCGATGAAGAACAAACTAAAGGTCTATCAAGATTAATTTCAAATGGAAAAGAAGTTTCAGCTAAATCAGCAGCTTTTGTAAATGGAACTATTGGTCATGCCCTAGATTATGACGACACTCATTTTTTATTTACTGGACATCCAACGGCTAGTGCTTTTCCTACTGCATTAGCACTTGGCGAAGAATTAGGCTCATCGATTGATGAAATAATGTTGGCTTATATGTGTGGTGTAGAAATTTCCACTAGGTTAGGTCATATCCTTGGTTACTCACATTATAACAAAGGTTTTCATCAAACAGCTACCAGTGGGGCTTTTGGTGCAACTTTAGTTGCATCGAAATTACTGAAATTAGATGCTAAACAAATAGAAAATGCACTTGGTATAGTTTCAACAAGAGCATCAGGTTTAAAGTCACAATTTGGTACAATGGGCAAACCATTTCATGCTGGCATTGCTGCATCAAATGGAATTGAGGCTGCTAAATTGTCAAAGTTAGGTTTTGTTAGTTGTGAAAACGGGATTGAATGTAATCAAGGTTTTTTGAAGACACATGCATGGGACGAAACTATGCCTGAGGCAGCAATTAATGTTTTAGGGCAAGATTTTTTATTCCCTGAAATTAAATATAAATTTCATGCTTGTTGTCATGGTTTGCATGCTTTTCTTGAGGCATTGGACGAATTGAAAACAAAAAATAATTTTAATCCAGATTCAATTGAAAAAATTTCAATTCAAACACAACCTTCTTGGTTGCAAGTTTGTAATATTGATAGCCCGAAAACAGGATTAGAGGCAAAGTTTTCATATAAGTTAACCGCCGCAATGTCTCTTCACGGTGTTGATACAGGAAGGCTAGATAGTTATAATGATGAAATTTGCTTTAATGAAAAAATTGTTGAAACACGTGATAAAGTTGAAGTCATTCCAAATGATAAAATGACTAATACTGAAGCTTTAATTGAATTAAAAGATGGTAGTGAAATATATAAAAACAGTCATGACTTGAATAATAAAATTGAAAATGAATTATTACAGAAAAAGATTTTAACTAAATCTTCTTCTTTATTATCTGATAAACTATCCAATGAAATATTTGATCTTTTTAAAAGTCCTGAAAAAAATCGAGCGAAAGACATTATCAATCTTTTAAAATAAAGGAATTAATGAGCAGTCAATTATGAGGAGTATTTTATTTTTACCATTGGATAAAATCGAGAGAGTTCCAAAAGCCTTGGCATCAAATTCTGACAAAGTCATTTTTGATTTAGAAGACGGACTTGCCAAAGATAAGAAAGATTTTGGGCGTAAAAATTTCATCGAATTTTCAAAAAACAATTTTAATAATCAACCAGAGAAATTTTTACTGAGGATAAATGGTTTAGATTCGAATGATTATCATGATGACATTAAAATGTTGAAGAATTGTCCAAATCTTCCTTATTCTATTGCCATACCAAAAATTGAAGATGCTAAAGAGTGTAAATCTTTTTTAAATGATTTAGGAACAAACATTTTAGTTCTACCACAAATTGAGACACCTAAAGGAATTGCTAATATCGAATTTTGGAATGTTGAAGGTATAAACTTTTCAGGAATAGGTTTTGGTTCTGCTGACTTTACAGCTATGACAGGTGGAGATATGAGTGTAGATTCGCTAGCTTATTCAAGAGGTAAAATAGTTAATGCCTCAGCTCTATACAACACTATTGCTTTGGATGGGGTTTGGTTGGATTTTCGTGATGCGGAAGGATGTTTTAATGAAACTAAGCTAATTAAATCAATGGGTTTTAAAGGAAAATTTGCAATTCATCCAGATCAAATTGAACCTATCCATCGAGCATATAATCCAACTGATGAAGAATTGATTTGGGCAAAAGGAGTTTTAAAAGCATCTGAAACTGCAGGTACTGGCGCTTTTAATTTTGAAGGTAAAATGGTTGATGCTCCTGTTTTGGCAAGAGCTAAGTCCATTATTGAGAGAGAGGTTTAAATGAGTGAGTTATTTGGAATAAAAAAGGTTGGGCCTAATAGATATCGAGAAGATCCAGGCAGATATTTTGAAGATTTCAATGTAGGTGACATTTACGAACATTGGCCAGGTCGAACCATTACAGAAACAGATAATATTTGGTTTACAAATTTAACAATGAACACACATCCTGTGCATTTTGATACTAATTATGCGTCTAAAACAGAATTCAAACGTTATCTTGTAAATTCTGCATTTACCTTATCACTGGTTACAGGCATGTGCGTGAGTGGTACTAGCCAGAAAGCAATAGCAAATTTAGGTTGGGAAGAAATAAAATTACCCGCACCAGTATTTGTTGGAGATACTCTATATTCTGAAACAGAGGTACTTGATAAAAGAGAGTCTAAATCAAGACCAACCCAAGGAATAGTAAGAGTTAGACATATTGGAAAAAATCAAGATAATTTGATTGTGATGGATATGGTAAGATCTTTTTTAGTTGCTAAAAGAGGTCATAGTGTTGTTGATGAAATTATTTCAAATACAAAATAATTAGAAAGTTTTAAAAAATGAGCTTGCCTCTAGAGGGATTAAAAGTTTTAGCATTTGAGCAATATGGTGCGGGTCCATTTGGTTCTCAGTATTTATCGGATTTAGGTGCAGAGGTAATAAAAATAGAACCTGCGGGAACGGATGGAGACTACTTAAGAGCACTTGGTCCTTATTTCATTGATGAAGAAAGAAATTCAGCATCAAGTATCTTCTTTCAAGCATTAAACAGAAATAAAAAAAGTATAACTCTTAATATTTTATCTGGTGAAGGGAAGGAAATTTTAGGTAAGTTAGTAAAAACAAGTGATGCAGTTTGCAATAATCTTAGAGGTGATGTTCCTGAAAAGTTAGGAATTACATTTGACCAATTAAAACAATATAATAAAAAAATTGTTGCAGCTCATTGTTCTGCATATGGTAGAGAAGGGCCAAGAAAGAATTGGCCAGGATATGATTATTTAATGCAAGCTGAGGCAGGGTACTTTTCATTGACTGGTGAACCTGATGCTCCTCCGGCAAGATTTGGTCTGTCTATTGTAGATTACATGGCAGGATTAACTATGGCATTTAGTTTAGTGAGTGGTGTTTTATCCGCAAGAGATACAGGAATTGGAAGAGATATTGATGTAAGTCTTTTTGATACAGCCATGTTTAATCAAAGTTATGTAGCTGCCTGGGCATTAAATTCAGATTACGAACCAGAAAGATTAGATAGATCTGCTCATCCCGTTTTAGTTCCATGTCAACTGTATAAAACTTCTGATGGTTGGATTTATTTAATGTGCAATAAAGAGAGTTTTTGGCCTATTCTTTGTGAATATATAGATAGAAAAGACTTGGGAGAAGATAAAAGGTTTTTAAATTTTAAACTGAGACAGGAGAATAGAAGTCAAATAACAGAAATTTTAGATAAAGAATTAAGTAAAAAGTCTACGTCAGAATGGCTAAAAATTTTTGCAGGTAATGTACCAGCTGCACCAATCTTAGATGTTAAGTCTTCACTTCAAAATGAATTTGTTAAAGAAAGAAATAACATTGAAACTATAACGACTAAAAATAAAAAAAACATAAGCTTACTAAAAACACCAATAAGATTCGACACTGAAAATCATGTTGACAAAACAGCACCTGAATTAGGTGAACATAATGAAGAGATATTTACTAAGTTAGGCTACTCAATTGAAGACATTAACTTATTGAAAAATAAAGATATTATATAGTTCAATTTATTTTATTAATTTTTTATATAACATATGAACTAAAAAACCTTTGATTACATAGTATTATATGTTTAGTGTCTAAATAATTATTTAACAAAATCTATGTTTCGGAGGAAAATTCATGAGATTAGATAAGAAATTAATGACAGCAGTTGCTACAATTGCAGCTTTATTTTCATTAGGTTCAACAAATGCTATCGCAGATGGACACGGTAAAGTTGAACCAATTAAAATGAGATGGGCATCAGACCACTCTGGTCCGCCACATCCTGCAGCTATTGCAGAAATGTTTTTTGCAGAGCAAGTTGAAAAGAAAATTCCAGGAAGTAAAGTACAAATTTACTGGGCTAAATCACTTTATAATGTACCAAAAGGTACACAGGCCTTAACAAAAGGTAATTTAGAAATGATGACTGGACAGTTTGGTAAAACTTCTTCAGTTGAGCCTTTAGCAAATACAATTGTAGGAGCTGGTAAATTAACTACTCCTGGTGCTATCAATGGACTAGATGGTACAAAAACTTTTGCTCAGTTAAAGAAGGTATTTAATGATAAACATGGAATTACAATATTTGGTTCTGGTCACTTAAGTATGTATATGGGTGCTGGAGCTGTTAAAAGTAGAATGCTTGTTCCAGCTGACTTCAAAGGTAAAAAAATCAGAAGTATGGGACCTGCTGAAAATGCATTACTTGGATCATTAGGTGCTAATCCAACTACAATGTCATTTGGAGATGTTCCACCAGCACTTCAAACTGGAGTAATTGATGGATTATTAACAAGTTTAGGTGGATTTAACGCAACAAAAGAGCAAGCTCCATATTTTACTGTAGCTGGCATCAACGGTATCGTCGGTGATTACTATTGGATTGGTGCTTCAAACAAATGGTGGTCAACACTATCTAAAGCTCAACAAAAAGCATTAGCTGACATTATTGTTAATGACTTTATTCCATATCAAAAGGCAATAAACTTTTGTAATGATAAGAGACTTGTTGATAAGTATAAAGTAACAGATAAGTCTAAGCCTGGTATTTACGTAATGAACCCATCAGAAGCTGGTGTTTTACAAAAGGCTGAAGGTGGTGCTACAAATAACTGGATTAAAACAAAAGTTGATGGAACTGGTGATAAAATGGTGGACCAATTTACATCAGAGGCTGCGGCTTTAGTTAAAGCAAATCCATTAGGATCAGATCCATTAGAAAAGACTGATTGTACTGCTTTTGCTGCAGACTTTGCTAAATATGCAAAAGGAACAGCTTTATTTAAAAAGAAGTCACGTAAGTAACTTTATCAAAAGGCCTAAATTTTATTTAGGCCTTTTTTAAATTAGCATGAAAATATTTTATCAAATTTCTGAATTGATTAAGCACTGGATCGAAAAGATCCTAGGGACTTTGTCAGCTCTGTTGATGATAGGTGTAACCTTATTCGCTTTAGCTGAAATTTTTAGAAGATATATTTTGGGTGTTGTATTTGAGTGGGGTCAGGATGCAGTTATCTATGCTACAATGTGTTCAGTTGCTTTTTTCATTTGTGTAACACAAATTAAAAGAGGGCATTTAGTCATGAGTGCTGTACTTCAATTGTTGAGTGCTTACAAGTTTTTCAAATTAATTGGATTTGCTAAAATCTTTGTTTCAACTACAGTTTGTATTTTTTGTGCTTCATTAACTTATACAGCTATATCTACTATACACTATTCAATTAAAATAAGTGAATTGTCAGAAAGTTTATTTTTTTATATGTGGCCGTTTCATACTTGTTTAGCAATAGGCTTAGGTTTAATGTCACTCGTGGCTTTTTTACAAATAATTGAAGATATTCATAGTTATATTAAGGGTGATCATTTCACTGAAAAAGTTGAATTATCAACGGATGTTTAGATAGATAATTGTTATGTGGAGTTTAGGTAGTACGTTATTCATGCTTTTATTTGCTGGAGTTCCTATTGGAATTTCATTAGCTGGTGCTACTGCAATTGGTGTACTATTTGATGATTTTCTTACTTACAGTACTCTATTCGAAGCTTTTTTTAGCTTTCTAACTAAATATACTTTAGTAGCAATACCTTTTTTTATTTATGCTGGTTTTTTAATGGAAAGAACAGGCCTTGTTGCAGGTTTGTTTAGATTTGCTGATTCTTTAGTTGGCTGGGTTCCAGGTGGTTTCGCATATGCAACTCTTTTAGCAGCAGTTTTATTTGGGGCAATATCAGGTTCTTCAACAGCTATGGCTGCAGCAATGAGTGTTATTGCATATCCGGAGCTTGTAAAAAGAGGTTATCCCAAATGGATGGCAGCTGGTGTAATTGCCTCAGCTGGCGGGATAGCTTTATTAATACCACCAAGCATCACTCTTATTTTGTTCGGTGTTATAACAGAGATATCAATTATTGATTTATTTTTTGCAGGCATTGTGCCTGGCATAATGTTAGCAATAAGTGATGCAGTTATAATCATTAGCGTTTCACTATTTATAAAATTACCTCGAGGAAAATTTGACTTATGCGAGGTTTGGATTTCATTTAAAGATGCTTGGCCAGCTTTGTTGATGCCAGTTATTATTTTAGGTGGACTTTATGGAGGAGTATTTACTCCAACAGAAGCAGGTGCCGCTGCTGCCAGTTACGCATTATTTTATGGTCTGGTTTTTAAAAGAAAGACTTTTTTAAAAGAATTAATGCCAACGACAGTAAGGACTATGAATTTAACAGCTGTAGTTTTCTTTTTGTTAGGATGTGTAGGCATATTCCAGTTTTATCTTGCTAATATGGGATGGCCTCAGATGATAGCTGAATGGGCTGGTACGTTAGGTTTATCAAGGCTTGGATTTTTGTTTGCTTTAATGGGTTCTTTGCTATTTTTATCTATGTTTTTAACAGGTGTTGCAATTTTAGTTTTAACAGTACCTATTTATTTCCCCGTTGCATTAGCACTTGGAGTTGATCCTGTTCACCTTGGAATTTTAACAGCTTTATGTATAGAAATCGGAAGTGTAATTCCACCTGTTGGACTTAATTTATTTGCTGTAAGTGGAGTCACAAAATTACCTGTAACGACTGTGATTAGGGGTTCATTCCCATTTTGTATATCAGATACAGTTGTTTTAATAATAGTACTTTTATTTCCTGCTTTAGCTCTTACTTTACCTTCATTATTAATAACTTCTCACTTTGGCTAGCTAAATTCTAAGAGTATTTTTTTTGAAATACTTAAAAGTTTATTATCTTCAGCCTTCTTTGCAATAAATTGACAACCTATTGGTAAATTATTTTTGCTTTTAAACATTGGTAGTGTTATTGATGGTAATCCTAATAAAGTCCAAGTCGTATTTAACACTGGTGAGCCTGTATATTCTAAACCACTTAGTGCTTCACCTAGAGCACTTGGTGATATTATACAGTCATAAGAAGATATCTTGTCATTAATCATATGTTTATGTTTTTCAAGATGATCAAATAAATAATGGTAATCACTTAATGACATATTTTCACCGTCACTAAGCCTTCCATTTCTTAGGATATCACTTAGTTCATTATAGTGGTGAAAACGTTCGGCGGAAATAGATCTTTTAAATTCAAATCCACTTATTTTTTTATGTATTTCACTAGACTTTAAAATTAAATTATTTAAATATATTTCTTCTACATTAACGTTCAATTCTATCAGATTAGAAATAAAATTTTCTAGATTTACTTTAGAGTCGTCATCTATTTTATCCCAGTAAGGAGTTTTAACGAACGCAAACCTAATATCATTAATATTTAAATTTTCATTTAATAAACATTCTTCTTCTATCAAAATATTTCTCATACTAAGTATATCTTCTATCGATCTAGCCATAAGACCTAAAGTATCTATAGATGGAGAGTTTGGTAAAATTCCTGATTTATCAAAATCTCCATAAGTTGGCTTATAGCCTATAACTCCACAATAAGCTGCAGGTCTTATAACAGAACCAGTTGTTTGGGTTCCAAAAGCAATAGGTACCATGTTTTCTGCTACTGCTGCAGCTGAACCAGAGCTAGATCCACCTGGGGTATGTTCATAATTATGAGGATTAACAGTTGGGCCAGGGTGTCTGTGACCCAGTTCAGTTGTCACTGTCTTGCCAATAGGAATACAGCCATAGTGTTTAGCGATTGCGACACTTCCAGCATCTCTTTTTGGTATATTTTCTGAATAAAAAGGTGTGCCCATCTGTGTCGGCATACCCTCAATATCAATAATGTCTTTTGCAGCAAATGGTATTCCAAAATTTTTCTTTTTTATTTGATCACATTTTTTTGCTAATTCGATTGGTCTCGTATAATCAATGTAGGAAAAGGCTTTAATAAAAGGTTCTCTTGTTTTTATTCTTTCTAAACAACTTTCAATCCATTCTAAATATGAAAGTTTATTTTTATCAATTAATTCAAGAGCTTTTGTAGCAGTTAATTCAAATGGTTCTGTCATAAAAAAAAATTAAATAAATTGAAAAAAAATTAATAAATAATAACATTATAACTTAACTGAAATAAATACAAGTTGAGAGATATGGAAAAATTAACAGAAAAATTAGCTGAATTTTGTGAAAACATTAAATTTGAAAAATTACCTAAAGATGTAGTTGAAAGAACTAAGCTACTTATTTTAGATACTGTTGGAATAATTATCAGAGCAAGGCATGATGCTGAATCAACAGAAAGTTTGATAAAAGCAATTCAAACATTAGATTTGGATAATGGTAATTGTAAAGTTTTTTCAGATAAAAATAATTATGCACCGTCTGCTGCTGCTTTAATTAATGGTACTTTAGCACACTCTCTAGATTTTGATGATACTCATGCTGAAGCTTCTCTTCATTCAAGTGCACCAATTTTATCTGCTGCTCTTTCAGCTGCACAAATGAAAAACTGTTCAGGACAACAATTAATTACAGCTTGTGTTATAGGTTATGAAATTCAAATAAGACTTGGGTTGGCAGGTGGAGCATCTAAGCATTATAATAGAGGATTTCATCCAACTGCCACTTGTGGTATTTTTGGGGCTGTTGCAGCAACTGGTCATATTTTAGGATTAAATAAAAATCAATTTATTTCAGCCTTTGGTATTGCCTTAAGTCAGTCATCGGGTTCAATGGAATTTTTAAACGATGGATCTTGGACAAAAAGATCACATGTTGGTCAAGCTGCCCAAAATGGATTAAAATGTGCTGTTTTAGCTTTAGAGGGTTTTAAAGGTCCACAACAAGCTTTTGAGGGTAAATGGGGATATTTAAATTCTTTTGTTTCTGGTGGAGATTCTAAAAAAGCCTTAAATGCTTTAGGTGAAAATTTTGAAACTCTTAATTTAGGTGTAAAGCCCTACCCATCATGTAGATACAGTCATGCAGCAATAGACGGATTGTTAGAACTTAAAGAAGAAATAGGTTTTAATTTTAAAGAGCTAGAAGATGTTGAAATTGGATTATCAAATACAGCATTAAATATTATCGGTGTTCCTTTAGAAGAAAAAAGAAATCCTAAAAATATAGTTGATGGACAATTTTCAATGCCTTTTTGTGCAGCTATAGCTGCAAAAAACGGAAGTTTTGTATGGGATGATTATAAAAATAGTTTAACTGATAATGAAACTCTATCTTTATGTAAAAGAATAAAAACTGCTCACGACAAAAAGGCTGAAGAATGTTGCCCAGAATATATGAGTGCGAATGTTAAAATTAAAGTTAATGGTAAAGAGCATGAAAGATTTGTAAAAATTCCAAAAGGGGATCCAGAAAATTTTATGACCCAAGATGAGTTTATTGAGAAATTTGACGGTCTTGTAGAACCATACTTAAAAACAGAAAAATCTGATGAACTTAAAAATTTTATGCTTAAACTAGATAATGCGAACAGCATAGATTCATTATTTGAGTTAAGTAATTAAATAAGAAAGAGAGAAACTAAATGGACGATCAGAAACTAGCAAAAATAAATTTGGACACTTCTGAAAATGATAAACTTATTCTTAGTAGCATAGATAAGTTTTTAGAAAAAGATGTTAAACCTTATGTTAAAGAATTTGAATCTGAGGATAAATATCCTCAAGACATAGCTGACAAAATGGCTGAACTGGGTCTTTTTGGAGCAACTATATCTGAAGATTATGGTGGATTAGGTTTATCTGCTGTTACTTATTCTAAAATTGTAGAAAATGTTTCATCTGTTTGGATGTCAGTATCTGGTATTTTTAATTCTCATTTAATTATGTGTGCTGCTGTAGAAAAGTTTGGCACCGATGAAATGAAAAATTTTTATCTGCCTAAATTTGCAACAGGAGAATTAAGAGGAGGTATTGCTTTAACAGAACCAGATTGTGGAACAGATTTACAATCAATAAAAACAAAAGCAACTAAAGATAATACGAAGTATAAAATTAATGGGACTAAAACATGGATAACAAATTCAGTCCAAGGAGATGTTTTAGCAGTATTGGTTAAGACGAATAATGAAATTTCACCACCTCATAAAGGAATGAGTTTATTATTAGTTCATAAAGATCAAGGTTACATTCCAAGAAAACTAAAGAAACTAGGCTATAGAGGTATTGATACAGGAGAAGTTCAATTTAAAGATGTTGAAATACCATTAGAAAATTTAATCGGTACTGAAGAAGGCAGAGGTCTGCAGCAAATATTATCAGGTTTAGAATTAGGAAGAATCAATGTTGCAGCAAGAGGGGTTGGACTTGCAAAGGCCGCATTGGATGATTCTATAGAATATTCTAAAATTAGAAAAACATTTGGAAAACCAATTTCAAATCACCAATCAATTCAAATTAAGTTAGCAGAAATGGCAACTAGATTAGAAGCCTCAAGATTACTAACAGAACAAGCGGCTATAGCATATGACAGTGGACAAAGATCTGATTTGCAAGCTGGAATGGCAAAACTATATGCTACAGAAACAGCTTTATTTAATTCAACTGAAGCTATGAGAATTCATGGAGGTTTCGGATATTCGCCAGAATATAATATCGAAAGATATTATAGAGATGCGCCTTTGTTAGCAATTGGTGAAGGTACTAATGAATTGCAAAAGATAATCATAGCTAAGCAGTTAGTTGAATAAATTAGATTATATAATTCCTATATAGTATTAAAAACGAAAAACTACTAATCCCAGTTATTAGTCCAAAACTTGTATTTTTGGAAAAAACCAAAAATACAATTATTCCTATAAAAAAAGGAATTATTCTATCAGTATTTGGTATTAAATTGAGAGCATTATCAGGAAAAAAAACTATTTTAAATACAATAGCTGTTGTCATTCCATAGGCTATTGAGTTAATTGTTTTTGCAATAATAGATTCGTTATCAATATTTTTTGAATATAAAACACCTAGATATCGCCATATAATCATTCCTGCAAAAGCTACAAATAGTAAAATTATAGTATTTTGATCAAATAAAGAGATTGTCATATTTTTAAAAACCTTCCAGTAACATAACCTGGTATAGCTGATAACAATCCTGAAGTTAAAATACTCCAATCACCTAAAAATGGATAACTTACGATTAGTAGAAAACCACTGAAGACAATCGTAACAATATAAATCTTATCTTTGGCATTTAACATTAATATCATTAGATACAAAGGTATGAAAAATATTGGGATCATAATAAGTTCCTTTGGTAATTTACTAAATATAAAATATCCAATTGATAATCCAATAAAACACATTACAACTAAACCAATCGCTAATCCTTTGTAATAGCTAAAAATACAATTTTTTGAAATTTTGTCAGGATTTGTTGAAATTACAGTCCATGCTGTTGGACTAACCCATTGTGCCCAGAACAACTTATTTAAAAAAGAATTTTTTTGAGAAGCAACATTCATAGTTAAAAACGCAGAAAGTACAATGAACAATGTTCTTATGTTTGCCAAAAAAATGCTCATAAACATTAATATAATTGAAGCTCCTGACGAAATTAAAGTAACAAACAAAATCATACCAGGCATGCTCCATAAAAATAACATTGATGCTATTGTAACAAAGTAATCTAGATTTGATTCATATGCTAAGGCGCCAAAGCCAATCATTGCAGATCCCATAGCAAAACCAGGAAGACTAAATCCTTGTTTTAATCCCTTCTTAAATTCAGTTTTCATATTAATTGTTTATATTTATGTTTTTGCTATTAAATCAATTTCTATTAATGCACCTACAGCTAGACCTGTTACACCAATGCATGTTCTTGCTGGTAATTTATCTTTAGAAAAGTATGTTTCATATATTTGATTGACGATATCAAAATCTTTAAAGTTAACCAAATAAATTCTTATGAATATTATATTTTCCCAAGGAACATTTGATTTCTTAAGTACGGTTGATAAATTTTTGATAACTTGATGAGTTTGGTCTCTAATATCATTAGAGACTAATTTACCTGGATCATTTTCTAAGGTAGGCATTTGTCCAGTTACAAATAAATATTCATCAGATTTCACAGCATGGCTAAAGGGCCCTACTCTTTTTGGACCATCTGAAAATATTAAATGTTCAATCATAAATAACTCCTATAGTTTTTTTTAAAATTAATTGTAAACTATTATAAATAGTGAGGATTAGCATATGAGATTTAAGGATAAAATAGTATTAATTACTGGTTCAGCAGGTGGAATAGGTTTTAAAACTGCTTTAGATTTTGGCAACGAGGGTGCAATTGTAGCAGTAACAGATATTGATTTTGAAATGGCAAAAAAATTATCTAATCAAATAATAAGTAATGGAGGAATTGCAGAACCTCTCCAATTAGATGTAACAAATTTAGAACAAACAAAAAATGTATTTGAAGTTTTAAACCAAAAATATGGAGCTTGCGATATTGTTTTTTGTAATGCTGGCATCCGGGAAATCACTCCAATGTTAGATTTAGAATTTGAAGATTGGAAAAAAGTTATTGATGTAAATGTTAATGGAGTATTTTTATCAGCTCAAACATTTGCTAAAAATTGTGTAAAACACAATAAAACAGGGAATATTATTATTACAGCCTCTACATTAGGTATTGTGGCAGCTAATTCCAGATGTGCTTACACAACATCAAAACATGCAACTGTTGGATTAACTAAGCAATTAGCAATGGATTTAGCTAAAAATAATATAAGAGTTAACGCTGTCGCGCCTGGAGTTATTAGAACTCCTTTAACTGAAAGATATTTTCAAGATAAAGAAGTAGCTAAAAAAATCAATGGGATTCATGCTATGAATAGAGTTGGTGAGCCTGAAGAGGTATCTAATGCAGTAAGATTTTTAGCAAGTGATGAATCCAGTTTCTGTACGGGATCTATTTTAACAGTTGATGGTGGATGGACAGCTGGGAAATTTATGTAATATATTGGTAACATATATAGCTTATGAAAATACTAAATTCCTGAATTATTGATAAAATTAAGTGAAATAATTCAAGGATTTTTTTATGGAGATAAAACTGAAGAATAATTTGACAACACAAAAACTAAATTATCTTGGACAAAAAGATCGTTTTTTTGATAGAGAATTGAGTTGGTTGTCATTTAATGAGAGAGTTTTAAAAACTGCTTTCGATTTGACCATCCCAATTGGAGAACGATTAAGATTTTTAACAATTAGTGCTATGAATTTAGATGAATTTTTTATGGTAAGGATTGCCGGTCTTTACCAACTAATGACTAGAAAATATGAAATTATACCATTTACAGGAAAGCGTATCGACACATTAATGAATGAAATATTAAGTCTTACAAGAAAACTCAAGTTAAATCAGAATGTACTCTTAAAAAATTTAATCCATGAATTAAAAAAACTTAAAATTAACTTTTACAAAATTGAAGATTTATCACAAAAAGAAAATAAATGGATTGAAAAATATTATGAAGAAAACATTATTCCACTTATTGCTCCAACAAC
Organism: uncultured SAR116 cluster alpha proteobacterium; assembly: GCA_902615025.1. Lineage (GTDB taxonomy): Bacteria > Pseudomonadota > Alphaproteobacteria > Puniceispirillales > Marisalimonadaceae > TMED54. The sequence goes on along the minus strand of CACMNV010000004.1, from coordinate 6,365 downwards.
ACTTGATCCAGCTCATCCTTTCCCTTTCATTCAAAATCAAGGTAAGGGGTTGTTTATTGAAATGTCACACGGAACAAACAAAGAAATCAATTCAGTAATACTACTTCCAAAAAATCTCAATAGGTTTGTAAGACTTCCAGGTGAAGAGCATAAATATATTTTGCTCGAGGATTTGATTACAAGATTTATTGATAAAATTTATCCAAATCACAAACTAAAAAACTTTGGAATGTTCAGAGTTTTGAGAGATTCAGAAATTGAAATTGATGATGAAGCTGACGATTTAATTGATGAATTTGAATCAGCATTAAAAGCAAGAAGAAGAGGTGATGTTGTATCCTTAGAAATTTCAAGTAATTTATCTAAGAATACGCAAAAACTTTTACAAAGTGAATTAAGTATAAATAAGTCTAAATTATATATTACAGACCAATTTATAGATTTAGATAATTATAAAGAATTATTTAATTATTTTAATAGCACGTTTTTTTATAAACCATATAAGCCAAGATTTCCCCAAAGAATCTATGATTTTAAAGGAGATTGTTTTTTAGCAATAAGAAATAAAGACATAATCATTCACCATCCTTTTGAAACTTTTGATGTGGTTGTAAATTTTCTAAATCAGGCAGCTGAAGATGAAGATGTCCTTACAATTAGACAAACATTATATAGGACAACTCCATCATCTCCAATTGTAGAAGCTTTGGTAAAAGCAGCAGAAAAAGGTAAAACTGTGATAGCAATCATTGAATTAAAAGCGCGTTTTGATGAAGAAAACAATGTTCAGCTTGCAAGAATTTTAGAAAAAGCTGGTGTTCAAGTTGCTTATGGATTGGTAGATCTTAAAGTGCATTCAAAACTCTCTTTAATTACAAGAAAAGAAAATAATAAACTCGTATCTTATGCGCATTGTGGGACAGGGAATTACCACCCATCAACAGCAAAAATTTATACAGATTTTTCATTTTTTACAATAGATAAAAATATTTGTAATGATGCAATGATGGTATTTAATTTCTTAACTAGTCATATTCAGCCAAAAGATATGAAAGATTTAATTATATCACCAAACTCCTCTTTTGAGTGGTTAATAAAAAAAATTGAAAATGAAATTGATTTTGCAAAGAAAAATTTGCCTTCAGGAATTTGGATTAAATGCAATGCTATAGTAGACTCTAAATTAATTGAAAAGCTTTATGAAGCATCAAATGCAGGAGTAAAAATAAATTTATTTGTTCGTGGTATTTGTTGTTTAAAGCCAGATGTAAAAGGATTGTCAGAAAATATAATAGTTAAATCAATTATTGGGAGGTTTTTAGAGCATGGTAGAATATATGTTTTTGCAAATGGTGGAGAATTTCAATCTATTAAAAATGATGTTTACATATCGTCTGCAGATATGATGCCTCGTAATCTATATACAAGAGTAGAAGCTTATGTGCCACTAAAAAATGAAACCGTAAGAAGCCAGATATTAACTCAAGTTATTCCAGCACTAATCAACGACACAAAAAACTCATGGTTGCTAGAACAGACTGGAGAATATGTTAAGTTAGAGGATAAGCTTAATTTTTGTTCACATTCTTATTTCATGGAAAATCCAAGTTTATCTGGCCAAGGAACTCTATCTAAATTCAAAACTGCTTAATGTCTGTAAAAAAAACTTCCCAAATATTAAAACTTAAACTTAAAAAGTCAAAATTAGCAATCATAGATATTGGTTCTAATTCTGTAAGGTTAGTGATTTATCCTGATTCTGGAAAATATCCTTATCCTCTTTTTAATGAAAGAATTAATTGTAGGTTAGGTGAAAAATTGTTTGAAACTGGAAAGTTGTCAACTAGATCTATTTCTAGAGCATTAAAAGCCTTACAACGATTTTCATTTATCATAAAAAATATGGAAGTAAAACATATTGTACCAGTTGCAACTGCAGCTGTAAGAAACTCAAAAAATAATAAAGAGTTTATTTTGCCAGCTGAAAAAATTCTTTCTTCAAAAATTCGTATATTAACGAAAAATGAAGAAGCTGAGTTAGCCGCTTTGGGTTTAGTTAGTAATGTTCCAATTAAAAATGGGATAATTGCTGATTTAGGTGGAGGTAGTTTAGAATTAATTTTGATCAAAAAAGGTAAAATAAAAAAATTAGAAAGTTTAGATATTGGTCACCTAATACCGGTCAATCAACATGAAATCATAAATTTATTTAAATCAATTAAATGGCTAAAGAATTCAAATAACATTAATTTTTATGGTACTGGTGGAAGTTTTAGAAGTTTAGGTTCAGCATATATAAAAGATTCAAATTATCCACTCTACTTAATTCATGGCTTATCAATAAAAATTGAAAAATCGGTTTTATTATTAGATAAAATAATGGATGCTGAAAAAGAATTTCCTGGAATTCCTCTAAACCGTATGCCTACAATTAAGAATGCAGCAAATATAATGCAAAATTTAATATTAGTATGTGATCCAAAAAAAATAATTATTACCGGAACAAGTATTAGAGATGGAATTATATCTGAACTAAATCCCTCAAAAATCATAAATCCGGATAAATCTTCAAATATTAAATATTTTACTAAGAATCAGAGATTTAATGGAATGCAGAGCGCAATTAAAAAGATTTTTGATCCATTAATGGAAGACTTAGTAGGGTTAAAAATAAAAAGATTATTTAAGTTAGCCTGCCAACTATCAGACATATCATGGAATGAACTTTCAGATTTAAGAGGAGCTATTGCAGCAGAAAGAATTATATCGTTACCTTTAAAAAATTTACTCCACAAAGAACGTATTTGGTTAGCTCAGGCAATTTATCATCGTTATGTAGGCCTAAAAGAAAAAAAATCGATTTCAAAAAAATTAATTAGCTTATTAACTGAAAAAGAAAAACAATCAGCCTTTGCTGTAGGCATAGGATTAAGGTTTTTATATACATTTAGCGCTGGAAATCCAAAAAATTTAGACTTAATAGATATAAACATTAAAAATAAAAAGTTAGTTTGTGTGTTAAAGCCAAAAGGCAAAATTCTTTTTGATTCTAATTCAGAAAGAAGGTTAAAAGCTTTTGCAATTGCCTGCAAACTTAATTACAAAATTATTGATAAAAATACATAAAATTTAATAATAAAGTTTTTGATATTTGAAAATAGGTTTTTTTTGGAGCATTTAAATAATTTTGATTTGTTTACAATTATGTCGGTTACGTACTTTATTGCCGGAATAATTAAAGGAATTATAGGAATTGGATTGCCAACAACAGGTATGGCAATTTTGTGTTTTTTTGTAAATCCAATTACAGCCTTAGGTCTTAATTTAATACCAATGACAATCTCAAATTTATGGCAATTTTATAGAGCAGATAATAGATTACAAATTATAAAAGAGTATAAATATTTTGTAATATCTATAATCGGATTTTTATTAATTTCTTCTTTTTTTGCAGCAAAAATTGGAAATCAATTGGTCAGTGCCATTTTTGGTTCTATGGTTCTTTTATTTGTTATAACAAATTCATTATCAATAAAGTTTGAAAAAATTAAAGTTAATGATGTAAAATTGCAATTTGTTTTTGGAGGGTTGTCCGGATTGATTGGCGGTATTACATCATTGTGGGCTTTACCCATTACTATTTATCTTTTTATAAAAGATGTATCTCCAAAACATTTTGTGGATGTTAGTGGTTTTTTTATTTTGATGGGATGTTTCCCAGTATTTTTAGGGTATTACACTACTGATGTATTAAGTAATGAAATGTTTAAATATGGTTTAATGGGAGCTCTTTTTTCTTTGATTGGTTTTTATATTGGAGAGAAAATTAGAGGTGGTATTAAAAAAGATTTATTTAAAAAATTACTTTTGATTTTTTTTACTTTCATTGCAATCAAAATGATATTTGACGCATTTTTTAAATAAGACGAATTTTTGTTTTTGACAAGTTACCAACATTATAAGTAACTACATCACCTTTTTTTGGAGACCTTGTTTTAATAACGCTACCTGTAATGATTTTACTTCCTTTTGGGATATTTAAATTTAGTGACAACCGTAGATTAATTACCCATGCAAGTGTATCAAAAGGATTTGCGTCTTTTATAATAGCTTCTTGAGGTGTTTCATCATTCCAATACAATGTTGATTTTAATGTATTAAAATCTATATTTTTCCAATTTTCGATCGGGTTGCCAAGGATTACTCCAGCACACCAAACATTATCTGATGCCATACTTAAAGCATCTATATTTTTGTAATCTGCGTCTCTGTCAATTATTAATTCAAAAGCTGAATAAATATTTGAGATATAATCAAGTACATTATTTTTATCAAACTTAATAGATTTAGAATTTAGATCTTCGCTAATTTCCATTGCAAGTTCAAATTCTAAACCTAAACCGTGATAAGATGCGAAATCAACTTCAAAAGGTGAATTATAAATTTCGCTTTCAAATATTCCACCTGCAATAGGATGATCAATGCCACATAATTCTTGTTGCACTTTAGAGGCTAAGGCAATTTTAAATCCTCCAAGTTTACCTCTTCCACAATTTTCTTGAAATTCTTTCTGTACTAAATAAGCTTCATTAATATCTTTAGGTTTTAAACTTTTAGGAAGGTTTCTGTATTTTATATTATTTTGATGGTCATTAATTAAAAATTTAGCTATTTCAGAAGTTTTTGTCATTTTAAAATCCATAATATACATGATTGAAAATATTTAGTTAATAGTTTAACTTAAAGAAAATTATAGGCAATTAAATGTTGGATTTTAACAATTTAGATTTTTCAAATATCTGTGAAAATTGGTTTCTAAATTTTAATGATTTTTTAAAAGATGATAAGTTTAATTATGATAATCTGTTTTATTCAGAATCACATTGGAGAGATTTTGTTTCAATAACTGGTGACATTATTACTTTCACAGGCATTAAAAATTTCAACGATATATTGCGTAATAATATTATAAAACAAAATGCACGAAACTTTCGTGTGGACACAAGTAGAACCCCACCAAGAGAAGTTGTTCGTGCTGGGGAAAAGGTAATTGAAGCAATTTTTTCATTTAAAACAAAAGAAGGTATTGGTGAAGGAGTATTAAGATTAATGCCTTCAAAAAAAAATCCTACGCATTTTAAATGTTGGTCAATATCGACCTCATTGAAGGAACTGAACTTAAAAAAAGTTAGTTCTAAAGCTTCGACGATTCGAGATTTTAAAGCACCAAATTGGCTAGATATTAGAAATTTCGAAAAATCTTACATAGATAGAGAACCAACAGTTTTAGTCGTCGGTTGTGGACAAGCAGGATTATCCATAGCGTCAAGATTGAAACAACTAAATATTGATACTCTTATTATTGATAAACATGAAAGAATTGGGGATAATTGGAGAAAAAGGTATCATTCTTTAACTCTGCACAATCAAACCCAAGTTAATCACCTGCCTTTAATGCCTTTTCCCAAAACATGGCCTACATATATCGCTAAAGATAAATTAGCTGGTTGGTTTGAATATTATGCAGAAAGTTTAGAATTAAATGTTTGGAATAACACTGAATTTGTATCAGCTGAATATCTATCTAAAGATAAAATTTGGGATGTAAAAATTAAGGATATTAAAGGAAAAATTAAGAAAATAAAACCTCAACATATTGTTATGGCGATCGGTGTCAGTTCTGTTCCTAAAATGCCAAATATTAAAGGGATAGAAAATTTTAAGGGTGAAAAAATTCATTCTGGATATTTTAAAAGTGGTAAACCTTATCAGAATAAAAATGTTTTAGTATTTGGAACTGGAACTAGTTCACATGATGTAAGTCAAGATTTACAAGCAAATGGTGCTAATGTCACAATGGTACAGAGATCTCCAACAATGATTGTTAATCTTGAGCCAAGTGCACAATTACCTTATGCACTGTATCAAGAAGGACCATCAACTGATGATTGTGATTTAATTGCTATTTCTAGTCCATTAAGCGTTTTAAAAAAAACACATCAAATTTTGACAAAACAATCAAAAAAACTAGATAGTAAACTTCTAAAAAAATTAGAAAAAATTGGTTTTGTTTTAGATTATGGTGAGGATAACACTGGTTGGCAATTTAAGTATTTAACAAGAGGTGGAGGATATTATTTTAACGTCGGAGCCTCAAATTTAGTTGCAGATCAAAAAATTAAACTAATACAATTCTTAGATATTAAAGAATTTTTAAGTGATGGGATTATCCACAATTCTAAAAAATTAGAATATGACAGTTTTATATTTGCAACTGGATATAAAGGTCAAGAACACATGGTAAAAAAATTTTTTGGTAATGAAGTTGCAAATAAAGTAGGAAAAATTTGGAATTTTAATTCCAA